>NZ_CP021378.1:1107845-1426563 GCF_002215495.1 Porphyrobacter sp. CACIAM 03H1
GCCGCGGCCCTCGCCCGCCCCGACGCAGGCCGCGCCTGCGCGAGACCGGTCGCGCCCGGACCGGACAGCCGCAGCGCAGCCCGCCGCTCGGACCCCGGCCTCGCGGCCCGCCACCAGCCCGGCACAGGCCGCTCCGAAAAGCGGCGGAAGCCGGATCGGGGACGACTTTCTGGAAGGCCGCGGCTCCTCGACGAACACGCAGGAAACCCGCGCGCCTGCCGCCGCCTTCGGGCGAGCCGAAAGAGCCGCGCTGTCGAGCGCGATCACCCGCGCGCTGCGCCCGCACTGGACTGCGCCCTCGGGTCTCGATGCCGAACAGCTGATCTCGACCGTCAGCTGGGAGCTCAATCCCGACGGCACCCTGCGCGGCACGCCGCGTTGCCGCACCGATCCGGGCAGCATCACCGAAAGCAATCGCCCGCAGGCGGGCCTGCACTGCGAGCGCGCGATCCGCGCCGTGCAGCGGGCCGCGCCGTTCGACCTCCCCGACCAGTTCTACGACCGCTGGAAAGCGCTCGAATGGCAATTCGACCGAAGGCTGTGACATGACCAAGAAGCTCCTCCTGCTCCTTTCCGCCGCTCTGTTCGCCGCCCCGCCTGCCGCCGCGCAGGATCTCGGCGCCCCGATCCCGCAGGACCAGCGCGTCGAGCGCGTCACGATCGAGGGCGAGGATGACGGCCCGCTGCGCGGCACCGTCACCGACGAGAGCGCGTGGTCGGACATCGGCATCGCCATCCCCGCCTTCGCCACCGACCGCGAACGCGCCACCCCCGCCAACGAGGCTGGCACGGGTGCGCTGGGACGCGAGATCGCGCGGGTCATCACCGCCAACCTCAGGAACAACGGGCTGTTCAAGCCGGTCGGTCCCGACAGCCTGCCCCAGCCGACCTTCCCCCAGATCACCGCGCCCGCCTTTTCCACCTGGAGCGGGCGCAGCGCCGAGATGCTGGTCCACGGCTATGTCCGCGCGCGGGATGATGGCCGGCTGGTGGTCGGCTGCTACCTCTACGACGTGGCGCTCCAGAACGAGCTGGTGCGCGAGGGCTGGGTGGTCGCGCCCGGCGACTGGCGGCGCGCGGCGCACAAGTGTTCGGACCTGATCTTCTCGCGCCTCACCGGCGAGAGCCCGTTCTTCGACAGCCGCATCGCCTACATCGCCGAGACCGGCCCCAAGGACCGCCGCGTCAAGCGCCTCGCTGTGATGGATTCGGACGGCGCGAACCACCGCTTCCTGACCCTCGGCAGCGCCACCGCGCTGACCCCGCGCTATTCGCCCGACTATTCGAAGATCCTCTATCTCAGCTACGTCGACGGCAATCCGCGCATCTATGTCTACGACATCGGCACCGGCAAGCAGACGCTGGTGACCGAGAACCGCAACCCCACCATCGCCCCGCGCTGGTCGCCGGATGGCAAGTTCATCCTCTATTCGATGGCAGTCGCGGGCAACACCGACATCTACCGCGTCCCGGCCACGGGCGGCGCGAGCGTGAAGCTGACCGACAATCCGGGGATCGACGTGGGCGGCTCCTACTCGCCCGACGGCACCAAGATCGTGTTCGAGAGCGACCGTTCGGGCAGCCAGCAATGCTATGTCATGAACGCCGACGGCACCAACCAGAAGCGCATCAGCTTCTTCGGCGGGCGCTGCGCCACGCCCGAATGGAGCCCGCGCGGCGACCAGATCGCCTTCACCCGGATCGCGGGCGACTTCAACATCGCGGTGATGAACACCGGCGGCGGGGCGATGCGCGTGCTGACCCGCGGCTGGCAGGACGAGGCCCCGACCTGGGCGCCCAACGGCCGCATCATCCAGTTCTTCCGCACCGAGAAGAACACCGGGCGTTCCGGCATCTGGCAGGTCGATCTCACCGGCCAGAACGAGCGCCGCCTGCCGACCCCGGTCGACGCCTCCGACCCGGCGTGGGGCCCGATCCGTCCGTGACCGGGCGACCCTAATTTCGCCATGATCGTCCCGGAGACAGAGTTCACACTTCCCCGCAACAGTCTGAAAGGAAAACAACGATGAACCGGAAGATTGCGACCGCCGTGATGCTGGCCTCCGCCGTCGGTCTTGCCGCCTGCTCGAAGAAGGCGCCCGAGACCCTGCCGCCCGCGCCGGTCGAAACCGGGTCGGGCCAGACCGGCCCGCAGGTCCAGCCCACCGGCCCGCAGGTCGGCACCCAGCAGCACTTCGCCGCGGCTGTCGGCTCGGCGACCACGATTTACTTCGACACGGATCGCTACAACATCGATTCGCAGGATGCCGCCGCGCTCCAGGCGCAGGCGCAGTATTTCGCGCGCTATCCGCAGGTGACCTTCACCATCGAGGGCCATGCCGACGAACGCGGCACGCGCGAATACAACCTCGCGCTCGGCGAACGCCGCGCCAATGCCGCCAAGTCCTATCTCGTCAGCCTCGGCGTCGACGCGAACCGCATTTCGGTGTTGAGCTACGGCAAGGAACGCCCGGTGGCGCTGGGCTCTGACGAAAGCTCGTGGGCGCAGAACCGCCGCGCCGCCAGCGTCATCATCAACTGAGGTATCAGCTGCGCAGCGGGCCGGCGGAAAGTTCGGCCTGCTGCGCGGCGACCGGCGCGCCCATCCCGGCCAGCTCGCGCGCGCCGGTGACGAGGCACAGGCCCGCCAGTGCGAGGACGCAGAAGAGGCTGGAGAGGGTCAGTTGCTGGCTCATGGTCTGCGATCCTTTTGCAATGCAACATTTCATATTGCAACTTGTTCCTGCTTCTCACGCCTTCCCATTCGTGGCCACTGCGCCTAGATTGACCGCGTGACCCAATCGACCAACGACATGACGCCCGGGGCCTCCCGGTGAGCCGCGCGCGCCGGTCGATGGACTGGGGTTTCCCACGGTGGCGGGGCTATGGCTCCTCGCAGGAAGCCGCGCAGGTGCGCATCTGCGACCGGCACGGCTGCAACGAACCGGGCGATTGCCCCGCGCCCAAGGCCCCGAACAGCCGCGACCGGTGGTATTTCTGCCAGAAGCACGCCGCCGAATACAACGCCAAGTGGGATTACTTCGAAGGCCTCGAGGCGGCCGAGAAGGAAGAACGCGCCCGCGCCGAGCGCCGCGAGAACGCCGGCTATGCCGAGGCCGCGCATTACGGCTGGGCAGGCTCGGGCGACGGCTCGCGCAGCGCCGACGAGATGCGCGCGCTCGAGGTGCTGGGGCTGGAGGCCGATGCCGATTTCAACGCGATCAAGAAGGCCTACCGTGCCCGCGCCAAGGAAGTGCACCCCGACGTGAAGCCGGGCGATGCCGAGGCGGCGCGGCAGTTCCAGCTGATCCAGACCAGCTACGAGGTCCTGCGGGCCGCCGAGGAACGGCGCGAGTGGCGAGGGTAAGAGATAACCCCGTTCGTGCTGAGCTTGTCGAAGCACCGCACTTTTTTTCGTGACCCAATCTCAAAGAAGAAGTGCAGGGCTTCGACAAGCTCAGCCCGAACGGAGTTGGGGCTGCCTCAGTCCTTAGGCCCCGCGAAGCCCTTGCCCTTGCTGTCGATCTGCGGGTCGGGATTGTCGTTCCACCACGCGACATCGGTCCAGGGGCGCACGTCGATCTCGTGGCTCCAGCAGTTCCGCGGCTGGTGGGCGAGGTGCCAGTAGGTCTCGGCCAGAGCCGCAGGATCGATGATCCCCTCGCGGCCCTTGCCCTGCTTGAAGGCCTCGTATTTGTCGCCCAGCAGCTTGCCGAGCGTGTCGGGGGCATCGACCGCGCCGTCGACCACCACGTGGGCCACGTGCACGCCCTGGGGCGCAAACTCGGCATTGAGGGTCTGGCACAGCATCCTCCGCCCGCCCATCGCCGCGGCGTGGCTGTGCTGCCCGGCATTGCCGCGCACCGCCGCGGTCGCCGAGGTGACGAGGAGGGTGCCGTGGGGCCCGCCGTCCTTCGCCCGCTCGACCATCCGGGGCAGCAGCGCATGGGCGAGGCGGAACACCCCGTAGGTGCCGAGCCGCCAGCCGAGCTCGAAGATGCGGTGCGGGGTCTGGTCGAGCGCGCGGTTCCCGATCTGTGCCCCGAGGTTATAAAGCGCGGCGCGGATCGGGCCGATCTCGGCCTCGGTGCGCGCCACCAGTTCCTCGATGCTGCCATCCTCGGCGGCGTTGAGGAGAGTGCCGCTGGCCGAACCGCCCGCCGCCTCGATCTCGCCGACCATGCGCGCGAGGCCCGCCTCGTCCGAGCGCCGCGCGAGCACCGCATGATAGCCCCCGGCCGCAAAGCGCATCGCGGCATTGCCCCCGATCCCGGCCCCTGCGCCGATCACGAGGAACACAGGCTTGCGGCTGTCGGTCATGATTGGTCTCCCTCCGCCGTGACACTGGCGCACCGCCGGTGCCACGGCAAGGGCCGCGCGTCAGACGCGCTCCAGCGCCTGTGCGAAATCGGCGATCAGGTCGTCCGCATCCTCGATGCCGATGCTGATGCGCACGAGGTTGTCGGTGATGCCGAGCAGGTCCTTCCTCGCCTGCGGGACCGAGAGGTGCGTCATCGAGGCCGGGTGGCTCGCCAGCGTCTCGGTGCCGCCGAGGCTGACCGCGAGCTTGGCGATGGTGAGGTTGTCGAGGAAGCGGAAGCACTCCGCCTCGCCGCCCCTGATGAACAGCGAGAAGGTCGACCCGGCGCCGAGGCAGTGGCGATCATAGATGTCCTGCTGGCGGGCATCGGCGATGAAGCCGAGATAGCCCAGCCCCTCGACTTTGGGGTGATCGCGCAGGAAGGCGCAGACCTTCGCCGCGTTCTCGCCCGCGCGCTGCATCCTGAGTTCCACCGTCTCCAGCGAGCGCAGCAGCATCCACGCGGTGTTGGGATCGACGATCCCGCCCATCGTGTTCCTGAGCGCGCGCACCGGATCCATCCAGCGCTTGGCGCCAGCTATGCTGCCCGCCACGAGATCGGAGTGGCCGCCGACATACTTGGTCAGCGAATAGGCAACAATGTCCGCCCCGTGCTCCAGCGGGCGCTGCCAAAGGGGGCCGAGGAAGGTGTTGTCGATCGCGATCGGGCAGCCGGCGAGGTTCGCATCGCGCGCATCGCGCACCGCCTCGACATCGACCAGCGCGTTGGTCGGGTTGGCCGGGCTCTCGAGATAGATCATCGCGACCTTCCCGCCACGCTCGGCCGCCTCGGCGCCTGCGCGGGCAAGCACCGCGTCGAGTTCCTCGCGGGTCGCCCCGGCGGGGAAATCGACATAACCCACCCCGAAGCGGCTCAGCACCTTGGCCACGAAGCCTTCCGAGGCGGCGTAGAGCGGGCCGGAATGGACGATCACGTCATTGGCGTTGGCATAGGCCATCATCAGGATGCAGATCGCGGTCATCCCGCTGGAGAAGGTCAGCGCATCTTCCGCCCCGTCCCACACCGCGAGGCGATCCTCGAGGATTTCCTGGTTGGGGCCGTTGAAGCGCGAATAGACGAGGCCCTCCGCCCCCCCTTCGCGAAGGCCGGTGATCCCCTCGAAGTGGCGCTTGCCGGCGGCCGCGCTCTCGAAGGCGAAGGTGCTGGTGAGGAAGATCGGGGCCTTCAACGACCCTTCCGACAGGACCGGGTCGTAGCCGTGGCCCATCATCAGCGTGGCGGGCTTCAGGGGGCGTCCGGCGATCTCGCGGCGGGGGGGCTTGGGCTTGCGGCGGGGAGTGGGGGTGACGACAGCGTCGACGGCGTCAGGCATGGCCGTGTCCTTCCTATGCTCACGCTCCCAGGAAGGCGGGAGCCGTTCGGCGGCGGGCAGGGCACCCGTTCCTAACCTCCGCAGGAACGCCTCTCCGCTGCTGCCGCTGTGCTGGTTGGGGAGTATCGCCTGCGTAAAATTCTTTCAACCGGGCGGCGCAAGATTTCACACGAGAGTTGCGATCAACCACACCACGCCAACGATGAGCAGCACGCCCGCCACGTCGAGCAGCGCGCCGGCCCGCACCATCGCGCCGATGCGGATGCGCCCGGTCGACCAGGCGATGGCGTTGGGGCCGGTGCCGGCGGGGAGCATGAAGCCCCAGCTCGCCGCGAGCGCCGCCGGCAGCGCAAGCAGCACCGGATCGGCCCCCAGCGCCACCACCAGCGCCGCGACCACCGGGATGATCCCCGTGGCGGTGGCGACGTTGCTGGCGAACTCGGTGACGAGGATCACCAGCGCCGTCACCGCCAGCGCGACCGCCAGCAGCGGCCATGCCTCAAGCGGCAGCAGCGCCCCGCCGATCCATTCGGCGAGGCCGGAGGCCTGCATCCCCGCCGCGAGTGCCAGTCCCCCGCCGAACATGAAGATGACGCTCCACGGCGCGCGCTCGGCCTCCTGCCACACCAGCAGCGGGCGGCCGGTGCCGTCAGGCAGCAGGAACAGCGCCAGTGCGGCGATCACCGCGATGGTGCCGTCGGTCCACGATCCCGGCGGCAGCAGCGGGGCGACGAGCGGCTGGGTGGTCCAGGCAAGGAAGGTGAGGATCGCCAGGGGGACGAGGCGCTGTTCCGGCGCGCTCCAGGCGGCGTGACTGCCCAACGCGGCGCGCGCTGCGGCGACGTCGAAAGGGTGCACCGCCACCTGCTGCACCCGCGCCACGATCCATGCGGCGAGCGGCACGCTCAGCAGCACCAGCGGCACGCCGTAGAGCGCCCATTCGGCAAAGGTGATCCTGACGCCCGCGACCTTGTCGAGCAGGCCGACCGCGATGGCGTTGGTGGGCGAGCCGACGAGGGTGCCGAGCCCGCCGATGCTCGCGGCAAAGGCGATGCCCATGGGGAGGGCGCCGTGAACGCCGTCCTGACGCGGCGGCGCGCCTTCGGCCGTGGCACTGCCGCCGCCCTCCAGCACCGCCAGCGCCATCGGCATCATGATGAGCGCGGTCGAGGTGTTCGAGATGAACATCGAGAGCAGCGCGGTCGAGAGCATGAAGGCCAGCAGCAGCCGCGCCGCGCCGCCCTCGCGCCCGACGATGCGCAGGATCGCTAGGCTCAGGCGGCGGTGCAGGCCAGTGCGCTCGATCGCGAGCGCGATGAAGGCGCCGCCCAGCAGCAGGAACAGGATCGGCGAGTAATAGGTCGCCGCCGTCGCCTCGGCATTCGATACGCCCGCCAGCGGCAGCACCACGAAGGGCAGCAGCGCGGTGACACTGAGCGGCACCGCCTCGGTCATCCACCAGGCCGCCATCCAGACCGTCAGGCCCGCCACCAGCCAGGCGCCAGCCGGCATTGCCGCAGGCGGCGCGGTCAGCGCGGTAAGGGCGAGAGCCAGCGGGCCGAGGAAAAGGCCGATCCGGCGCGCTGTCATGCCTGTCGGGCTCCCCGCAGAATGGACGGACCCTGCGCGGCCTACCAGCCCCGGTGCCGCGCGGGCAAGCCCGGCGGGCGCGTCATGCCCGGGTGCGCGCTACTCGACCGCGTTCTTGTTGGGCGGATCGCCCGGCAGGTCGATGTTCGAGAAGAACACCCGCGACACCGGCTGGCCGCGGCGCTCCATCCTGTCGAGCTTGAGCGCCCGGGCATAGAGGAGGTCGCAGGCCGCCTGCCCCATTTTCTCGGTGCAGCCGAACTGCCCCGGGTCTGCGGCTGCGGATCCGGGGGCCACGTTGACGAACAGGTAGTTGGCCGGCAGCGCCCCGCCGTGGAGATCGGAGATGTCGTGTTCACGCAGCGTCGCGACTGTCCGGTCGGTTTGAGCAAGAAGCCTTGCCACCGGTTCTTCGGCGTATGCCGCGAGATGTGCGCGCACGTCCTTCTCGAAGTCGGGGAAGTAGAACCTCGCGACTTGCGCGTAGAGTTCCGAGACCGCCAGATCGCCGGAGATCTTCTGCGTGCCGCGCAGCGAGTTGACGAAATCGGCGGCGGCGATCTCGAGCAGCGGGCCGACATTGCTGCCGGTGAAGGCGTTGGTCTGGAGGTGCGGCATCCCGATCTCGCCGCGCCAGAAGCCATAGATCACCTTCGGGTCCTTCCAGTGGCGGAACACGATGTTCTCGCGGATGTCGCGCAGCGAGACCGGGATGCCGCGCAGGGTGATGAACTTGGCATCGTCCAGCGGCACCCCGTCGATCGTGATTTCCTTGGGTTCGCGCACCGGCCATTCCCGCGCGATCTGCTCCATCAGCGCGACATTGTGCAGGTTGAGCCAGAAGGCGAGCTGTTCGTTGCGCGGCAGGGCGGCGATGTCGTGGGTTTCGACGACCCGTTCGAGATCCTGGCGATATTCGGTGAAGCTCTGGATCACCTCCCGGTCGAAGAAGCGGAACATCACCATCGAGCCTTCGAGCCGGTAGCGCGATTGCGGGCCCTGCTGCCGCCGCGTGCCGGAGATCGGATCGGGCCGCCGTGCGCCCTGCCGGTCCGAAGGGCCCATCGAGATGACCAGATGCTTGAGTGCGTAGTCCCAGATCCCGTAATCGATGGTGGTGCGGACCGGGTCGGTGGTGGGGGTGAAGATCGCCAGCCGCTGGTCCGCCTCGGAGGTGCGGGCCTCGGCGGGGGCGATACCGGGCACGAATTGCAGCTCGCCGCGCGCGCTCTGGCCGTGGGCTGCCGGCGACACGCTCTCCGCAACCGCCGGGGACGCCGCGAGGGCAGAGCCCGCCAGCAGCACGATCATGGACTTCGGCACCATCGAAACTCTCCCACCAGATTCGAACCCGTCCGGGAAAGCACGATATGTCAGACAGATAAACGGCACATGAACGCAGGTTCATGCAGATACGTCATGGCCGACGAACGCGGGTGGCGGCTGCGGACCGGCCGGCAGGTGCGGCCTATTCGACCTCGGCCGGTTCGCTCTCGTCGCCGGGCAGGGTGATGTTGCTGAAGGTCACGGTGCCGGTGCGACCCTGACGGATGATCTCCTGGAACTTGGTCTCGCGCTCGCGCAGCAGGGCGGCCACGCTCTGCGGGATGCGGAAGCTGGTCGAAACCCCGTTCGAGGTGATGTTCTGGTAGGTCGGCTCGCGCACGCCGCCCTCGATGTCGGCGATGTCGTACTCGGCGATCACCGGGTCGGCCCCGCTCGCCTTCGCCAGCAGCGCGGCGGTGGTCTGGTCGGCATAGCGGGTGAGGTGGGCGCGCACGTCCTTCTCGAAATCGGGGAAGAAGAAGGGCGCGGCCTCGCGGTAGAGTTCCGCGACCTGCAGGCGCCCGCCCTGATCCTGAGAACCGCGCAGCGAGTTCACGAAATCGCCCGCACCGCGCTGCAGGAGGCGCGCGACATTGTCGGCGTTGAAGGCTTCCTTCTGGAGCGAGGGCCCGCCGATCTCGCCGCGCCAGAAGCCGTAGATCACCACCGGGTCCTTCCAGTGGCGGTAGACGATCTTCTCGCGGATATCGCGCGGGGACAGCTTGATGCCTTCCACGGTGATGAAGCGCGCCTCGTCGAGCGGCACGCCGTCCACCTTGATGTCGCGCGGCTGGCGCACCGGCCAGGCATTGGCGATCTGTTCGACCATCGCGACATTGTGGAGGTTGATCCAGTAGGCGAGCTGCTCGTTGCGGCTCAGCGACTGGATGTCGACGATGTTCGCGGTGTTCTCGAGGTCCTTGCGGTATTCGGTGAAGCTCGCGATGACGTCGGCATCGAGGAAGCTGAACATCACCCGCGTGCCTTCGAGCCGGTAGCGCGAGACGTGACCGTACTGGCGGCGGGTGCCGAAGGAGGGATCGGGGCGGGGGGCGCCTTCACGCAGGGAAGGGCCCATCGAGATGACGATGTTCTTCATCGCCTCGTCCCAGATCGAATAGTCGATCCTGTCGTTGCCCGGGGTGTCCGACGGCGCGAAGGTCGCAAGCTCCGCCTCGCCCCGGGGGGACTGCGCAGCGGCGGGCGCACCGCCGGCGAGCGCGGTGCCGGACAGCAGGGCGGCAAGGGCGAGAAGGCGGGGGAGATGCGGCATGGGCGGGTGCTTCCCGTGAAACGAAAGGGGGCTGTAACGGTGTCGAGGCGAGCCGGAAGGGGCCGGATCATCCCTACGCCTTCCTGTTTTCAATAGCATGAACCGCCCGAACGGTGTCGTCGGCAGTCGGTTTCCGTCGGCGCTTTGTCGAGCCTCCCACACCGCTCGTCGGCAGGACAAAACAGAAGGGGCGAACCGCGACGGTCCGCCCCTTTCGTGTCTGCGGCAGGCGTGCGCCTTACTTGGGCGCGAGCACCATCAGCATCTGGCGACCTTCGAGGCGCGGGAAGGCCTCGACCTTGGCATATTCGGCGACATCGTCCTGCACCTTCTTCAGCAGGTCCATGCCGAGGTGCTGGTGCGCCATTTCGCGCCCGCGGAAGCGCAGGGTGATCTTCACCTTGTCGCCATGCTCGATGAACTTGTGGACGTTGCGCATCTTCACGTCGTAATCGTGCGTGTCGATGTTCGGACGCATCTTCACTTCCTTGATGTCCTGCGTCTTCTGGGTCTTGCGCGCGAGGTTCGCCTTCTTCTGCGCCTCGTAGCGATACTTGCCGACATCGAGGAACTTGCACACCGGCGGGTCCGCGTTGGGGGACACTTCGACGAGGTTCAGGCCTTTCTCGTTGGCCTGCTCGATCGCTTCGCGGGTGTACATGACGCCGAGGTTCTCGCCTTCGTCGTCGATGACGCGGACCTTCGGGACGTTGATCATGTTATCAAAGCGCGGGCCGCTTTTTACGGGCGGGGCCAGCGAGCGCCGGGGTGGACGTGATATGGGGTGTTCTCCTGTTGTGGCTCTTTGCTGCGCGCTCCTTAGTCGGAAACGCGGGCGAGCGCTAGGTGGAGTCTTGCGACCGGGCCGCACGGAGACCCGGCAGCTTCCGCCAGTCTTGCCCACGGTGGGGCAACGCCATAAATTTGCAAAGGAAAAATGCAAATCCTGTGGAACTTACGGCGATTTACTGTTTTGAACGGAAGCAGCAAAAGAGAGGGATCGCTGGAGCTGACGCAGGCTGGTGGTGGCCTGCAGCAGGAGACAGGACGATGTCTTTTTCAGGTGCGCACCCCCCGAACCGGAAGGGCCAGGCGCAACCGGGCGATTCCCAAGAAGCCGGCAACGGGGCCGAATGGTCCCCGATCGTCCCGCCCGTGGCGAACCGCCCGGGGCTCGGGGCCAATGACGGGCCGGCGGACGATTTCATCGCCACAGTCGAAGGCTGGCCTGCCGAGGCGGGCAGCCTGCTCCGGGCCGACGATCGCTCGGACCAGGCCGAGCAGCAGCGCGCGCTCGATCAGATCGCCGGCAGCTTCTCTGCCGGGCAGATGCGCAGTCTGGGCGCAAGCCTGCTCAAGCTGGCCGATGCACTTGACGATGCCTGGCACCCGGCCGGGGTGCGTTCCGAATACCACTGGATGACGAGAGCCGGACATATCGAGCGCCGGTCGCTCCAGCTGGCGCAGGTGGCGGGCAGGCTGCGTGCGGCGGCGCGACGGCGACGGCGGCACCTGTCGGGCGAATGGTTCGGCGAGCCGGCTTGGGAGATGCTGCTGGAACTGTTCATCCAGTTTTCCGGCGGGGCCCGGGTCTCGACCAAGAGCCTTGTGATCGCCTCTGGCGCAGCCGACACCACCGCCCTGCGCATCATGGACCGGCTCGAGGAAGCCGAACTGATCCAGCGTTCGCCATCGCAGACGGACAAGCGGGTGACGCTCGTGGGCCTGACGCGCAGGGGCGTGGTCGCTGTGGGATCGGTGCTGATGGAGGCCGACGCCTGAAGCGTCAGGCCGCCGCCTGCCACAGCGGGAAGCGGGCGATACGGCCCTTGGCGGGCATCAGCGCCTCGATCGCGCGGGCAGGCTGGAGTGCGCCGACGATCTCGGGGTGGCCCGCGTCGAGCCCTCCGGTGAGCGTCCCGAAGGCGGGGAGGATCATCCGCTCGGCCCCGCTGTGGCTCCGCCCCATCACGGCACAGGGGCGGGCGATGTGGCGGTTCCGCACGTTCACGCGCAGCTTGGGGTGGTAGTGGCCCGAAAGCTCGGGCGCGGTCTCTCCGGCGCGCGCCTCGTGGCGCAGGATCACCCCGCCCAGCTCAAGCTCGGGCAGGATGGTGCCCCCGAAGCCCTTCGGCAGCGCCTCGTCGTGGTTGCCCGTGATCCACACCCAGTCTAGCGCCCGGGTCAGCGCCTCGAGCATCCCGGTGCAATGGGCATCCAGCCTCAGCGCGCCGGCATCATCGTGGAAATTGTCGCCCAGCGTGATCACCCGCCGTGCGCCTGTCTGCCTCACTGCGTCCGCCAGCCGTTCGAGCGTGTCGCGGCTGTCGTAGGGCGGGAGCATCTGGCCCCTTGCGGCAAACCAGCTCGCCTTTTCGAGATGCAGGTCGGCGACCAGCAGCGCGCGTTCGGCCGGCCAGTAGAGCGCGCGCCCTTCCCCGAGCGCAAGCTCGTGTCCGGCGAAGGGGAAAGGGGCGAACATAGCGCGAACCATGCGCCCCCACTGCCGCCAAATCCGCCGCTTGGCAACACCCCTGCGGCGGGCAAAGTCAGGCTTGTGCCGCGCGCGCCTTCGCCTATGGTGCGCGGGAATGACGGACGGGGATGTATGACGGACTGGACACAACACACGGCCCGCGCGCGCGCGTGGTTTGAATCCCTGCGCGATTCCATCTGCGCCGAATTCGAGGCGATCGAGCGCGAGGCGGGCTCCGACGCGGCCTTCCGGTACACCCCCTGGAACCGGCACGAGGAAGGCAATCCCGATCCCGGCGGCGGGGTGCAGGGCCTGATGAAGGGCAAGGTGTTCGAGAAGGTCGGCGTCAACGTCTCGACCGTGCGCGGCAGCTTCGCCAAGGAGTTCGCGGGCTCGATCAACGGGGCGAGCGCGGAGAACCCCGGCTTCGTCGCCACCGGCATCAGCCTCGTCGCGCACATGGCCAACCCGCACGTGCCTGCCGTGCACATGAACACCCGCTTCCTCACCACCACCAAGGCATGGTTCGGCGGCGGCGCGGACCTCAACCCGCCGATCCCCTACGAGGAGGACACGGCGGAATTCCACGCCGCGATGCAGGCCGCCTGCGATCCGCACAACGAGACCTATTACGAACGCTACAGGAAGTGGGCGGAGGAATATTTCTACATCCCCCACCGCCAGGTGCATCGCGGAGTTGGGGGGATCTTCTACGACCACCTCGAATGCGCCGACGATGCCGCCTTCGATCGCAACTTCGCCTTCACGCAGGATGTCGGCACGGCGTTCCTGAGCATCTTCCCCGCGCTGGTGAGAAAGCGCATGGGCAGCGCCTTCACCCCCGAGGACGAGGCGCGCCAGCTCGAATACCGGGGCCGCTATGCCGAGTTCAACCTGGTCTACGACCGCGGCACGATCTTCGGCCTCAAGACCGGCGGCAACATCGACGCGATCCTGATGAGCCTGCCGCCAAGGGCGACGTGGAGCTGACCGGGGAGCCTGCGGCTTTCTTCGCACTTGCGGCAAAGCGCGCCCGCGCACATATTCGTCCGTGATGCTCCGCCAGTACGAACTCGTCGAGAAGGTCCTCGATTACGATCCCTCCGCCGACGAGGCGATGCTCAACCGTGCCTATGTCTACACCGTGCAGAAGCACGGCTCGCAGAAGCGCGCGAGCGGCGATCCCTATTTCTCCCACCCCGTCGAGGTCGCGGGGCTGATGACCGACCTGAAGCTCGATCAGGCCACCATCATCACCGCGCTGCTCCACGACACGGTCGAGGACACGCTCGCCACCATCGACGACATCGAGGCCCATTTCGGGGCGGAAGTGGCGCGGCTGGTCGACGGCGTGACCAAGCTCTCCAAGATCGAGGCCATGCCCGAGAACGAGCGCGCGGCGGAGAACCTGCGCAAGTTCCTGCTGGCGATGTCGGAAGACATCCGCGTGCTGCTGGTCAAGCTCGCCGACCGCCTGCACAACATGCGCACGCTGCACTTCATCAAGAACCCCGAGAAGCGCAAGCGCATCGCCCGCGAGACGATGGACATCTACGCCCCCCTCGCCGAGCGGGTGGGGATGTACGAATACATGCACGAGATGCAGGCACTGGCCTTCCGCGAGCTGGAGCCGGAAGCCTATGCCACGATCACGAACCGCCTCGAGCAGCTGCGTTCGCAGGACGGCGGGCAGGTCGATGCCATCGCGCTGAAGATCAAGCAGCGCCTCGCCGAAGCCGGCCTCAAGGTCGAGGTCTACGGGCGCGAGAAGCATCCCTATTCGATCTGGCACAAGATGGCCGAACGCCATGTCAGCTTCGAACAGGTGACCGACATCATGGCCTTCCGCGTCCTCACCGAGACCGAGGAGGACTGCTACCGTGCTCTGGGCGTGCTCCACACCACCTGGCAGTTCCTGCCCGGCAAGTTCAAGGACTACATCTCGACGCCGAAGTCGAACGGCTACCGGTCCTTGCACACCTCGCTGATGTACGAGAACTCGATGCGCGTGGAGGTGCAGGTGCGCACCCGCGAGATGCACCGCACCAACGAATTCGGCCTCGCCGCGCATTGGGCCTACAAGCAGGGCGACAAGCCCGACGGCGCGGTGGGCTGGCTTCGCGATCTGATCGAGATCGTCGATGCCAGCCACGATGCCGAAGAGCTGCTCGAACACACCCGCATGGCGATCTACCAGGATCGCATCTTCGCCTTCACCCCCAAGGGCGCGCTGTTCCAGCTGCCCAAGGGCGCGACCGCGGTGGATTTCGCCTTCGCGGTCCACACCAATCTCGGCCTCCAGACGGCAGGCGTGAAGATCAACGGGCGCCACATGCCGCTGCGCACGCCCCTCAACAACGGCGACGTGGTCGAGATCATCAAGAACCCCCATGCCTCGCCGCAGCTGGCGTGGCTCTCCTTCGTCGTGACCGGCAAGGCCCGCGCCGCGATCCGCCGCGCGGTGCGGATGAAGGAGCGCGCCGAGGTCGCCGCGATCGGCTCCAAGCTGTTCGACGAGATCGCCGCGCGCGTGCCCGCCCGCATCGGCAAGAAGGCGATCCGCGCCGCCGTCGAACGGCTCGGCATGGATGAGCCCGACGACCTGATGTACGCCATCGGCGCCGCCAAGATCGCCGACCGCGACGTGATGGAGGCGCTGGTCCCTGGCTGCACCGCGGGGATCGAGGAGGACGAACACTGGGAACGGCGCGAACGCGCGATCTCGATCCGGGGCCTCACGCCGGGCGTCGCCTTCGACCTCGCGCCCTGCTGCCACCCCGTCCCCGGCGACCGCATCGTCGGCATCCGCCGCAAGGGCGAGACGGTGCTGGTCCACGCGATCGACTGCATGGAGCTGGCGAACGGGATCGACAGCGACTGGATCGACCTTGCCTGGGGCAACCGCTCGGTCGGGGCGGCGGGTCAGCTGTCGGTGACGATCTACGACCGGCTGGGGACGCTCGCCGAGATGGCGGGCATCTTCGCGCAGAACAAGGCCAACATCATCACCCTGATGCAGGCCCAGATCGACCATCCTTTCGTCACCTACGATGTCGAGGTCGAGGTCGAGGATGCCGCGCACCTCAACCGCATCATCTCGGCCCTGCGCGCGAGCGACGCCGTGGCGCAGGCGGAGCGGCAGTAGCTTGGGCGTTATCGGGCTCGATCACGTGCAGCTTGCCATTCCGGCAGGCGGCGAGGACCGGGCACGGGCCTTCTTCGCCGGGCTGCTCGGGATGGTGGAGGTGCCCAAGCCTGCCAATCTCTCGCCCGCCGGCTGCTGGTTCACCGGCGGCGGCGCGGCGCTGCATATCGGCATCGATCCCGATTTCCGCCCCGCGACCAAGGCGCACCCCGCCTTTCTGGTCGACAATCTTGCGGACCTGCGGGCGCGGCTCGCCGGAGCGGGCTGCCCGATCCGCGAGGACAAGCCGGTGGAGGGCTATGCCCGTTTCTTCACCGAAGACCCCTTCGGCAACCGCATCGAACTGATGCAGCGGGTGTAGCGCCATCGCGTCATTGCGAGCGAAGCGAAGCAATCCATGGATCGGCATCGCACCCGGCGCGGCGGTCCGTTGATGGATTGCCGCGTCGCCTTCGGCTCCTCGCAATGACGATCAGTCGAGGCGCGGACCATACCGACCCAGCACCGATGCGCCACCGTCCCCCCGGCAGCCCCTTGGCCAGCCGTACCGGTGGGTCGATGGTGCGGATGTTCGTGCTGCCCGTCACCCGTTTCCTACTGCGCCTCGGTGCGATAGGGCGGCGGACGGCTTTTTCGCATCGTCCTGTCACTGCTTCGGGCCGCAGGCGGGCCAAAAAACGCTCCGCACAGTGTCAACTTCGGTTTTTCGGCACAAGTGCATGAGATGCCGAAGAAAATCCTGTGGGATTGCGAAGTTTACAATGTCAACTTTGTAAACTTCGCAAGAATGCTGCGCGGCTGCCCCGCCGCCCTAGGGCACCCGCCGCACCGGCACGCGGATGTTGCAGATGTCCGCGCCGCCGGCGGGTGTGATAAAGAAGGGATCGCGGCGGTTGGCGATGGCCTCGGCGTAGGTCGCGAAGGTGGCGCTTTCGGTCGAGAGGTATTCGAAGCGTGGTTGTTCGTTCACCGGCAGGTCGTTGGCGACTCGTACCGATGTGATCGGCGTGCGCTTGCCCGCTTCCTCGGCGGTGTAGAACCCCAGCGCGCCCTTGCCGCGGGGAAGGGAGGAGAGGTGCTCCATCCCCTCGATCACCCGGCCGACGAGGGCGATGTTGCGGTCGAGATGGCGCGGCGCATGGCCGATCACCGTATAGAGCTCCGCGCCGGAGCCCGTGTCGGGCGAATAATTCCGCCCGACGCCGACCATGCCGTAGCAGTGGACGGGCCAAGCTCGCCGGGCATTATGTGCTATAGGAAATCCCCATCCGAAAGAGCTGGCAGGCGGCCACTTCTCAACCTCAGAGCAGGATTTCTCGAGTTCTACAAATTTCCCATCCTGCCCAAAGTAGCCGCCACTGACGCATGTGGTTTCAAAGAACGGGTCTTCCTCGTCGAAGGGGATATCGATTCCACTCTCAATTGAGGCAAGATAATCAACGACATACTCCGCCTCGGTCATCACCTTCAGCCCCTCGGGCAGCGGCTTCGGTTTCCCCGTCGCCTCGGGGTTGTCGTAATTGGGATCGCCCCACTGGGTGACGTAATTGTCCTGCACCCGGTTGACCGAGATGCCGTCGTACCACCCGGAGCGTGCGAAAAGGCGGATGTTGTGGACCCAGCCCTGGCTGAAGGGAGCGGGCATCAGCTGGATCACCACGGTGCGCGGGTTGCCCTCGGCATCGGGCGCGAGTGTCATCACCAGCAGATCCTCCGCCGGGATCGCCACCCAGTCCGCCTTGGGCGCGGCGGCGACGATCTCGGCCGGCGCGGGCGCTCCCTTCGGCTCCTCCTGCGCGGCGAGGGGGAACGAAAGGGCGAGCGCCGTCGCGGCGGCAAGGAGTGCGGTTCTCATGAGGAAGGGTGTGCCACAAGCGGGCCCAAAGCAAAAACCCCCTTCCGCGCGCTCAAGCTGGCGGAAAGGGGCTTTCGAGGGCAGCGTTCGCAGGGAATGCCGGATCCGCGCAGCGCTATGCCCGTGCGACTCCTTTACCACGATTAGCGCACCCCGCCAAACCGCTCCGCCTTGCAGAGCCCGTCTTTCGCCGCTAGTGCGCCGCTCTTGCCGGAAGCTGCGCTGAAGCAGCGAAGCGGTAGCGCAACAAAAATGCGCAGCGGAGCAGTGGCCGAGTGGTCGAAGGCGCACGCCTGGAAAGTGTGTATACGGCAAAACCGTATCGAGGGTTCGAATCCCTCCTGCTCCGCCACCGGCCTCTGGAAAATCTGGATATATTTTCCGGCGAAGGCCCGGTCCCCTGATCCGCTCCCCGACAACTCTTGCGCCTGATCGGCGCTGGCCTGATCGATCACGCGACAAGGGTTGCAAATCCCGCCCGCAGGTTGGGAACTTATGCAGCCCACGCGACACATCGGAGCAGATGCCTTCGAAATAGGCTCATTAAATCAGTGCGATAGTAAGAGCGCTCGCCGAATGGCGGTTTCTGCTCGGATACGAGAGCCGATCTTGGCGCCAATCCTAATGCAGGAGAGTGCGGGTCGAGATCGCCCTTGCAACTTTCGGAAGTGACCGAAGCCGGAGCCGGAGCGGGAGCAGACCATTGGCTGACAAGGGACAGGCTACCAAGCCGCTCATCCTGATCACCGGAGCGAGCGGGAATCTTGGTCAGTCGCTTGCCCGTGCACTGGCTGATGATTTCAGGGTTGTCGGACTTGACCAGACCGGGAAGCGGGAGGGCGGGCAGGTCGTCGTCCCGATCGACGTGACCTCCCGGCGATCGGTCGAGGAGGCCCTCGGCCTGGTCAGGCGCGAGCATGGGGGTGACATCGCCGCCGTCATCCACCTCGTCGCCTTCTTCGATTTTTCGGGCGAGCCCGACCCGCGTTACGAAGCGGTCAATGTCGAAGGCACGCGCAACCTGCTCTGCGCGCTGGAGGGCTTCGCGGTCGAACGGTTCATCTATGCCAGCACGATGCTGGTCCACGCGCCCGCCGAGCCGGGCGAGCGGATCGACGAGGACACGCCCTTCGATCCGCAATGGGAATATCCGCGGTCGAAGAAAAGGGTCGAGGATCTGATCCGTAGCGAGGCGCGGATGCCTTTCGCGATTCTGCGCCTTGCCGGGGTCTATGACGAGCACAGCGCGGTGCCGACCCTCGCGCACCAGATCGCCCGGATCTACGAGCGCGACTTCCAGTCGCACTTCTACGCCGGGCCGCGCGATGTCGGGCAGGCGATGCTGCACCGCGAGGACATGATCGACGCCGTGCGCCGCACCGTCCGGCGCCGCGCGAGCTTGCCGACCGATGCGCAAATCCTGATCGGCGAGCCGGACGCTCCCGGCTATCAGGCCTTGCAGGACCGGATCGGCGAATTGATCCACGGGGCCGAGCGCTGGGCGACGATCCGCCTGCCCCCCCCGCTCGCCAGGCTGGGCGCCGCCGCACAGGATGCCGCCGAGCCGCTGATCCCCGACGCCATCGATCAGGGCGAAGCGCCGTTCATCCAGCCCTTCATGATCGGGATGGCGGACGATCACTACGCGCTCGACATCACCCGCGCGCGGCATTGGCTGGACTGGCAACCGGAACGCAGGATCGAAACCGGACTCGCCGCCATGATCGCCAGTCTGAAGCGCGATCCGGCGGGGTGGTACAAGCGCAACGGGATCACGCCGCCGGTCTGGCTGGGCGAGATGACTCAGGCCGGCGCGGCTGATCCTGACGCGCTGCGTCGCGAAGTCGAGGCTGAGCGCATCCGCCAGCACCGGGCGACGCGTTGGACCCACTTCGTCAATATCGGTCTCGCCTTGTGGCTGATGACACAGCCGCCGCTGATCGGGATCGACAACCGGCTTTATGCTGCGGGCGAGGTGGTTCTTGGCGCGGCGCTGCTGGTCACGGCGATGGCGTCGCTCAGCTGGCGGCTGGGCGCGGCGCGTTGGGCTTCGGCGGGGATCGGGCTGCTGGTGATGGCGCTGCCGGTGCTGTTCGTGACCCCCAACGCTGCGGCCTACCTGTCCGACACGCTGGTGGGTGGGCTGATCTTCGGCATGGCGGTGTGTGCGCCGCCCGAGATCGGGCCCTCGATCGTCGCGCGCCGCCGCTCGCCCGAAATGCCGCCGGGGTGGACCTTCAACCCCTCGGCCTGGACGCAGCGCCTGCCGGTGATTGCACTGGCGGTCGTCGGTTTGCTCTTCTCGCGCTATCTCGCCGCCTACCAGATGGACCACATCGACAGTGTGTGGGAGCCGTTCTTTGCCGGCAGCCCCGCCGATGCGCGCAACGGGACCGAGGAGATCATCACCTCCAGCGTCTCGGAAGCCTGGCCCGTGCCCGATGCGGCTGTGGGTGCCTTGGTCTACATGATCGAGATTCTAACCGGCATCGTCGGCGGCCGGGCGCGGTGGCGGACGATGCCGTGGCTGGTGCTGGCGTTCGGGCTGCTCATCGTGCCACTTGGCATCGTCTCGATCGGTTTCATCATCATCCAGCCGATCGTGATCGGCACCTGGAGCACGCTGGCGCTGATCGGTGCGGCGGCGATGCTAGTGCAGATCCCCTATTCTGTCGACGAACTGGCGGCGAGCATCAGCTTTCTGAGCCGCCGGATGAAGGCGGGGAAGAGCCTCCTGCGCGTTCTGCTTTTCGGAGATGCCGACGAGGACCAGGGCGATAGGCTGACCCCGGTCGAACATGAATTCGATCGCAGTCCGGGCGCAGTAATCAAGGACATGTGGACCGGCGGGGTGAACCTGCCGTGGAACCTGCTGGTGGCAGGCGCCATCGGCCTGTCCTTCCTGTTCACCCGTCTCACCATGGATGCGAGCGGGGCGATGGCGGATGCCGATCACCTGCTCGGAGCGCTGGTGCTGGCGGTGCTGGCGGTGGCCGCGGCGGAAGTCTGCCGCGCGGCGAGGTTCGTGCTGGTGCCGCTGGGGCTGGCGCTGGCCGCCGCTCCGTTCCTCTTCGATGGCGACGGGCTGCACATCGGGGTGAGTATTTTCGGCGGGCTGGCGATTGCGATGCTGGCCTTGCCCCGCGGACAGATCAGGGAACGCTACGGCACGCTCGACCGGATTATCCGTTAGAGACCGCCGTGAACGCTGACATATCCCGCTTTGACCCGGACACGGTCCATTCGGTCTGCGACATCCTGAACATCTTGCGCCGAACGGCAGACCGGCACGACAGGGTCAGCATCGGCGATGTGCTCGATGCGATCGGCGACCGTTCCTATGGCCCGGCGCTGCTGATCCCGGCGCTGATCGAGATTACCCCCATCGGTGGCATTCCCGGACTGCCAACCTTTCTGGCGCTGATCATTGCAGTGGCCGCAGTGCAATTGCTGCTCGACAAGGACCACCTCTGGCTGCCGCAGTTCATCCAGCAACGCGCCGTTGCGGCCGACAAGCTGCACAAGGCGGCGGACAAGCTCAACCCCTTCGCAGTGCGGCTGGACCGTTGGTTTCACGGCAGGTTGACGCGGTTCGTCCGGCAGCCATTGCCGCGCATCGCGGCGGCGATTGTCGTGGCGCTGTGCCTCACCGTTCCACCACTTGAATTCGTGCCCTTCGCCAGCACCGGGCCGATGTTGGCGATCGCGGCGTTCGGGCTGGCCATGTTGGTGCGCGATGGCCTGCTGATGATCGCCGCCCTCGCCATCAGTCTTGCCGCGATCGTTTTCGCAGGGGCATCGCTGCTCGGATGACCTGCGGCCAATCGTGGCCATGCAAGGACAGGCTCCGGAGACGAACGGAACCCTGCGCCGCTCGATCAACTAAAGCACGAGGGGGCATTTTCGACAGCGCGCACGCATACGCTGACAGGAGCTGCACATGATCGCACGACTTTCCGGCAAGGCCCTCGCTGCCAGCCCACTTGTCCTCGCCGGCCTTGCTTGTTCTGCTCAGGCCCAGCCAGCCGATGAGGTGGATTCGGTGGCGACCGAAGATGCCGTCGTCTCGGTGCGCAAGGTGGCCGAGGACCTGAATTCGCCATGGGCGCTTGCAGTCCTGCCCGATGGCCGGATGCTGGTGACCGAAAAGCCCGGCAATCTGGTGATCGTCGCGGCCGATGGCACCGTATCCGCGCCGCTTGCGGGCACCCCCGAGGTATTCGCCGAGGATCAGGGCGGGCTGATGGACGTGGCGTTGCACCCGCAGTTCGCCGACAACCGGATGGTATATCTCACCTTTGCTGAGCCGGGCGAGGGCGGAGTTGCCGGAACGGCGCTGGGCCGAGGGCGGCTGGCGGAGGGCGGTATCGAAGGCTTCGAGGTGATCTGGCGGCAGCCCAAGGTCTCTGGCGCAAAGCATTTCGGCAACCGCATCGTGTTCGCGCAGGATGGCGCGCTGTTTCTGGCGCTGGGGGAACGCTTCCAGTTTGCGCCCGCGCAGGATCCGTCCAACACGCTTGGCACTGTCGTGCGGCTGAACGACGACGGCTCTATCCCCGAGGACAATCCTTTCGTGGGGCAGGAAGGACGTGATCCGGCGATCTGGACATGGGGCCATCGCAATATCGAAGCCGCCGCCATCGACCCTGCAAACGGCGCGCTGTGGGTGGCGGAGATGGGGCCGCTCGGCGGGGATGAGCTCAACCGGGTGGAACGCGGCGCCAACTACGGCTGGCCGGTGGTCAGCAAGGGCATCAATTACGACGGTACCGATATCCCCGATCCCGAGCAGTATCCGCAGTTCAAGGGCGCCGAGCATTATTGGAGCCCGGTGCGATCACCATCGGGGATGATCGTCTACACCGGCGACCTGTTCCCCGATTGGCGCGGCGACATCCTGTTCGGCGCGCTATCGGCGGGCGGGATCGAGCGGGTGGATATCGAAGGCGGCGAAGTAGCCGGGACCGAGTTCATCCCGTTGAACACCCGCATCCGCGAAATCGAACAAGGGCCGGACGGGGCGATCTGGGTGCTCACCAACACCAAGGAGCCCGGCCCCGGCGCATTGTGGCGGCTGGAACCCTTGAGCGTGAAACCCGAAAGCGCTGACGGCACCCGTAGCGGCTCCGGCACGGCTCAGCCCGGACAGTAGCCCAGTTAAGTCGGCGAGGGCGCACAATCGGGCACCGTCGGCACGATCAACCCTCAATCTGACGGAGCAGACCAATGAACCTGAAGCCCCTCGACCAGCAGACCATCGTCATCACCGGCGGCTCTTCAGGGATCGGCCTCGCCACCGCCCGCATGGCGGCGATGCGCGGTGCGAACGTCGTGATCATCGCCCGGAGCGAAGAGGGCCTCGATCAGGCAGCCGAGCAGATCCGCAGCGAAGGCGGCAAGTGCGATACGATCAGCGCCGATGTCGGCAACCGTGACGACGTAAAAGCTGCAGTGCGGACCGTGATCGAACGCCACGGCGGCTTCGATACCTGGGTCAGCAATGCCGGGGTTGGCGTTTACGCCAAGCTCGAGGAACTGTCCGATGAAGACCATCGCCAGCTGTTCGACACCAATTACTGGGGCGTGGTTCACTGCGCGACCGAAGCCCTGCCGCATCTGAAGCAACGCGGCGGCGCGCTGATTACCACCGGCTCGATCTCGTCGCAGATGCCCGCGCCGGTGCTGTCGTCCTACACGGCAAGCAAGTTCGCGGTGAAGGGCTACATCGATTCCCTGCGGCTCGAACTCATTCACGAGAAGGCGCCAGTCTCGGTGACCCTCATTCAGCCTTCGGGGATCAACACGCCGTTTGGCGAACATGCGCTCAATGAAATGGACGGCCGTTCGAAGGTGCCGCCACCCGTATATTCGCCCGACATCGTTGCCAAGGCAATCTGCCGCGCGGCCGAACATCCGACCCGCGACATGATCATCGGCGGAGCAGGCCGGGCGATGACGCTGTTTGCCACGTTGTTTCCCAACCTGTCCGACCAGGTCTTCGCGGCTGCCTTTTTCAAGACCGCGCTCGACAAGGATCGACCCAAGCGCCCGCAGGACGGTGGGTTCGATACAGGTGGCGGGCGCGGCGAGGTTTACGGCGAACAGTCGATGCGCCAGACGAGCCTCTATACGACCGTAAGGAGCAATCCGCTTACTGCACTTGCGGGCGTTGCGCTGGCCGCAGGCGCGGCCGGGCTGGCGCTCAAGCGGCGCTGATCCGGCTGGCGCGGGGCAGTGAAGCCGGCCATTCCCTATTGCGGCCCGGCGCCGCCGCCGGAGGGTATCTGGGCGGCCTGGAACCTTGATCCTATGGTGCTGGTTGCCCTGGCCCTGTCCGGCTGGGCGCTTTGGCGGCAAGGCGCGGGCGTGCAGCTTGCGCTCGGCCTGCTGGCACTGGCCTATGTCTCGCCCCTGTGTGCACTGAGCGCGGGACTGTTGTCGGCGCGAACGGTGCATCATCTGGTGATCGTGTTCGGTGCTGCGCCGCTACTGGCGGGAGCGTTGAAGATCGGGCGGGTGCCGCTGGTGCCTGCGCTCCTATGCCATCTCGGCGTGTTCTGGTTGTGGCACCTGCCCGCCGCCTATGAACTCGCCCTGTCGAACGATGCCGCCTATTGGGCCGGTCAGATCGCGCTGCTCGCTTCCGCTGTTCTGCTGTGGCGAGCGCTGGGGCAGGACGATCAATCGCCGACGACCGTGTTCTTCGTGATCGCGGCGATGGTTATGCAGATGGGGATGCTGGGCGCGGTGCTGACTTTCGCGCCGGGCGCGCTCTATGCCCCGCATTACCTGACCACCGCGCGTTACGGGATCGGCGTGCTGGCCGATCAGCAGATGGCCGGTCTGTTGATGTGGGTCGGCAGCCTGCCCTTGACGGTTGCAGCGGCATGGCCCCCGCTCGCGCGGGTGGCGCGGCAGGCGCGCATCGAGCTTGCGGGCTAGGCGATGCTGTGGCTGAAATTCGTCCACATTACCGGGATCGCCATCTGGATCGCCGGGTTGCTCTATCTTGCCGCGCTGCTGGCGGGACACGCGGCGGTGCGCGACGCGCAGGATTTCGCCCGCGTCCGCATGGCGAGCCGCTTTGCCTATATGGGCGTGGTCTCGCCGGCCGCCTTTGTCGCGATCGCAGCGGGGACCGCGCTGTTGTTCGTCAGCGATGCACTGCACCCGTGGATGTTCGCCAAACTGGCTGCGGTGACCGTGCTGGTGATCGTGCATGTGCAATATGCCTATGTCCTCACCCACCTCGCCAACGAGGGCGCGCAGGCGCCGACACTGCGGATCAGGATCATGGTCGCCGCGATCATCGCTGCGGCGGCGGCGGTGCTTTATCTGGTGCTGGCGAAACCGGTGCTGGTTGCCGACGCGCTGCCGCGCTGGCTGCGCCAGCCGGGCGTCATGTCAGGCGCGGAAGCTCCGGCTGCGGCTCTTCCTCCGATCCATCATCGACAATGATCCCGACGCCATGTTCGAACACCAGCCGACCGCCCTGCCAGCCTGCGATCCCGACCAGCACGAGGCCCCCTGCCGACAGCAGCAGCCCCCACGGCAGGATCACGGTCTCGTCATGAAGCAGCCGCCAGCCCCAGTTCGCCCCGATCACCGCAAGCAGCGACATGGCAGCGACCGCGTGGCTCCAGCTGGCGGGATTCCGCCGAATGCCGGGGCCAGCCAACAGTTCGACCGTACCGGCCAGCGCCGCAAGCATCCCCATGAAAAACCCCCAGCCGCTGGTCCAGAGGCCAACCCGTGCAAAGAAGGGATCGGCCAGCAGCAACCAGAAGATGTCCGCGCCCAGCGTGGCGACGATCAGCGCGATGGGAAAGGTCACGAGCATGGCGTGAACCGGATGCCCGGCCAGTGCGATGCGCGAGGAGACGCCGAGGTTCTGGGCTTCATCGAGAAGGGCCATGCACGTGTTACCCCGCACAGGCCCACATGTTGCATTCCTGCGGTGCGCTCTGCCGCGATGTTCCCCCCGCTTGTCGCCCTTGCCGCCTGTTCGGGCGAGCTGTCGGCGCTCCACCCCGCAGGCCCTGCAGCCGCGCAGGTCGAAACCCTGTGGCAGATCATGCTGTGGAGCGCGGCGATTATCCTCGGCGGCGTGGTGGGCACCGCGATCTACGCGGTCGCCACAAGTGGCCGGACGCGCAACTTCTCCACCCGCCGGGTGCTGGTGGGCTGGGGGCTGGTGTTCCCGGGCGTTGTTCTCACCGCGCTGATGGGCTTTGCCTTCCTGCGCGGCGAGCGACTGCTGGCTCGGAGCGAGGATGACGAGAGCGCCCTCATCCATGTTCATGCCGAGCAATGGCGCTGGCGCTTCGCCTATCCGGGAGGCGCCCAGTCGACCGGCGTGCTGCACGTCCCGGCGGGCCGCGAATTCACCGTCGCGGTCACCAGCGGGGACGTTATTCATTCCTTCTGGGTGCCGCGGCTGGGCGGCAAGATGGACGCGGTGCCGGGCAAGACCAACCGCCTGCGCCTGCGCGCGGACAGGCCGGGGGTCTATTACGGACAGTGCTCGGAATACTGCGGGCCGGGCCATGCCCATATGCAGTTTCAGGTCCGCGCCCATGCGCCCGCCGACTACCCTGCCGCGCTCGCCGTTATTGCCGATGATCCTGCCACAGGACCGCTACCGGTTCTGGACCAGCGCCCCGCGCCGGCGAGCGGTGTAATCGCGGACTGGGCGAACACTGTACGCGAAGCGGTGGGCCTCGAATGACGGACACGCCGCAGCACAACCGCGCGCTCGAACTGCATCATGAGTTGCAGCCTCTCTATTCTCCCCCGACGGGCAGGTGGGGCTTTCTGGCAGCGACCAATCACACGGTGGTCGGCACCCGATTCATGCTGACAGCGATTGCCTTCTTCCTGGTGGGCGGCGTGCTCGCCATGCTGATCCGGGCGCAACTCGCCGGGCCCGACACGCAGTTCCTGGATTCCGAGGTCTATGCGCAGGTCTTCACCATGCACGGCACGGTGATGATGTTCCTGTTCGCAATCCCGCTGATCGAAGGCTTTGCCCTCTATATGCTGCCAAAGCTGCTGGGTGCGCGCGATCTTGCCTTCCCGCGGCTCAGCGCCTTCGGATACTGGTGTTACCTGTTTGGCGGGATGATCCTGCTGGGCGCGCTGGTGGCGGGCGTGGCGCCCGATAGCGGCTGGTTCATGTACACGCCGCTGTCCTCCAAGCCCTATTCCCCCGGCATCAATGCCGACATCTGGCTGGTGGGGATTACCGTCGTCGAGGTGTCGGCGGTGTGCGCCGCGGTCGAGATCATGGTGACCGTGCTCAAGGTCCGCGCGCCCGGCATGGGGCTGATGCGGATGCCGCTGCTGGCGTGGTATTTGTGGGTGACAGCAGCGATGATGCTGGCGGGGTTTCCGCCGCTGATCCTGGGTTCCATCCTGCTCGAGATGGAGCGCGCCTTCGGCCTGCCGTTCTTCGACCCCGCGCGCGGCGGCGACCCCTTGCTGTGGCAGCACCTGTTCTGGCTGTTCGGCCACCCGGAGGTCTACATCATCTTCCTGCCCGCCGCCGGGATAGTCTCGACCATCCTGCCAGTGTTCTGCGGGCGGCCGATGGCGGGCTACACATGGATCGTCGCCGCGCTGATCGCGCAAGCACTGCTCAGCTTCGGCCTGTGGGCGCATCACATGTTCACCACCGGCATCCCGCATCTCAGCCTCGCGGTGTTCTCGGCGGCGAGCCTGCTGGTGGTGATCCCCACCGCCGTGCAGGTCTTCGCCTGGCTCACGACGCTGCTGAAGGGCCGCCCGGTCATGAGCCTGCCGATGCTGTGGCTGTTCGGGTTCCTGTTCGTGTTCGTCAGCGGCGGGCTGACGGGCGTGATGGTCGCCGTCGTGCCGTTCGACTGGCAGGTGCACGACACGCATTTCGTGGTCGCGCATCTGCATTACGTGCTGGTCGGCGGGTTCGTGTTTCCGGTGATCGCGGGGCTGTATTACTGGACGCCGCAATTCACCGGACGGCGTTCCGACCAAGGTCTGGGCAAGCTCGCGTTCTGGACGGTGTTTGCCGGGTTCAACCTGACCTTCTTCGTGATGCACTGGACCGGCCTGTTCGGGATGCCGCGCCGGGTATACACCTACGCGGCGGGGCTGGGGTGGGAGGTGCCCAACCTCGTCTCCTCGATCGGCAGCTTCGTTCTCGCGATCGGCTTTGCGCTGATCCTGATCGACATGATGGTGCAATGGCGGTTCGCCCCCCATGTGCAGCGCAACCCCTGGAAGGCGGGGACGCTCGAGTGGGCGATGGCGACGCCGGTAACGTCTTACAATTTTGCCAGCTTGCCGGAAGTAAGAGGGCGCGATCCGCTGGCGGCTGACCCCGATCTGCCCGCGCACCTCGCCGCCGGGCAGGGTTATCTTGCCGAACCGACAGCGCCCGGGCGTCGCGAGACGCTGGCGGTGGCTGCGCTGACCGGTGAGCCCGAGCACATCATTATCCTCCCCGCGCCAAGCCTCGTGCCGCTGGTCGCCGCACTCGCGCTGGTCGGGGCGGCGTCGTGTTTCCTGTTTGGCTTCTATTCGGGGGCGGTGGCGGGTGCTCTGGCATTACTTGCTGCCGTGTTGCGGTGGCTGTGGCTGACAGGAGTGCGCGATGATCCGGCGCCGCTCGACGTCGGCAACGGGCAGTGGCTGCTGCCGCACCATGCCGCCGATCGGGGACCGGGATGGTGGGGCATGGTCTTCACGCTGGTCTTCGATGCGATGCTGCTGGCCTCGCTATTGTTCGGCTATGTCTACCTGCTGGCGGTCGCGCCGGTTCGGCCGCCTGTGCTGGTCGCTCCTGATCTTGCCGTGGCAGGACTGATCCTTGCGGGGCTGGCGGCATCGGCCGGGGCAGAAGTGGTAGTGCACGCCAACCGTGCGGAGCGCGGGCGGCTGTGTCTGGGCGCCTTGATCGTCACCGCGTGTGGGGGCGCGGCAGCAACAGCGGGGTTCGCGCTGATTGCTCTCTGGCTTGCACCGCCGCCCGGCAGCCATGCCTATGCTGCCTGCGTGCTGGCGCTGTCGCTGTTCGCCGCGCTCCATGCCGCGCTCGTTGCCATCGGCGCGCTGTTCGTCGCCGCGCAAGGCCGGGCGGGGTTTATCTCACGCGAAAGGGCGAGCGGCCTGACGATCCTGCGACTGTGGTGCCGGTTTGCCGGCGCGGCGGGAGCGATCGTCCTCATCGCGATCTACTTGCCGCCGTGGCTGGCATCGGCCTGAGGCGGTGATAGCGACACCGATCCGGGGGGATATGATACCATCGTCGGCAGCGAGTCGAAAAAGGCGCCATGCTTTCGCCGTTCTCCGGCGAGGATTCGGGTGGAGCGGCGGAACATTCCGGCTTGCGGATGCCTAAGGCTTGCCATGCAAAGCGGTGCGCCCGGAGACGACCTGCGCCAAGCTGCCAAAGCGTCCTCGCTTCGCAGCCGTCTGCTGCTGGTGATCGCGGCGGCAGCCCTGTTCTGGCTGTTGCGCGAGGCCTATCCTGTCCTGATGCCGGCCGTGACGGCGCTGCTGCTGGCCCTCGGCGTATGGCCGCTGGTTGCCGCGATCCGCGACCGGGTGCCGCGACCGATGCGCTGGCTCGGGCCCATGGCGGGATCTCTCCTTGTCCTTGCGATCCTCATCGCCTTCTTCGCCGGAGTGGGGTTCGCCGCGCGCAGCGTTTACCGTCTGGCCCGTGACATCGGCCCGCAACTCGGCGCACGGCTCGAGAACCTGCCGCTTGCCTTGCCCGGCCCTTTCGGTGCCGGCGCCGGCGGCGCGAGGGAGGAGGGACTGGCGATCGGCAGCCAACTGGCTTCGAGCGCCTTGACGCTTCTCAACCTTACAGCGAGCACCCTCGGCGGCATCGTCCTCATCCTTTTCCTGATGCTGCTGATGCTGACGGAGGCGCCCAGCTTCCATGCGAAACTCCGCTCGATCTCGGACCGGCGGCGCGATGCGCAGGTGTGGCGCGATATCGGACGTTCGGTGGGCGCCAAGTTCCGCGCCTACTTCATCACCCGCCTGCTGCTGGGCGTGCTGAGCGGGCTTCTCTACGCCGGGTTCCTGATGGTGTCCGGGGTGGATTACGTCCTGCTCTGGGGCCTGCTCACGGTCCTCCTGAGCTTCATCCCCACGGTGGGTTCGCTCATCTCCGGAACCCTGCCGACAATCTATGTTTTCGTCACCCGCGACCCCGCCACCGCGCTGATGGTCGGCGCCGGGTTGCTGGTGATCGAACAGGTGATCGGCAACTTCG
Source organism: Porphyrobacter sp. CACIAM 03H1 (assembly GCF_002215495.1). NCBI lineage: Bacteria > Pseudomonadati > Pseudomonadota > Alphaproteobacteria > Sphingomonadales > Erythrobacteraceae > Porphyrobacter > Porphyrobacter sp. CACIAM 03H1. Next base: position 1,137,470 of record NZ_CP021378.1, read on the forward strand.
TCGATCCCAGGATCATGGGGCGCAGGCTCGCCATCTCGCCGCTGGCGGTGCTGCTGGCACTGGTCTTCTGGACGCTCCTCTGGGGTGTTGCCGGAGCGCTGCTCGCAGTGCCACTTACCGTTCTGGTCACCGCCGTGATGATCCATTTCGAGCGATTCAGGCCCGTCGCACTGCTCCTGACCGATTACGAGGACCTCGAGGAGCTAGAGAGGTTCGGGGACACCGCCTGATCGTCCCGCAGCCTGCGGATTCGGTCGCGATCCTGCCGAGCAGACGGGAGCCGGCGCCGCGAGGCGTCACAAACGGCCTGTCAGCTCCATATCGTCCCCTCCTCCAGCCCGGACAGCTGGCAGGGCAGCTCGGCTGACCCCGGGCGAAGTTTACAAAGTTGACAGTGTAAACTTCGCATTCCTACAGGAATTTAGGTGCAAGTTCAGTGGAATGCAGGCCAAAACCGAAGTTGACGCTGTGTTTTGCGTTTTATCCGCCAAAGGCGCGTTTGCGGATGGGGCGGACGATGCGAAAGAACCGTCCCGCCCCATAGCGCGGCCCCCGGCAGTAGGAAAATTCGCAAGGGCCGCAATGCAAGGCCTGCGACAGGCGGCGCGCTGCTCGTGCCGCAGGCCGGACAGGCCCCTATCGCGCGGCGGCGGCAGCGGCCTGCGCGGGCTTCATGAAGCCGAGATCGGGCGAGGCGAAGCGGCCGATGTTCGGCGCGACCGACGGCAATTCGGACGGCGCAACGCCGAACCACAGACCGAGGGTGGAGGAAAGCTCGTCGACCGACGTGGTCGGCAGCAGGCGCCCTTGGCCGACCTGATCGGGGCTGGTGACCGAGATCTGCGGCGCCCGCCCGTAGAACCGCCCGCCGCGCACGCTGCCCCCGACGATGAAGTGGTGCGCGCCCCAGCCGTGGTCGGACCCGTCGCCGTTCGAGGACAGGGTGCGCCCGAAATCGGAGGCGGTGAAGGTCGTGACGTTGTCCGCCACCCCCAGCTCCACCGTCGCCCGGTAGAAGGCGTCGATCGCGGCATCGACCTGCCCGAGCAGGGCGTCATGCGTGCCGATCAGCCCGTCATGGTTGTCGAAGCCGCCCAGCGAGACGAGAAAGACCTGCCGGGTCACGCCCAGCTGTCCGCGCGCCGCGATCAGCCGGGCGACCACGCGCATCTGGTCGGCGAGGCGGTTGCCTGCGGGGAAGGCGGTGTTCAGCGTGGCGCCCTGCAGTGCGTTGTTGACGAAGCCGCCGAACTGGATCGAGCGGTCGTTGAAGCGCGCGTAATCGGCGGCCATGACGTTGCCCGAACCGCTCCGCAGCAAGGTCGAGAGCGCCTGCGAGGCGGCGGCGGAATTGAACAGCCGCCCGGTCTGGAGCGGGTTGTAGAGCGTCGCCCCTGCCGGGGAGACCTGGTAGGGCACCGCCGTCCGCCCGCTCAGGAACACCGCGTTGCCCGTGGCATTGATCGCGGTGAACATCGCATTGGTGTTCGAGCTGAGCGCAAGGTCGCCCATGCGCCCGCCCCAGCCGGTGGTCGAGCCTTCGGGCTGCGAGCTTTGCCAGGTCGATTGCTGGTCGTTGTGCGAGAACAGCTTGGCCGGGCGCGGCACGCTGCCATTGTCGTATTGCGCGCGGGTAAGCGGCGCGAGGAGCGGGCCGACATTGAGCAGCGGGGCCATGGCGCCGGCATCGAACAGGGCTTTCAGCCGCGGCATGGTGGGGGCGAGCGCGAAGGTGATGTCGTCGGTCAGCCGCTGGTCGGAAGGGGTGGCGAGCACGGTGTTCGCCAGTGCGCTGCGGGCAAGCGCGATGCCCGAGGCGTCCTCCGATCCGGCGGTGCCGCGGATCGCGGCATAGCGCGCGTAATTGGCCGCATCGAAGGGGATCAGCGTGTTGCCGTGATCGTTCCCGCCATAGAGGAACACGCATACCAGCGCCTTGTAGCCGCCCGCATTGCTGAAGGCCGCCGCCTCGGCGAGACCTGCGAGGTCGAGCGCATAGGAGGCCGCGCCGCCCATCATCGCCAGCTGCCCGCTGCGCTTCAGGAACGCCCGCCGCTCGATCTCCATGCTCTTGCCGATAAACATATCCGCGCCCCTCAGCCCCCTATTTCTGGATCAGGTAGTCGGTCGATGCGAGGATCAGGGCGACCCCGATCTGCACCCGCCGCAGCCGCTCGGCATTGGTCGAGGTGGCGGTCAGGGGGACGTCCTCCATCGCCGTGCGGATCGTGTCGCGCACCCCGCTGCTCAGCTGCCGGCCGGTCAGCAGCAGATCGAGCCGGTCGAGCAGCGCGCCAGCATCCTGTGCGATCCCGACCTCGGCGGCGAAATCGAGCGCCAGGTCGGCGACCGGCGCGCGCCCTCCGGTGAGCGCGCGCTCGATGAAATTGACATAGCCCGCCACCGAGGTCTCGTTCACCAGCTGGAACTCGGGCGCCAGAAGGCCGCGGTTGGCGATCTCGGTGTTGGTGGGGAAATAGCCCGGGCGGAAGAAGTTGAAGACGGAAGGGCTGCGCAGCGGGCTCTGCCCCAGCGCGGTGGCGGCATCGCTGAGGTCGCCGATCTGCCAGTTGCCGCTGTTCGAGCGTGCGCCGAAGGTGCGTGCGAACTGCACGAAGCGCAGGACCGGTTCGCGCAGCTTGCCGAAATTGGGGTTGGTGACGCCCGCCGGATCGAGCGCCTCGTTATCGGTCAGGATCGCCTTGAACACCGCTGCCAAGTCGCCGCGCCGTCCCTGTCCGTTGTTGGCAAAGACCGCCGCGACGCGTCCGACATAGGCGGGCGAGGGGTTGCTCGTCACCAGCCGCTGGATCATCTGGCGGGCGAAGAAGGGGCCCACGTTGGGGTGGTTGAACAGGTGGTCGAGCGCGAGCCGGAGGGATTCGGCCGCCCCCGTCCCGGCCGGGATGGTGAGGCCGAGGAAGGTCTTGGCCTCGGTCGAATGGAACCCGGTGGTGCGCGCCGGAACCCAGCGTGCGGGATCGGCCGTCATCGGGCGGCGCGCGTATTCGGGATCGGGGATCTGCCGCGTCCCGCCGACCTCGGTGGTGAAGGCGAGTCCGGCGAGGTCGAAGTCGTAGCCGGTGAACACCCGCGCGAGGCCCGTCACGTCGGCGCTGCCGTAGGTCTCGACCGGATTGCCGTTCGACAGCCGGTTGGTGCCGTCCGGGTTCAGCTCGAACAGCCCGATCGTGAACAGCTGCATCACCTCGCGCGCGTAGTTCTCGTCCGGCACGCGCCCGGTGCGGGCATCGGCCGCGCGGTTGCCGCGGGTGTTGAGAAACACGCCCATCGCCGGGTTGAGGGTTATGTCCTGCAGCAGGTCCCGGAAATTGCCGAAGGCGTGGCGGTTGAGGATGTCCCAGTATTCCCCGATGGCAGGTCCGCGCCAGGTGAGGTTGATGCCGGAGATCGAGACGACAAAGAACTCCGACAGCGCGAAGGCGATCCGCTTGCGGACCGGATTGCCGCCCGAAAGCAGCTGCGACCAGATCATGTAGTCGCCGATCACCGCCGAATTGTAGAAGCGGCTGGCATCGACACGGTCGTAGCCCCGGTCGGCGAAGAAGGTGCGGGCGCTCTGGCTGTTGGCTATGGCGAACTGGCGGTCGAGCCAGGGGCCGTAGCCTTCGCTGCGCACCTCGGCGATCGTGCCGGTCGAGACCGAAAGCGAGGCCTGGAGCAGGAACCGCGCGGCTTCCGCATCGGTCTGGGGCTTGCGCACCGTGGCCACCGGCGGCGGACCTCCGCCCGTGCTGCCCCCGCCGCTGCTGCCGCCGCCCCCTCCGCAGGCCGCGACCGCCATCGCCAGCGTGCTGACGGTGGCTGCCCGGGCGGCAATAGGCTCCAAAGCCGGCGGCGGTACGGCCTCTGCGGGCCGGCCCTCATCCTTGTCATCACCCGGAAGATACATGCGAGCGCCCCCTCGATGTCTTATACGCACAAGGGCTAGAGAACCCTTCGTCAATCTCGAGTTAAATCCGCATCCGGGATCAGCGCCGGCACCGCTGGGCATCGCCCGCGCTGGTGCGGATCGCGAAAGTTGCCTTGCGGCGCGTGGCGGTGAGGAAGGGTTGCCAGCTGCTCTCGCCCGCGTCCGCCGCCGCCGCACCCGCGACCTTGCCCGCCCGATCGACGAGGACGATCCGATCCAGCCCGATCGCAATCGCCGCGATCCCGGGGGGCTCGCAGCGGACCGGCTGCCGGGCGAGGGCCGGATCGAGCGGACGCAGCAGCGCGAGCCGCTCGCGATAGGCGGCCTCGGCGCAGGCGCGGTGATCGGCGGCGAAGGCGCAGCGGCTGCGCCGCAGGAACCACTGGTCCTGCGCTTCGATCCAGCGCGAGGCGGCAGGTGGGCCCGCCTCGGCCAGCAGGGTGGCGACCTCGCTGTCGAGCGCCCGCAGGGCCGGATCGGCGCACACCAGCTGATCGGTCGCGAAGACGGGCGCGCGGCAATCGGCGGTGTGCTGTTCAGCCGGAGGAGGCACGGGCGGTGCCTGCGCAATGGCCGGGGCGGGGCCCGGCAGGGCGAGGCTCGCCGCCGCCATCACGCCTGCCGCCCGACGCATCCTCAGGCGCTCGCCGGCCGCAGTGCGGGCACGTCCCCGGCGCGGCTCCAGAAGGGCTGCACCACATGGCCGCGCTGCACCGCCTTGTAGGCGAGGTAGGCCCCGGCGCTCGTCGCGATGATGCAGGGAACGAGGCTCGCTTCGAGCCCGAAGCCGCCGCCGGTCATCAGATCGGGGCCGGTGAACACCGTCCTGAACAGGCCGGGTTGCGCGATGCTGCCGGATACCACCCCGCCGAACACCGCCGACTGGGTGTAGTTCCAGGCGATGTGGAAGCCGATGCCCAGCCACAGCCGGCGGGTGAGCATATAGGCCGCGGCCAGCAGCAGCCCGGCCTCGATGCTGATGAAGATCGCGCCGGTCAGCGTCGCGTCCGGGTTCATCAGGTGCACGAAGCCGAACACCACCGAGGAGACCACCACCGAAATCCAGCTGCCGAGCCATTCCTCGACGATCCGGTAGAGCGCGCCGCGGAACAGCAGTTCCTCGAGAAAGCCCGCGCTGCACGCCTGGTAGAGGGCGGGGATCATCACCACCACCGGGTTCATGCCCTCGATCCGCCCGTATCCGAGCACGATCAGCACCAGCACGCCGAGAGTGTAAAGCCCGGCCCCCACCACCATGCCGATCCCCAGTTCCTTGAGGCCCGGGCTCAGGGCCAGATCGCTGACCTCGCGGCGTTCGATGAACCGGCCGAAGCCGACATAGATCCACATCGCGAGCGCGACCATGCCGGCCACGGCGAAGGCCGCTGCCAAATGGACGCCCTTGGTCAGATCGAGGAAGGCATTGCTGAAGCCCAGGCAGTAGAACAGCGGATAGCCGAGCAGGAACAGCCTGATCGGCGGGAATTGCAGGATTCGCAGCCACAGCGGCGCCGGTTCGGCGTGGTCGGTCATGACATGATCCCCCTTGTCATTGGTCGATGATTGCCCGGTGTGCCCCTCACCAGATCCGCACGCGTTTTTCGGGCGGCAGGTAGAGCCTGTCGCCCGGCTTGATCCCGAAGGCCTCGTACCAGGCATCGACATTGCGCACGACGCCGTTGACCCGGAACTCGCCGGGCGAGTGGACGTCCGAGACCACGCGGCGGCGGGTCTCGGCCTCGACCATGACATTGCGCCACAGCCTGCCCCACGACAGGAAGAAGCGCTGGTCGCCGGTAAGGCCCCCGATCACCGGGGCCTTGCCTCCCATCTTGTCCGCGACATAGCGGCGATAGGCCGCATGGGCGACGGCGAGCCCGCCGAGATCGCCGATGTTCTCGCCGAGGTTCTGGCGCCCGTTGAGCTTCAGCCCGGGCAGGGGCTCGTAGCCGTCATACTGCTCGATCAGCCCTGCGGTGCGCTTCTCGAACTCGGCGCGGCTGGCATCGGTCCACCAGTTGCGCAGCCGGCCGTCACCGTCCTGCCGGCTGCCCTGATCGTCGAAGGCATGGCCGATCTCGTGTCCGATCACCGCGGCGATCGCGCCGAAATTGACAGCCGGATCGGCCTCGGGATCGAAGAAGGGCGGCTGGAGGATGCCTGCCGGAAAGCTGATCGTGTTGCTCGAGGGCGAATAGCCGGCGTTGATCTCCTGCGGCGCATAGGGGAACTCCCAAGGGCGCGCGCCTTCCTCGAGCTTCTTGAGGCTGTCGTCATGCGACCAGCGCTGGAGGCGTGACAGGTTGCCGACGAGGTCGTCGGGCGCGATCAGCACCCCGGACCTGTCATGCCAGCGGGTCGGAAAGCCGACCTGCGTGGTGATCCGTTCCAGCTTGCGCAGCGCCTCGGCACGGGTCGGCGCATCCATCCAGTCGAGCTTCGCGATCCGCTCGGCATAGGTGTTGCGAAGGTAGCCGACCATGTCCTCGACCATCGCCCGGTCGGCGGCGCCGAAATGCCGGGCAACATAGAGCTGCCCGATCTCCTCGCCCAGCGCCGCGTTGACCGCAGCGATACTCTCGAACGCGGCCGGCCGGCGCGCGGGCGTGCCCTGGAGCTGCTTGGCGTGGAAGGCGAAGTGGGCTTCGACCCACGGCGCGGACAGCGACTTCGCCCAGTAATCGAGCGTCTTGAACATCAGGAAGGACTGCCAGTCCTCGACGGGCGTTGCGGCGAAGAGCTGCGCGACATCGCGGATGGCGGTGTCGGTGAGCACCTTGATGCGCGGCTGGCCGGCAATGCCCTGCTCGGCCAGGAAAGCGTCCCAGGCAAACCCCGGCGCAAAGGCCTTGAGCTGGTCGGGTGACATGACGCTGTTCATCCGCACCACGTCGCGGGTCTGGGCGAGCGACCACTGGCGCTGGGCAATCGCCGTTTCCAGCGCCATCACCCGCTCGGCCCGGGCATCGGGACGGTCGATTCCGGCGCGGCGGAAGCTGTCGGCGATGTAGGCGAGCAGCGCCTTGCGGTGCCCGGCATAGGGCTCCTGTTCGGCGAGGTAATAGTCGCGCGAAGGCATCGTCAGGCCGGCGACGCCGACCGCCGCGACATACCGGCCGGGGTTGTCGACATCGGACAGAACGCCGCCGGCGACGATCCCGTCCATCCAGGGATAGGCCATGATCCGGGCAAGGTCGGCCCGGTCGGTGGTGCTGCCGATGATCGCCAGCGTGCTGGCAATCGGGGTCAGGCCCAGCGCGTTGCGGCGCTCCATGTCGGCGTGCGATCGGTGGAAGTCGCCGATCATCTGCCCGGGGCTGCCCGGTGCGCCGCCCGCCTCGCGCGAGGCCGCGATGATGGCGGCGACGCGCTGCTCGGTGGCGAGATAGACCTCGACCGAGGCATCGATGAAGGGCACGCCTTCCGGCGGCTTTGCGGTCTTCAGCCAGCCTTCGTTGACGTGGCGGTAGAAATCGTCGCCCGGGCGGATCGTCGCCGACAGGGACGCCGCATCGAGGCTCCGCACCTCGCCTTGCGGCGCGGTTGCCGACTGCGCGACGAGCGCCGAGCCGGGCAGGGCCAGCAGCGCGATGGTGCTGGCGCAAACAAGCAAGCTCCGCATCATCCCTCTCCTTTGCGGATGGCGCGCGCGAAGCGGCGGCCGGAGCGCGGGAGGCTGCGGCTGACCGGGTTTGCCTCGGCCCCGGTCAGCCGCCTCGTGCCTCACGCCTTGCGCCAGACTTCGAGCCCCGTTTGGACGAAGGGCGGCGTCAGTCCCGGCAGGTGCGGGGCGAGACGCTCTCGATCGAGTAGATCGTGCCGCCGCTCGAGTTCGTGACGATGCACTGGCGCGATGCCTCGCGCCAGAAGGTCATGTAGCGCGTGTCGCCGGCGATCTTGTTGTCGCGCATCACGAAGCCGCGGCTCTGCAGCTGGCTGACCGCATATTTGCGGTCCTGCCCCTGCAGGTCGTTGAATTCGGCATAGCCGCTGTAGCCGCCGCCGTAGTTGTAGCCGCCGCGGTAGCTGGTCTGGTTGGAGCGTTCGCGCACGCCGCTGTCATAGCCCGACGAATAGGAATCCGAGCGGTTGTAGTTGTGATAGGCCTGCCCGTAGAGCCCGTCGCGGTGGCCGCGCTCGAACTCGGACATCCCGCGCTCGTCGTAATCCGTGTCGCCGCGGTGGTGCGACTTGCTGGCGAGTGCCGCGATCCCGAGCAGCGCCGCCGCGCCGACCGCGATCGCCGCGGTCTTGTCGCCGCTGCCGCCCTTCTGGTTGCAGTCGGCATTGGTGGTCTGGTCGATCGACTGGAAATTGCCGTCGTAGGTGACGACCTTGATGCATTCCTTGGTGTTGCCGTTCCACCAGTAGTTGATCTTGCTGTCGTGATCGGCGTGGCCCGAGATCAGGTGGAAGCCGCGATATTCGAGCTGGTCCTGGCCGCTCGAGCCGCGCGCGCCGACCAGATCGCGCACCGAAGGCGGCGTCTTGGCGACCGCCGCGACCGGGGCGGCAACCATCGCCGCCGTGGCCAGAAGCCCGAACATTCTGCCTGCAAGTTTCATAAGTCGATCCCCCTCGTTCATGCCTTCGTTCCCGATCAGGAAGGTGACACATTCCCCTGCCCGGGGCATTGGACAAATCGGGCCACATGATGGGCGTTTTGCGCCATGCTGCGGCCTTCAGCCCATGGACCCGCGGGTCTCGAGCCCGTCGTCGCGCCAGCCCGCGCGGACGGTTTCGCTGCGCACCAGCCAGATGCCGTAAAGGAACAGCGGGCCGGTCAGCACCAGGCCGAGGGTCAGTTGCTGGAGCACCGGCGCGGGTTCGGGCGCGGGGCCCGTCGCGCCGCTGCCGACCAGGAACACGGTGAAGTCCCACAAGGCGTGGATCACCATGATCGGGATGATCGAGCGTGTGCGGATGCGGATCGCGAGATAGGCGGCGCCGCTCATGAAGGCGTTGAGCGCCTGCACCCCGGCCTCGGCCAGCTCGCCGGTCAGCACGGCGTTGAAGACATGGACCGAACCGAAGGCCGCCGAGACCAGCAGAAAGGCGGGCCAGAACGCGAATGCCTTGCGCGCGCCGCCCCACAGCACGCCGCGGAACGCCAGCTCCTCGCTGAAGCCGACCATCGCCGTGTTGATCAGCACCATCGTCACCGCGCCCGCCTCGAGCCTGCCGGTGGTCAGCCCCACCGCCGCGAGGCCCGCGAGATAGAGCGCCGGGAGCCACAGCAGCTTCCACCAGCCCGGCGGCGAGGGCGCGAGAAAGCCCATGTCGCGCCAGCCCGCGAGCCGCACCGCCACCAGCAGGAACGCCGCCGCCCCGGCCACGCCCCAGGCGAGGTTCCTCGTGATCAGCTCCTGCAGCGTGGTCGTCCCGTCGAGCAGCAGCGTGGGCACGACCATGGTGATCGCCGCCCAGACCGCGACGATGCCTGCGGCAAGCGCAAACCGCGCTGCAGGCGGCATCATGGCGCCTTCTCGGCAGCAGAGATGAAGCCGAGCACCATCCCCGCCAGAAGGACCAGCACGAAGGCGGCGAAAATCCCGCCCAGGGCGTTGGCCAGCGCCACGCCGTAGCCGCAGCCGAGCTTCGTGCGGAACCACAGGACCTGCTGCGACAGGTACCAGACGAGGCCGCCCCAGAAGATCGCATGGGCGACGAGCCCCGCGTTTGCATCGCCCACCTGCCACAGCATCGTCGCCATCCCGATCATCAGGGCGATGGGCGCGGTCACGAAGCACTGGCTGTAGAACACCGGGCGCAGGGTCTCGCGGTCCAGCGCGATGCCGAGTTTTGCCATCAGGCGCAGCGACAGGACCAGCGGCAACAGGCTGAATATGAACACCCGGAAGATCAGCAGGTTCTGGGGATCGTGCAGGAAATGCGGGAGAACCGACAGGTCCGACGTGCGCAGCGCCAGCTCGACCAGATGGTTGAGCCCCAGGCACATCATAAGGAACAGCGGCGGGCTCAGCGTGTCGTTGTACTGGTCCGACTGCACGTCGCCGAGTTCGGTATCGGCATAGTCCATCATCCGCTGCGGATGGCGGAAGGTGAGGTAGAGGGTGCGCGGGAAGAACACCAGCATCACCATCACTTCGTAAAGCAGCTCCTCGAGCGACTTCAGAAGCTTCATGAAATCCATCGGCCGATCCCCCGAGCCGGTGCCGCGTCAGGCGAGAGGCGTCAGCCGCCGGTCACGAAGGCGTCCGGGATCTCGTAGGTTTCCTTGCCGAGCTTCGCGACCGTGATGTCGCCCTTCTTCTGCGAACTGATCGCCATCGCCGCGGTGCCGTCGGCCTGGGCGGTGCTGAAGGAGAGGAAGCTGCCGTCGGGGTTGAAGAAGATCGCGCGCTTGGTCCCGTCGCCCAGCGTGACTTCGACCGTGATGCCCTCGGACGTGCGGATCACCCCGGCATCGCACATGCCGGCCGCCGCGCCCTTGTATCCGGCGCAGGGGACCTGCGCGGTGGCATTGTAATCGGTCCCGGCGACCTTCGCATCGCCCTGACCGTCTCCCTCGCCGGGCATGGCGGCGCGGTCGTTCGGGACCGAGACGAGCGTCACGCCGTCGATCGTGGCGAGCACCTTGCCGCCGAGCTTGTCCGCCTCGTCCGCCGAGGGGCAGCCGACCAGCGCGGCGCTGTCATCGAGGAAATCGACGGTCGCGGCGGATTCGCCGATCCGGCGGCACGGCGCGCCGGGGCCGGGATAGCCGTCGCCGACCACGACAAGGCTTTCGGGCCATGCGAAGTCCGCTGGCGCGGGCGTTTCGGAACCCGTGGGTGCCCCGCCGCCGCAGCCGGCCACCAGCACCATCATCATCCCCGATGCGGCAATCTTCGCGAAACTGTCCATGCCTGTTCTGTCCCCCTTCACCGGCCCGGCCCCCGAGGCCGTGCAGCCCTGTTTCCAAGGCCATAGTGGGTAAGAATTGCCGCGCATTCCATTGTCATTCTTCGCCACCGGCTGGACAAATCGCGCCACGAATTCTTTCGCGGCAGGCGTATCCGCTTGCTCGCGCGGAGGTTTCTGCATAGTTTCGCATCTTCCGTGGCGTGGGGCGGGATCAATATCGTGCGGCCGGTCGACAAGAAGTCCTTGCAGCCTTCGGCGCGACAGCCCGGCAACCCCGGGGGCACTGCCCGCGAAGCTGCCGAATTCGCCGTGACGATGATGGGTCCGCGAGCGGCAACCCGCGTTCCCACGGCAACCCTGCTGCATCTCGGCGAATGGCTGGGCTGGCCCGACTGGCTGCGGGCGGGCACCTCGCTGGACCGCGCGCAGGGACCCTTGCCCCCGATGATCTCGCGCGCCGACGACATCCGCATCATGGGCAACATCGTCGACAATGCCGATGTTCTCGCCCTCGTCGAGGCGATGCTGACGCGGCCGCGACCGGCGCTCAGCCTCGCGGGCGAACTCGCGGTCCTGCACGGTCCCGATCTCGGCAGCTCGATCCGCATGGTCGCGCAGGGTCTTGCGGCGCGCAACCTGTGGGTCGTGGTGGACATGGAGGAGCAGGGGCAGGACTTCGTCATCGCCCTGCGCCCCGCATGGCCGATGGGCGAGCTGTTCCCCGCCTTTGCGCTCAGTGCGCTCACGTTGTTCCAGCGTTCGGTGGTCGCCTATCGCGGCGACCGGCTGGAGGGCATGTCGATCGCCACAAGCTGGCACGATCACCCCGGCGCGCGGGGCGCTCTGGCGGCCTTCTGCTGCCGGATCGCGCCTGCCGGCGACGCCGAAACCCTGCGCTTCCCGCGCGCGTGGCTGGACCAGGCGAACCCGCATTTCGATCCGCTGGTATGGGACGTCGCCTGCGCCAAGACCGCGGCTCTGGAGAAGGAGGCGCTCGGCGCCGAAGCCGTCGATCCGCTGCGCGCCTTTATCGTCGCGCAGCTCGACGAGCTGAACCGCGTGCCGCGCCTCAAGCAGGCCGCGGCGCACCTGGGCATGTCGACCCGCACCATCGTGCGGATGCTGGCGCGGCACGGGACGAGCTTCCACAAGCTTGTCGAGGAGGAGCGCAAGGCCCGCGCCATTGTCCTGATCGGCGATCCCTCGGTCCCGCTGGCCGATGTCGCGCAGGCGCTCGGCTTCAGCGACATGTCGAGCTTCGGTCGTTCGTTCCGCGGGTGGTTCGGCGACACGCCCGGCCATCTGCGCCAGTCCGGAGGCGAACGACGGGCATCGGTCGGCTAGGCCGCGCGCAGCCTCACTTGCGGAACACCACCCTGGTGCTGCCGCTCACCATCTCAGCCAGCCGTGCCGCGTCCCAGTTCGTCAGCCGCACGCAGCCGTGGCTCTGGGTCCGGCCGATGGCCTCGGGGGCGGGGGTGCCGTGGATGCCGTAGTGCTCCTTCGAAAGGTCGATCCACACCACCCCGACCGGCCCGTTCGGCCCCGGGGGAAGCTGCTGCTTCTCCGCGCTGTCGGGCACGTCCCAGAACAGCGTCGGATCGAAGGAGAAGGGCGGGTTGTAGGCGACGCCCTTCACCTCCCATTCCCCGATCGGCAGCGGATCGTGCCGCGATCCCGTGGTGACGGTGAACATCGCCACCAACCGGTCATCCGCGTCATAGGCCTTGAGCCAGCCTTCGGATTCGTCGACGAGGATGCGCGTCACGTCGGGCTGGGTGGTGCCCACCCCGAGCGAGCGCAGGGTTTCGAGCCAGTCCTTGTTGTCGACCGCAGCGGCATCAATCGCATCAGCGCCGACATTGGGCACGCGCAGCTGCTGGCCGGGAGTGAACTGCGGCAGGGCGGCGGGATCTTGACCCGTCGACGCGGACGGCGAGGGGTCGCCCTGCGCGCTGGCGGGCCGCCCGCCCGGGTTCAGCTGCGCCAGCACCTCTGGGGTAGTGTGGAACCGCTCGGCGAGCTTTTCGGCCATGCTCTCGTAGCCGATCCGCGTCATCTGGGCCTGCGCGGCCATGTCCTCGGGCACGGGAGCGAAGCGGACCTCGCCCCACGAAGCCGGGATCGTGACCACCCGGGTTGCGGGGATGTTGTCCCACCGCGAGAGCGCCTCACGCGTCGCCGCGTCCAGCTCGCCCGAAACCGGCAGATCGCGCGATTCCTGAAATCCCTCGAGCGCATTGGCGAAGGACAGGCCCTCCCGGCCGTCGATCACGCCGGGGCCGAATCCGAGCCGTTCGAGCACCACCTGCGCCTGCATGATCGGGCGATCCTCGCTGTCGGAGATGACGACCTCGGCCTTCTGGCCCGGAGCAGGATCGCGCGAGGCCATCGCGTCGGCTCCGGCTTCGGCCGACGTTCCGGTCGCCTCAGGCGCGGCGGGGGTGTTCGGCTGGCTTGCCTCGCAGGCGGCGAGGGCGAAAAGCAGGGGGGCGCAAAGCATGGTGGTGCGCATGGGCGTTCCTTGTGTGGTCTGGACTTGAGGGGTGAGTTTCAGGTGCGCTCGCCCGTCACCCAGCGATGCGCTTCATCGTAGGCGTCGGCGGGGAAGGCGCGGGACTCGAGCGGGAGGAGCTTGCCGAAGCCTTCGACAGCCGCCGCGGCGATGGCAGGGGCCCCGACCACCGCATATCGGCTCACCGGCCCGATCGAGCGAAGGCTGGAAAGCAGCCCCTTGGGCGAGAAGAAGGCCCCCGGCGCGAAACTATCCGTCCGTCGCAGGTCGAGCAACAGGCGCAGCTCGCCGCCCTGATCGATGGCGTGGTCGACCAGCTCCGCCATCGCGACGACCTGCGCATGGTCGAGCCGGTGGTCGAAGGCGAAGATCAGGCAATGCGGCGGATCGGGCGGGGCGGCAGGCGCGACAGGGTCTGACATGGCACCCATTGTCGCCGGCTTGGATGCACCGTCCCTAATCCAGGCGCCCAACCTCGATCAGCCCGGGGCGCAGGTCCGATTGCTCGAATGAAATCCAGTATAATCAATCTATTGATCTGGGTTAGCGCAAGGTCGTTCGGCGCATCGCCCTTTCGTCTGGGCGATAAGCGGGCAGCCCCGGACGCCCGCTTCGCTACACTTGCCGCCACCCACAAGAAGGAGATTCACGATGACGCCCGACGGCCGCACTCCCTCCCCCCAAGGCTCGCAGTCCGAGGTTGCCGATGAACTCCGGCAGGATGCCGGCCACCTCAAGGACAGCCTCGGCGCGCGCGCAAAGCAGGAGGCGGAAAGCCGCAAGGGGCAGGCGGCGCAGGTCGCCGGCTCCGCCTCTTCGGCGCTCGACACCGCCGCACGGGACCTGCGCGACAATCCCGAGGCACCGGAATGGATGGCATCCGCCCTGCAGCAGGCTGCGCGCCGGATCGAGAGCCTCGCCTCCCATGTCGATGGCCGCAACGTTGACGAACTGGGCGACGAGGTGGCGGAGTTCGCGCGGCGCAACCCCGGCACCTTCCTCGCAGCCTCCGCGGCCGCGGGCTTCGCTGCGGCCCGCGTGCTGCGTGCCGGTGTCGACAAGAAGCGCCACGAGCGCAGCGGCGACCAATACGGCAGCGGGAACGGCAACGATCTGCGCTCCGCGCAGAACTGGCCGGCCGACGAGAACATCAGGCCGACCGAGGCCGGCGGCTACGCCCCCGCTTATGGCGGCGGCAGCACCGGCGGCGATTTCGGGGGGACGGCACGATGAACGATGTTCCCCGCACCCCCGCATCCCGCACTGCCGCGTCGCCTGCGGGCGGTGACCACAACATCGTCGATCTGGTCGGCCGGCTGACCCAGCAGGGCGCGCATCTCGCCCGTGAGCAGGTAAGCCTGATGCAGGCCGAGATCCGCGAGGCGACGAACGACATCAAGGTCGCCGTCGGCGCGATGGCGGGTGCCGCGGTGGTCGGCATCGCCGGGCTTGGCGTGCTGCTGATGGGCATCGCCTATTACGTCGGCGACGCGCTCGACGATGTCCCGCTTGGCACCACGCTTGTCGGTGTCGTGACACTGGTAATCGCGCTGATCATGTATGCCGGCGCGCGCAAGAAGGTGGGCGCCGCCAACATCAGGCCCGATCGCAGCATCGACACCCTCACCGATACTCCCGCCGCCGTGACCGGCGACATTCCCCAATCCGGAGGACGATAAATGGCCCAGACACAAGACCAGCGCAGCCCAGAAGAGATCGAGCGTGAGATCCGCGCGACCCAGGCGGAAATGAGCCGCACCGCGCGCCAGATCGAAGGCGAGCTGACCCCGCGCAACATCATGGACGCCCTGCTCGACAAGGCCGGCGATAACGGGGTCGACGGGCGCTACCTGATCGATGCCGCGCGGCGCAATCCGCTGGCGCTCGGCATGATCGCCATCGGCGGGTTGTGGCTCGTGAGCGACGCCGACGCGCGCCCCTCGGCGATGGGGCTGCCGATGCGCCGCAGCAACGGCAGCGGCAACGGCAAAGGGAACGACGGCCATGGCGACCATTGGCACCCCGAGCACCGCAGCTATGTCGAGCACATGGCGCGCTGCGAACCCCAGCCGGGCGAGGACGAACAGAGCTATCGCCGCCGCCGCGATCACAGCCGGGCGAGCTACTTCATGCTCGAACAGGGCCACGACGAGGACGAGAGCGCCTTCCGCCGCCGGCTCGACGAGGCGACCGAGGGGCTCCGCCAGCGCCGCGAGCGCATGAGCGAGGGCGCGCGCGCCTTTGCCGGGCAATCGCGCGATCGCACCCGCCAGGCGATGGACGATGCGCGCGGGTTCTATTTCGACAACCCGCTGCTGGGCGGCCTGGCCGCGGCCTTCGTCGGCGCAGTCGCCGGGTCGGCCCTGCCCGCGACCCGGACCGAGGAGGATTACGTCGGCGGTCTCGGCGAACAGGCGCTCGATGCCGCAGGCTCGCGCGCGCGGCAGGCGGGCGAGGAGGTGCGTCATCGCAAGGACGACATGCTGGACGAGGTCGACCACCGGCTCGGCGTCGGCGAGACCGACGGGGAAGGCGGCAGCGACCGTCCGCCGCGCTTCGGCGAAGAGGCCTGATGCGAAGGGCGGCGGTGCGGGAAGCCGCGCCGCCGCCTTCGGCCTAGAGCACCCGCATCACCCCGAAATCGATCGGCTTGAAGGTGCCGCCGTTGGAGGCATA
The DNA here is from genome assembly GCF_002215495.1 of Porphyrobacter sp. CACIAM 03H1. Taxonomy (NCBI): domain Bacteria; kingdom Pseudomonadati; phylum Pseudomonadota; class Alphaproteobacteria; order Sphingomonadales; family Erythrobacteraceae; genus Porphyrobacter; species Porphyrobacter sp. CACIAM 03H1. Next base: position 1,153,462 of record NZ_CP021378.1, read on the forward strand.
GGCCGAACAGGCGGTGAGGCCCACGACCAGATCCATTTCCGCGCGGAAGCGGACGAGATCGCCGGGCTTCGTCTGTGGCGGCAGCACCGCCAGCCTGCCGTCGGGCGCGATGGTCACGTTCATGAAGATGTTGAACGCCGCCGGAATGCTGTCCGGCTCGACCCCGAAGGGTGCGAGCGCCTCGGCGAGATTGCCGAAGCAGCCGCGGTGCACCGGCTTGTCCGGATAGAAGTGGCGGAAGGTGTCCTCGGAGCAGGGCGTCAGCAGGAAATCGTGGTGCGGCGCGGTGTCCTCGATGATCGTCAGCATCACCCGCGAGCGGTTCGACCACAGGCGCGCGCCTGTGGTCAGGCGCAGGCTTTCCTCGTAATCGAAGGTCCGCCCGTTGGAGAGGATCTCGCGCGGATCCTCGGCCGAAACTGCCAGCATGTCGCTCACCTGCCCGCCCTCGGGGTCGATCACGGTAAGCTCCGCCCCGCGCGGCAGGCGCAGGGCGATCCCGCTGCGCGGCGCGATCCGCTCGATCACGAGCCCCGCCTGCCCGCGGCGAAGGGGCAGACCCAGTCCTCGCCGACCATCCGCCCGCTGTATTGCCGCGCCTCGCTGGTCTCGCCGTGGCGGGCGAGCATGGGGTTGGGCTCGCCGTCGAGCGCCGCGTCGCGGGCGAGGATCACCTCGCGCATACGTTCGTAGCGTTCGGCCTCGCGCAGCGCGGTGAATTGGTCGTGGAGGTTGAAGACGATCGTGGGTGCCGGCGCGCGGCGGGCGGCGCGCGAGGCCTGCGGGTGGAGCCCGACCGCGAAATAGGCCCTGCCGCCGAAGCTGAGCGCGAAGGAAGGGTCGCCCGGATCGTCGCTGTATCCCGGCGCAGGGGCGAAGCCGCGCGCGCGGTCGATCGCGGTGAGCGCGGAAAGCCGCGCCCAGAGCGCCGCCTCGAAGCCGACCTCATCCAGCCCGCGCGGCCCGGCGAACACCACGGCGAGGCTGCGGAAGGTTCCCTCGTCGCCATCGGGCTCCCGGCTCCACCGCGCGATCCGGTCGTGGATGCGCAGATCGTCGGCAGGCGCGAGGATCGAGAGCGCGGCTTCCACCGCGAGCCCCCCCTGCGCAAGGGCGGACTTGGCGCCGACACAGGGGAAATCCGGCTGTTCGATCAGGTCGATCAGTCCGGCCTCGAGCCGTTCGTGCATGGCGGGGGCGGGGGCGGTGGGCAATCTTTGGCCCGGCGGGAGGATATGTCTGGTCTGGATATTCACGCAGGCAGGGTAACGGCGGGGCCCGCGCACGAACCTGCCCAGGTTAGGCTGGTGGGCGGTCCGCGGCGGATGTGCGCCCGCCTGCCGCATAGATGCGGTCGACAAGGCGCGCCGTGTCGATGAAGCGCAGGGCATCGGGATCGAAGGACGGGTTCCCGGCGAGCCGCTCCGCCCATGCCGCGGCGGCGCGCCCGCCCCAGTCGTCGGGCGGGACGACGAGTCTTTCGGTTGCCGTGCCGCGAAAGTGGAGCAGCTCGAAATCGTAGAAACTGCCGCCGACATTGCGCAGGCTCACGCCGCCGTGGGTGCCGTAGAAGCTCGCCTCGATCCGGGCGTCCTCGCCCGCGTGCAGGCGCCACGACTGCGCTAGCCGCACCGCCGCACCGGTGGCCAGCGCGAAGCTGGCGACGGCGTAATCCTCGACCGCCTCGGGGTTTTCGGCCAGCGGACGCCCGCCGGCGAAGAGGCGTGCGGTGACGTTCTCCACGGCAGGAAACCCGGTCAGCCACAGGGCCAGATCGACGAGGTGCACGCCGAGATCCATCACGCAGCCCCCGCCCGCCGCGGCGGGATCGTAGAACCATGGTTTGTCGGGGCCATAGGCGTTGTGGAACACCAGATCGGCCGCGAAGATCTCTCCGAGCGCGCCCGATTGCACCAGCTCGGCGAGCGCGGTCGCGGCGGCGGTCGTGCGGTAGGAGAAATCGACCGCGAGCAGGCGGTCGGCCGCCTGCGCCGCCTCGACCACCCGGCGCGTCTCGTCGGCGTCGCGGCCAAGCGGCTTCTGGCAGAACACCGCCATGCCGCGCTCCAGCGCGGCTACAGCCTGTCCTGCGTGGAGCGCGCTCGGGGTCGCGATCACCACCCCGTCGAGGCCGGCATCGAGCAGGCTCTCGTAGCATGTCAGGATCGCCGCGCCCGGCGCCAGCGCCTGGGCCTCGCGGGCGCAGGCCTCGTCCGGATCGACGATTGCCACGATCTCGACCGCGCCGGTCGCGGCGATGGCGCCGAGGCGGTGGCGACCGATCCAGCCGGTGCCGAGGAAGCCGATCCGGGGGCTGGTCATGCGAGGTCGATCAGCGCCTTGACGAAGCCCTGCGGCTTGTCGCGCGTCGCATCGAGCGCCTCGCCGAGCCGCGCGAGCGGGTAGCGGTGGGTGTAAAGCGGCGCGGGATCGAGCCGCCCTTCAGCCACCGCCTCCACCGCTTCGCTGAGGCCGCGCAGCTGCACCTGCGGGTCGCGCTCGTGGGCATTGACCACGTCGATGCCCTTCCAGTTCCAGTTCTGCACGTTCACCTGCCGGGGGCCGTCCTGATGGTAGCCCGCGATCACCAACCGACCGCCGAAGCCGACCAGCTCGCCGGCAAGGTCCAGCGGCCATTGCTTGCCGACGCATTCGATCACCCTTTCGCACAGTCCTTCGCCGGTAATCGACGTCACTGCGTCGATGATCCGCCGGTGATCGTCCATCACGATGGTGTGGGCCGCGCCATAGTGGCGGGCGAGCGCGAGCGATTCCGCGCGTCGCGAGATGGCGATCACTTCAGCCCCGGCCTCGCTTGCAAGCCGGGTCAGCACCGCGCCGAGGAAACCGATGCCGATGATCGCGACCCTCTGCCCGGGCGCGATGTCGCTGCGGCGGAAAATGTTGAAGGCGCAGCCCAGCGCCTCGCCGGGGAAGGGCTGGTCATCGAGCTCCGGCGGCAGCTTGGCCACCATCGCCGCTGGAACGCAATCGGCTTCGGCATAGGAGCGATAGGAGAGCGCCGCGACCCGGTCGCCCGCCGCCAGCCCATCGACCCCCGGGCCGGTCGCCTCGATCCGTCCCCAGCCCTCGTGGCCGAGATCGCCTGGCGGGGTCGGGTAGCGCATCCATTCGGGGCCTGCCCAAGGGGTGAGGTTGGAGGCGCACACGCCGCAGCCCTCGAGCCGCACGCGCACCTCGCCGGGGCCGGGTTCGGGCAGGGGCACCTCGGCGATCGAAACCGCACCCGGGCCTGTCAGAACGGCAGCGCGCATCGTCAGGCCGCCGCCGCGATGAAGGCTTCAAGCACGGCCCAGGCCTCGTCGTCGGGCATCTGGCGGGGCGGGTGCTTGCAGAACCATGCCGCGGCAGGGTGGACCGGGCCCGCGAGACCCCGGTCGCTGGCAAGCTTGGCGCAGCGGATCATGTCGATCGCGACGCCCGCCGAGTTGGGCGAATCCTCGACCGACAGGCGCAGCTCGAGATTCATCGGCACGCCCCCGAACATCTCGCCCTCCATCCTCAGGAAACACACCTTGTTGTCGTTCTGCCAGGCGACGTAGTCGGACGGGCCGACATGGATGTTCTCGTCCGTCAGCCGCTCCGCCGCGACCGATTGCACCGCCTCGGTCTTCGAGACCTTCTTGGCAGCGAGGCGCTTCCTTTCGAGCATGTTGAGGAAGTCGGTATTGCCCCCGGTGTTGAGCTGGTAGGTGCGCTTCAGTTCCACCCCGCGCTTCCTGAACAGGTCGGTGAGCACCCGGTGGACGATGGTCGCGCCGAGTTGGGCCTTGATGTCGTCGCCGATGATCGGGACGCCGGCCGCGCGGAACCGCTCGGCCCAGTCGGGATCGCTGGCGATGAACACCGGGATGGCGTTGACGAAGGCGACCCCGGCCTCGAGCGCGCAGCCCGCGTAGAATTCGCTCGCGGCCTGCGATCCCACGGGAAGGTAGTTCATCATCACGTCCGCGCCGGTGTCGCGCAGGGCGGCGACCACGGCATCGTGGTCGGCCTCGGGGGCGTCGGAAGGCAGAAAGGTGCGATCCTCCGGGTAGTCGTGCATGTGCGGGGCGATGCCGTCGAGCTTGCGGCCCATGCGCACCTTGGCGCCGGTGGGCTCGACGGTCTCGCAGAAGCGCGCGGTGCAGTTGGGCCGGGCAAAGATCGCCTCGGCCACGTCGCGCCCGACCTTGCGACGGTCGATGTCCCAGGCGGCGCAGATGCGGATGTCGCCGGGCTGGTAGCCGCCGATCCGGCGGTGCATCAGCCCCGCCGTGTCGTTCGCGCCGCCGCGGTAATGGGCAATGCCCTGCACCAGCGAACTGGCGCAGTTGCCGACGCCGACAAGGGCGACGTTGATCGTGCCGCTCGGGGGGGACAGCATGGCATTCTCCTTGTGGGTCAAGCGCTGAGCGACCGGGCAAGCGGGCGGGCAGGGGCGTAGCGTTCGGTCATCTCGGCGCAGAAGTCGGCGAAGGCCTGCGGATCGCGCGCGCAGGAGGTGTGGTGCGCCTCGACGCCGAGGTGTTCGGGGGTGAAGCAATAGGTGACCATCACCTCGAACGGCGCGAGTGCCTCCATCTGCCGGTCGAACCAGTCGAGCGCGCCGGGACGGAAGCGGTCGGCCCAGCTGAGGCCGGTGCGCAGCTTGCGCACGCCAAGGTCCTTCATGATCCGCACGGCATCGTCGAGCCGAGGGTCCTCGAAATGGAACCACTGCATAAGCCCCATGCGGTCCGCGACGCGGGCATAGTGCTCGAGGGCCGGCTTGGGCGTCCCGTCGGCGCGGATCAGGCCCATGTGGAAGTGGCGGTAGTAGCTCGAACCTTCCGCCTCGCGGTGCCGCGTCTCCGCGCCCCATGCCTGCGGCAGGTCGAAGAGCGAATACCAGTAGACGTTGGGCACCCGCCCGATCAGCAGCTCGGCGGTGCGGTCGAGGCCGAAGACCTGCACTTCGTCCGCGCCGAAGCTGCCGACGCCGACCTCGGTGGCCCACACCGGCTTGTCGGGCACGACCGCCTCGATCTCGGCGATCTTGTCGGGCCAGGCGTGGATCGGCCACAGGTTCCAGTCGAGCGGGAAGCCGTGGACCGCGACCACGTCGACCTCGTCGAGAGCGCCGTGGTCGCGCATTTTCCGGACCCAGTGCGGGTCGATCGGCGACATCCCGCCGAGCACCCGCGTCACCTCAGGGTTGACCGCCGCGATGGCGCGGCCGGCGCGGATCACCGTGTCGGCATAAATCGCCCAGTCGGGGTCGAGCTCGGGGTTCCAGTGCGACTTGTTGTTGGGCTCGTTCCAGATCATCGCCGCCTCGATCATGACCGCGCTCCCCTTGCCGGATAGGCCGCTCCGGCGCCGAGGTCCGCGTAGGGCACGGGGGCGATGCGGCAGAGGTAGGTCTCGGCCTCGATCTGCGCCTCGACGGCAAAGCCCGCCGCGCGCAGCATCGCCTGCGAACAGGCGGCGTTGGGGGCCCACCAGTTCGACCAGTCGCCCGCGAATTCGCGCTCGATGAAGTGCATCTTCGGATAGCCCGGCTCGTCGAAATAGGCGGGGGGATCGAAGGTGCCGGGCTTGTGGAAGGGGTGGTCGGCGGGCGGATCGAACACGGCGACGCTGCCCTGCTGCATGGTCTGGAACAGCAGCATGTCGCCCGCCACGTGCTCGCGGATCAGATCGAGCGCGAGCAGCGGGTGGCGCAGGTGGTAGAGCACGCCCATGAAGATCACGAGATCGAAGGTCTCGCCCAGCGAAGCGACGTCGTAGACATCGCCTTTCGCGAACTCGATCTGCGGGAATCCCAGCGTGTCCGCCGCCAGCCGGGCCTGTTCGAGGTAGCGCGGGTCGCTGTCGATGCCGAGCACCCGCGCCGCGCCCCGCCGGGCCATCGCGATCGCGTGGAAACCCGCGTTGCAGCCGATGTCGAGCACCGATTTGCCGGTCAGGTCGGCGGGCAGGGCGTCGGCGAAGCGGCGATACTTGAACGCAGGGTAATCGCCGAGGAAATGGTCGGGCGCGGTCATGATCCCGTCGCCGAGATCGATGTTGTGGAACCACGGCGCCAGCGCCTCGACACGCGCGCGCAGGCTTTCGGCGGAGCGATCGCGCACGGCGGGGCGGGGGGCATCGGCCATCGTCACGCGGTCCGCTCGTTGAGCGACAGCACGCGCTCGCCCCAGGGACCGGCTGCGATCCGCGTGACCGAGGCCGGGTCGATGTCGAAAGCGAGGATGCGGTCGAGCGAAAGGCCGAGCACGCCCGCCACCGCGGCACGGATCACGTCGGCGTGGCTCACCATCGCGACGACCAGCCCTTCGGCCCGGCGGGCGACGGCGCGCAGGTGGGCCAGGACGCGCTCCTGCACCGCAACCATCGCCTCGCCCCCCGGCGCGCGGGCTGCACCCCGCCGGGCGTTCCATTCCCGCCAGCGCGGATCGCCTTCGAGCGCGGCGAATTCCCGCCCGGTCCATTCGCCGAAATCGACCTCGTCGAGCGCCTCTGCCACGGTCACGGGTGCCCGGCGCACCATCGTCAGCGCCTGCGCGGTCTCGCGCGCCCGGCGCACGGGGCTGGTCTGCACTTCGTCCACTCCTTCGCCGCCCAGCCGCCGCGCCAGCCGCAACGCCTGGGCGCTGCCCGCCTCCGACAGCGGCACGTCGCCGGCACGGCCGCACAGCACATGCTCAAGCTGCGAATGCGCTGCATGGCGGACGAGTATGATCGTGGCTGTCATGATGCTCCCGAGGATCGTGCGAAGGAAAGTAGAAGCCGACTCGCAGCGCCCCCTCAAGGAGGCAGGTTGCCAAACTGGATTATGGCCGGAGAGGTCGAATTCGCTTCATCGCCAATATTATGGCGTTCGGCCCGTTAAGCGGACCGATCAACATGAGTTAGCCTCACCATTTAGAAGGCAGCCGCCCTCCTTCGATTAGGTACTTACCAGAAGAAGAACCTTGTCTGGCGGGAGAGCTGTTTTGTCGGAAAGAATTCTGGTCACCGGCGGGGCCGGCTTCATCGGCCGTCACCTGTGCCGTGAACTGCTGGCACGCGGTCACGAAGTGCGGGTGCTCGATGCGCTGATCGAGCAGGTGCACCCCGGCGGCGAACGTCCCGCGGACCTTCCCGACGATGTCGAACTCCTGCGCGCCGACATCCGCGACGGCGATGCCGTGGCGCGCGCGCTGGCGGGGGTGGACCGTGTCGTCCATCTCGCCGCTGAAGTCGGGGTCGGCCAGTCGATGTACGAGGTCGAACGCTACACCGCGGCCAACGACCTCGGCACTGCTGTGCTGATGGAACGGCTGATCGACAATCCGGTCAAGCGCATCGTCACCGCCTCCTCGATGAGCATCTATGGCGAGGGTCTCTACCGCGATGCCGACGGCGCACTGGTCGAGGATGCCGCGCGCGGGGTGCTGCGCGACGGGCAGCGCGCCTGGGACCCGCTCGATGATCGCGGACGTCCGCTGACCCCGGTGGCGACGCCCGAATGGAAATCAGCCGACCTCGCCTCGGTCTATGCGCTGGGCAAGTTTGTGCAGGAGCGCATGACCCACATCATGGCCGCGCCCTACGGGATCGAGAGCACCTGCCTCAGGCTGTTCAACGTCTACGGGCCGGGGCAGGCGCTTTCCAACCCCTATACCGGCGTCCTGGCGATCTTCGCCGCGCGCCTGCTCAACGGCCAGCCGCCGATGATCTTCGAGGACGGCGAGCAGCGGCGCGATTTCGTCCATGTCGCCGATGTCGCCCGGGCCTTCGCCGATGCGCTCGATCACCCTGCGGCGGCGGGCGGCACCTTCAACATCGGCTCGGGCGAGGACCGCTCGGTCAGGCAGGTCGCGCGCGCGCTCGCCGAGGCGATGGGGCGCAATGATCTGGACGCCGAAATCGTCGGCAAGGCGCGCACCGGCGACATTCGCCACTGCTATTGCGACACCACGCTGGCGCGCGAGACGATCGGCTTTTCGGCGCGGCAGGATTTCGGCGAGGGCCTCGCTGACCTTGCCGATTGGCTCGCCGGGCAGACCGCCGAGGACCGCGCCGAGCGGGCGCGCGGCGAGCTCGAAGCGCGCGGGCTCGTGGCATGAGACTGGAGGAGGGCCGGACCATCCTCGTCACCGGGGGTGCGGGCTTCATCGGCTCCAATCTCGCGATGCGTCTGCTCGAGCGCGGTTGCCGGGTGCGGATCCTCGACTCGCTCGAGCGGCCCGGAACCGGGCGCAATCTGGAGTGGCTGACCGCGCGCCACGGCGACCGGGTCGAGCCGGTGGTGGCCGACCTGCGCGACCCCGCCGCCATCGCACGCGCCGTGCGCGGGGTGGACGGGGCCTTCCACTTCGCCGCTCAGGTGGCGGTGACGACCAGCCTGGCCGACCCGGCGGCGGATTTCGCCGTCAATCTCGGCGGCACCTTCGCCCTGCTCGAGACCCTGCGCCGCGAGCGGCCCGGCGCGCCGCTGATCTTCGCCTCGACCAACAAGGTCTATGGCGATCTTGCCGACATTGCCCTGACGCAGGGCCGCGACGGCTATGCGCCTGCTGCGCCCGATCTCGCCGCCCACGGCGTGGGCGAAGCGCGCCCGCTCGATTTTCACACGCCTTACGGCTGCTCCAAGGGCGCGGCGGACCAGTATGTGCTCGATTACGCGCGCAGCTACGGGATGCCGGCGGCGGTGCTGCGGATGAGCTGCATCTACGGCGAGCGCCAGATGGGAACAGAGGATCAGGGCTGGGTCGCCCATTTCCTCCTGCGCGCGCTGGCAGGCGAGACGATCACGCTCTACGGCGACGGGCATCAGGTGCGCGACATATGCGACGTGGCTGATACCTGCGCCGCCTATGTCGCCGCCTTCGAGCGCATCGACAGCATCGCCGGCCGCGCCTTCAACTGGGGTGGCGGGCCGGAGAATGCGGTGAGCCTGCTGACGGTGGTCGGGGAGATCCGGCGCATTCTCGGCACTGCGCCGCCCGTCACCTCCTCCGACTGGCGCGCTGGCGACCAGCGGTGGTTCGTCGCCGACACCCGCGCCATCGATGCCGCGCTGGGGCTGGGCCCGCGCAAGGGTTGGCGCACCGGCCTGACCGACCTTGCCGCATGGCTCTCGGTCAACCGCGCGGCGACCCCGCCCGCCGCCGCGCCGGCCCCTGCGCGCGAGCAGGTGTGGTGAGCCGCATGGGTGCCGGCCATGTCCTGATGACCGCCGATGCGGTGGGCGGCGTGTGGCAATATGCGACCGGACTTGCGGCGGAACTGGCGGGCGAGGGATTTGGCGTCACGCTCGCGGTCATGGGGCCCGATCCCGACGCGAGCCAGCGCCGCTGCCTCGATGGCGTGCCCGGCGTGCGGCTGGTCGAGACCGGCTTGCCGCTCGACTGGATGTGCAACAACCCCGCCGAGGTCGCCGCCGCTGCCCTCGGCCTTGCGCGCCTTGTCCGGGCGTGCGGTGCCGACCTGTTGCACTGCAATTCCCCCGCGCTGCTCGGCGCGGCGCCCTTTCCCGTCCCCGTGCTGGCCGCCGCGCATGGCTGCATCACCACCTGGTGGCAGGCGGCGAGGGGCGGCGCGCCGGTCGATCCCGCGCTCGCCTGGCACGGCGACCTGATGCGGCGCGGGCTGTGCGTGGCCGACGCCGTGGTCGCGCCGAGCGCCAGCTTCGCCGCCACGCTCGAGGCGACCTACGGCCTCGCCCGCCGTCCGCTGGTGGTGCACAATGGCCGCCCCCCAGCCGATGCGCTGCAGCCCGGCGCGCACCGGCTCGATGCCGCTCTGGTGGTGGGACGGATGTGGGACCCGGTCAAGAACGCCGCGCTGATCGATGCGGTAGCGGCGCGGCTCGACCTGCGCTTTCTCGTCGCGGGGCAGCTGAGCGGGCCCCACGGCGAGGAGGCCGCCTTCGTCCATGCCGTGGCGCTCGGCGCGCTGCCCGATGCGGACCTCGCCGCGCTCCTCGCGCTGCGCCCGATCTTCGTATCGGCGGCGACTTTCGAGCCTTTCGGTCTCGCCGTGCTGGAGGCGGCCACGGCGGGCTGCGCGCTGGTGCTGTCCGACATCCCGACCTTCCGCGAGCTGTGGGACGGGGCGGCGGTCTTCGCCGACCCGCGCGATGCGGCAGGCTTTGCCGGTGCCATTGCGCGGCTGCACGCCGATCCCGACGCGCGCCGGACGCTGGGCGAGGCGGCGCAGGCGCGCGCGCTGCGCTTCACCCCGGCGGCGATGGCGCGGGGCGTCACCGCCATTTACCGCCGGCTGCTGGCCGGCCGCGAGGCTGCCGCATGAAGATCGCCTGGTTCACCCACTCGCTCGCTTCCTGCTGGAACCACGGCAACGCCCATTTCCTGCGCGGGGTGCTCGACGAACTGATCGCGCGCGGCCACGATGCGGTCGCCTTCGAGCCGGCCGATGCGTGGAGCCGCACCAACCTGCTCGCCGATCACGGGGCAGCCGGCATCGCGGCTTTCACCCGCGCCTATCCGCGCCTTGCGTCGGTCATCTACCCGTTCGAGGCCGATATCGGCGCGCTGGTCGAGGGTGCGGACCTGGTGATCGTCCACGAATGGAACGATCCCGCGCTGGTCTCGCGCTTCGGCGCTCTGAGGAAACAGGGCGCAAGGTTCCGCTTGCTGTTCCACGACACCCACCACCGCGCCGTTAGCGAGCCCGCGGCGATGCGCGCCTATGACCTCAGCGGCTATGACGGCGTGCTCGCCTTCGGGGAGACGCTGGCCGAGGTCTATCGCGGCTGGGGCTGGGGGGACCGGGTGCACGTGTGGCACGAGGCCGCCGACACCCGCCGCTTCCATCCGCCCGCCGTCGAGGAACCGCGCGAAGGGCTGGTGTGGATCGGCAACTGGGGCGACGGGGAGCGTTCGGCCGAGATCGAGGAATTCCTCCTCGCCCCCGCCGACGCGGCGGACCTGCCGCTCGACATCTACGGCGTGCGCTACCCGCAGACGGCGCTGGCCACGCTGGCGCAATACGGCGCGCGCTATCGCGGATGGGCGGCGAACCCGCGTGCGCCGGAAATCTTCGCGCGCCATCTCGCCACCGTCCACGTGCCGCGCCGTTTCTACGTCGAGGCGCTCCCCGGCATCCCCACCATCCGCGTTTTCGAGGCGCTCGCCTGCGGCATTCCGCTGGTCTGCGCGCCCTGGGACGATGCCGAAAACCTGTTCCGCCCCGGCACCGATTACCTTGTCGCGCGGGACGGGGCGGAGATGACAGCGCACCTCGCCGCGCTCGCCAACGACCCCGCGATGCGTGCGCAACTAGCCACCGACGGCCTCGCGACGATCCGCGCACGCCACACCTGCGCGCACCGGGTGGACGAGCTGCTCGCGCTGGTCGGCCAGACCGAAAGGGAGACCGCATGAACATCGCCTTCTACGGATCGAGCCTGCTGTCCTCGTACTGGAACGGGGCGGCGACCTATTACCGCGGCATCCTGCGCGCGCTGGCGGAGCGGGGGCACCGGATCACCTTCTACGAACCCGACGCCTTCGACCGCCAGCAGCATCGCGACATCGACCCGCCCGAATGGGCCGAGGTGGTGGTCTGGCCCGCGACCCCCGAGGGCCTCGCCGGCGTTCTCGCCGAGGCGGGCGCGGCGGATGTGGTGATCAAGGCCAACGGCGTCGGGGTCTATGACCGCGAACTGCTGGAGGGCGTGCTCGCCCGCGCCGCACCCCATGCGCTCAGGATCTTCTGGGACGTCGATGCCGCCGCCACGCTCGACGAGATGCGCCGCGATCCCGCCCATCCGGTGCGCGCCGCGCTGCCCCGGCTGGACATGGTCTTCACCTATGGCGGCGGCCCGCCGGTGGTCGCGGCCTACGAGGGCTTCGGCGCGAAGGAATGCGTGCCGGTCTACAACGCGCTCGACCTCACCACCCACGTGCCCGTCCCGCCCGATCCGCGCTTCGCCTGCGATCTCGCCTTCCTCGCCAACCGCCTGCCCGACCGCGAGGCGCGGGTGGAGGAGTTCTTCCTCAAACCCGCCGCGCTGCTGCCCGAAAGGCGCTTCCTCATCGGCGGCAACGGCTGGGCCGACAAGCCGATGCCGGGCAACGTGCGGGCCATCGGCCATGTCGGCACCGCCGAGCACAACGCCTTCAACGCCACGCCGCTCGCCGTGCTGAACGTCGCGCGGGATTCGATGGCCGAGGTCGGCTTCTCGCCTGCCACCCGCGTCTTCGAGGCGGCGGGCGCGGCGGCCTGCCTCATCACCGACGCCTGGGTGGGCATCCCGATGTTCCTCGAGCCCGACCGCGAGATCCTCGTCGCCCGCGACGGGCAGGACGTTGCCGACCACCTCGCCGCCCTCACGCCCGAACGCGCCCGCGCGATCGGCGCGGCGGCGCTCGAGCGGGTGCGCCACGAGCACACCTACGAACTGCGCGCCGTGATCGTCGATCGGGTGCTCCACCGCCTCGCCGAAGCGCGGCGCGAGGTGGCGGCATGAGGCTCGTCGTTCTCGGGCTCGCGCTGTCCTCATCGTGGGGCAACGGCCACGCCACCACCTTCCGCGCGCTGCTCGCCGCCTTCGCCGCGCGGGGACACGAGGTGCTGTTCCTCGAACGCGACGTGCCGTGGTATGCAGAGCACCGCGACCTCGCCGATCCCGACTTCTGCGAACTCGCATACTACGACAGCCTCGCCGCACTTGCGGACTGGCGCGAGACGATCGCTGAGGCCGACGCGGTGATGGTCGGCTCCTACGTGCCCGACGGCATCGCGGTCGGCGCCTTCGTGCAGGCCCATGCACGCGGGCTGACGTGCTTCTACGACATCGACACCCCCGTGACCCTCGCCGCGCTCGACCGGGGGGCGTGCGACTACCTCTCGCGCGAGGTGCTGGCGGGATACGATGTCTATTTCTCCTTCACCGGCGGGCCGACGCTGGAGCGGCTGGAGCGCGAATACGGCGCCCGCGCCGCACGGGCGCTCTACTGCTCGGTCGACACCGCGCGCTACCGCCCGCTGGATGTGCCGGTGCGCTGGGACCTCACCTATCTCGGCACCTACAGTCCCGACCGCCAGCCGACGCTCGAACGGCTGCTGATCGAACCGGCCCGGGCGCGGCCCGACCTGCGTTTCGCCGTCGCCGGGCCGCAATATCCCGAGGACATCGACTGGCCCGCCAATGTCGAGCGGATCGCGCACCTGCCGCCCGCCGACCACCCCGCCTTCTATTCTGCCTCGCGCTTCGCGCTCAACGTCACCCGCGCCGACATGATCGCCGCCGGCTGGTCGCCCTCGGTCCGCCTGTTCGAGGCGGGGGCCTGCGGGACGCCGATCATCTCCGACCGCTGGGACGGGATCGACAGCCTGCTCGCCCCGGGGCGGGAGATCATCCTGGCCGAAGACAGCGCCGACGTGCTCGCCGCGCTGGACCGCGATGCCCGCGCCATCGGCACGGCCGCCCGCGCCGCGGTGCTCGCGCAGCACAGCGCCGAGGCCCGCGCCGCCGGGTTCGAGGCCGATCTCGCCCGCGCCATCGCCGGGCGCCAGAATGACAAGGCAGACCCTGCCGACAGGAGAGAAGTGGCATGACACGACAAGAGGATGGCTGGACCCTGGTGGCCGGCGGCGCGGGCTTCATCGGCTCGCACCTGTGCCGCACGCTGCTGGAGGCCGGCGAGCGCGTGCTGTGCCTCGACAATCTCCAGACCGCGCGCCTTTCCAATCTCGATGCCCTGTCGGAATACCCGGGGTTCCGCTTCGTGCGCGGCGACATCTCGCAGGCCCTGCCGGTCGCGATCACCCGCGAGACCGGCGCAATCGCGCGCATCTACAATCTCGCCTGCGCCGCCTCCCCGGTGCTCTACCAGGCCGATCCCGAGCACACGATGCTCACCAACGTGGTCGGCACCGACCGGCTGCTGCGCCTTGCCGAGCAGGCGGGGGCGCGCTTCCTGCAGGCCTCGACCAGCGAGGTCTATGGTGATCCCGACGTCCACCCCCAGCCCGAGGCCTATCGCGGCAATGTCAGCTGCACCGGCCCGCGCGCCTGCTACGACGAGGGCAAGCGCGCCGCCGAGACGCTCGCCTTCGATTTCGCCCGGGGGCGGCGGGCGGATGTGCGGGTGGCGCGGATCTTCAACACCTATGGCCCCCATATGCGCATGGACGACGGGCGGGTGGTGTCGAATTTCATCTGCCAGATCCTCGCGGGCGAGCCGCTGACGATCTACGGCGCGGGCAGCCAGACCCGCAGCTTCTGCTATGTCGAGGACACGGTCGACGCGCTGATCCGGCTGATGCGCGCCGAGATGCGCGAGCTGGTGCCGGTCAACATCGGCAACCCGCACGAGATCACCATCGCCGAACTGGTCGAGACGCTGGGCGCGATCGCCGCCCGGTCGGTGCGCGTCACCCACCGCGACCTGCCGGTCGACGATCCCGAACGCCGCCGCCCCGACATCGCGCGGGCGCGTGCGTTGCTGGGCTGGGAGCCGGCGACGCCGCTTTCGGCGGGGCTGCGCCAGACCTTCGCGTGGTTCGCCGCCGAGCGCCGCGCGCTCGCGGGCGTGCCGCCGGTGGTCCGCGTCACCGCTGCAGGGTGATGGCGCCTGCCGCTGCCGATCTCAGAAGCGGTAGGCGAGCCCGAACTGGAACTGGCGCGGCGGGGCGGCATTGCGCTGCACGAAATCCGCGCCCCCGCCGAACTGGATCTGGTTCGAGGTGGTCGCGGCGTTTGCAAAGCCGCTCTCGTTGTTGGCATTGAACAGGTTGAACACGTCCGCGCTTGCCTCGAGCCTGCCGCCCGCGACCGGCAGGGCATAGCGGACCCCGAGGTCCACCGTCGCCGACCACGGCAGGCGGGCGGAATTGCGCCGTTCGCCCGGGTAGCGGTCGGAATTGCCGAGGTAGTTCTCGCCGAAGCTCGCGCCGTCGCCGTTGAGGTCCTGCGTCCCGAAAATCCGCGCGTCGGGCACCAGATTGACCGGCTGGCCCGACTGGAACAACCCAACCGCAGTCAGGGTCAGCCCGTCCGTCGGATAGAGATAGCCCACCGCCGAGATGACGTGCCGCCGGTCGTTCGCCGAGGGGCCCCATTCGGCGGCGAAGTCGTTGCTGTTTGCGGCGCGAAAGTTGATGTCGTCGGTGTCGTTCCTGAGGCGCGAGAGGGTGTAGCTGACACGGAAGGCGTAATCGTCCTGCCTCCGCAGCTTGATGGCCTGAAGGATCAGCGCGAGGTATTCGGCCTCGCCGTCGGTCTCGGAGACGGTGATCTGCCGCGCCCCGCCTGCCACCAGCGGGATCGGGCGCGAGGCGTCCGCCGCTCCTTGAGAGCGCACCAGCCCGAGGCTCTGCGCCAGGGCGAACCTTGCGGCATTGTCGGGCAGGGCGCGCAGCGCCGCGATGTTCGCCTCGGTGAGGTTCGCAAGGTTGGGCGTGAAGGGCGCGGGCGCGTTGAGATCGCGCAGGCGGACGAGGTTGTGCGAGCGGCTGTAGAGCGCGTCGAGCGACAAGGTGAGCGTGCTCGATGCGGCGAACTGGTAGCCGCCGCTCACCTGCACGCTCCACGGGTTGTCGTAGCCGGTGGGGCTGAGGATGCGTCCCTCGCCGAGCGTCGCGGTGTTCCTCAGCGCCTGCACCTCGGCCGGCGTCGGGCAGGCGCTGACGGTGGCGCAGGGCGGCGCGACGGTCAGGTTGCCGTCGAAGGTGATCTCGGCAAGGTCGACGCCGGCCGGGATCGCGCCCCGCGCCTGCAACTGCGCAAGCTGGCTCAGGAAGCCCGGCGAGGTGGTGTTGCGCTGGAGCGCGTCGGAGATCACGGCGTAGGACAGCTTGCCGGTGAAGATGCCCGCCCCGAAGCGCACCGATGAGCGCGCATCGGGCTGCCAGTTGAGCGCGAGGCGCGGCGCGATGTTGTCGGTATCGCCGCTGCCTGCACCGCGCTCGGTCAGGGTGTCGTAGTCCCAGCGCAGACCCAGCGTGGCGGTGAGGGTGGGGGAGAGTTCCCAGGCATCCTCGAGATAAAGCGCGACCAGCGTCTGCGAGGTGCCGAAGCTCTGCGGGCGCAGCTCGACCGCGTAGTTCGCCACCGCCGGATTGAGCGCCAGCACGTCCTGCGCGGAGAGCGCGAGGCCGCGGCCCGCAAGGCCGGCGAGCTGTGCGCTCGTCAGGTCGACGGTGAAGTTGCCATCGGGATTGCCCCCGCCGAGCAAGGCGAAGTCCGAGGCGATCACGTCCACCCCCGCGCTCAGCCGGTGCGCGCCCATGTCGCGGGCGAGGCGGTGGGTGGTCTGCCAGGTCTCCTCGAGGCTGTCGAAGACATAGCCCGGATGGCCGACCACCGCCGCGACGAGGCCCGACGGCCCGCGCAGCGTCACCTGCGGACCGGGCGCGCCCGTCGCCTCGCCATAGTCCCAGCGGAAGCGACTGTACTGGAGGGCACCGTCATAAGACCATTCGCTCCCCGCATGGCTGGCGGTCGCGGCCACCAGCGTGGAGAAGCGGTCCTGTCGTGATCCGGCCGAGGGGAAGGTCGCATTGCCGCCGCCCAGCGCGCCACCGGGCCGGTGGATGGTGACGCGGCCGAGATTGCCCCTGAGCCCGAGTGTCCAGTCCTCGGTCAGCCGGTGGTCGAGCCGCAGCGATCCCAGGTGGAAGCGGTTCTCCCCCGTGACCGTGTCCACGATCCCGAGCTGCGGCGCATCGACGATCTGCGTGTTGCGATCGGCGGTGAACTCGTAATTGGCGTAAAAGAAGGTCCGGTCGCGCTTCAGCGCCCCGCCTGCGGCGAAGCCCGCCTGGTAGCGTTCGAAGCTCTCGCCGACGGGGTTGCCCGACAGGTCGCGGCGCGGGAAGGGAGAGGGGGAATCGAGCGGCCTGCCGGGCCTTACCAGCGTATAGGCCTCACCCGTAAAGTCGTTGCTGCCCGAGGGGGTGGTAAAATTGACTATACCATTGGCGGTCCGTCCGTAGGCGGCCGAGTAGCTGTTCGCCAGCACCGTCACCTCGCGGGTGAAGCCCAGCGGCACGGGAAACTTGATCCCGCCGAGGAAGTTCTCGTTGTTGTCGAGCCCGTCGATCAGGTAGTTGGTGTCGAGCCCGTTCGAGCCGTTGATGGAGATCGAGGGCGCCTCGGGGAAGAACCCGGTGGAGGGGACGACATTGGGCAGGCGGATCAGCGCGCCCAGCACGTCGCGGCCTTCGATCGGCAGGGCGACCAGCTGCTCGCGGCCGAGCGATGCGGAAATCTCGGCATTGGCGGTGTTGAGCCCGGTGATCGCGCGCGCGGCGGTGACCACGATGCCGGCATCGCCCACGGGCTTCAGCTGGAGGATCACGCTGCGAGTGAAGTTGGCGCGCAGGTCGATGGCCTGCGCGGCGAGCGGCTCGTAGCCTGCGGCCTCTGCGACCGAAACCCGGTATTCGCCTGCGGTCGTCACCCCGTCGAGCCGAACTGCGCCCCGCGCATCGGTGGCGAGCGTGCGGGTGAAGCCGATCGCGGCGTTGGCGATCACCACCTCGGCCCCGGCGACGGGCGCGCCCGCGGCATCGACCACCGTCACCTCGATCCCCGCCTGCTGCGCCATGGCGGCGGGCGCACCGATCACGCTGGCAGCCGCCAGAGCGGTGCCCCCAAGGCCCGCGCGAAACTGTCCGGCCTTCATTCTCAACCCCCTGGCCCGTTCCCGGTGCGCCCCTCAGTCCGCCATTCGCGGGCGGCGCGCCTTGGGTTACACGCGCCGCTAAGGCAACCGCTTTCGCGAAATCGCCGGGAGTGGCGCCGCGTCTGCACGGGTTCTGCACACGAAACGCGCGGCATCTCCACCGCGGCCGCCATCGGGCGCGCATACGGGCCTGCCAGAGCGGCGGCGACAACCCTGCACAGGAGAGCCCATGCCGTCCGTCACACAGCCTGCCTCGCCGCGCTTCAGCTTCCTCGCCAAGCTCGCCGCCGCCGCCGTTCTCGTCGCTGCGGGCGACGCGATGCTCTATGGCTTCGAGGGCGGGTCGATCATCGGCGCTTTCGGCTTGCTGTGGCTCGCCGTCATGGTGCTCGCCCGCCCGGCGGTGCGCCGCGCGAGGGGCGGGTGGATCGCGATCGGTTGCGCGGCGCTGTTCGCGGCGATTTGCGTGATCGAGCCCTGGCCGCTGCCGATGATGCTGTTCCTTGCCGCGATCGGCAGCGCGGCGCTGCTGGTGCGCCATGTCTTCGACAATGCGCTGCTGTGGACGGTGCGCCTCGGCTTCCTCGGCCTGCGCGCGCCCCTCGGGGTCGCGGGCGACCTCTGGCGGCTCGCCAGCCTGCCCGGACGCAGCGGCACGTCGGCGGCGGCGCTGGTGCTGATGAACCTCGTCCTGCCGCTGGCGGGCGGGGCGCTGTTCCTTTCTCTCTTCGCCAGCGCCAACCCGGTGCTGGGGCAGGCGCTCGGCGCCTTCCGCCTGCCCGACATGTCGACGCTGATCCTGCACGCCATCCTGATGGTCGTGATCCTCGGCTTCACCTGGCCGACCCTGCGCCCGCGCGCGCTGCGGCTGGCGGGGGGCGAGTGGGCGCTGGCGCGCCGCCTGCCCGATCCGCCGGTCATGATGGCGTCGATCACGCTCGGCGTCTTCAACGCGGTCTTCGCGCTCCAGAACGCGCTCGACATCGCCTTCCTGTGGAGCGGCGCGCCGCTGCCCGAGGGCGTGACGCTGGCGGAATATGCCCATCAGGGCGCCTACACCCTGATCGCCACCGCGCTCCTGGCCGGCCTGTTCGTGCTGGTCGCGCTGCGCCCGGGCGGAGTGCTGGCGCGCCACGCGGGGGTGCGCCGGCTGGTGCTCGCATGGGTGGCGCAGAACGTGCTGCTGGTCGCCTCGAGCATGCTGCGCCTTGCCGACTACATCGCCGCCTATTCGCTGACCGAGTGGCGCATCGCGGCGCTCGGCTGGATGGTGCTGGTGGCGAGCGGGCTGATGCTGGTGTGCTGGCGCTTCCTGACGGGCAAGAGCCTCGCCTGGCTGATCAACGCCAATGCGATCGCCGCCGGAATCGCGCTGACGCTCGCTGCCGCCGTCGATCTGGGCGCGGTGGCGGCGCGCTGGAACGTGGACAACCTCCGCGATCCGGCCAAGCTCGACATGTGCTATCTCGACCAACTCGACGGGGCCGCGCTCATCCCGCTGATCGAGCTCAGCCGGGCGCCGGTTCCCCCGGCCATGCAGGACAGGGCGCTGTATCTCGCGCATCAGGCCCGCGCGAACCTCGAGCAGCGTCAGGCCGACTGGCAGGAGTGGACGCTGCGCGGGGCAGGGCGGCTCGCCCGGGCCGAGGCGCTGCTCGCGGGCGACACCCGCGTCCCCGCCCCGGCGCCCCATTCGCGCGCCTGCGGCGGCGAGATCCTGCCCCGGCCCTTCACCGCATCTCCCGCATTGACGCCGCAGGAAAACCCGTGATCTTGGACAGCATGGAGCGCACCATCCTTGTCGTCGACGACGATCCCCACATCCGCCAGCTGCTGGTCTTCGCGCTCGGCAAGGCGGGGCTGAGGGGAATCGAGGCCGGCGACGGCGAGGAGGCGGTCGCGCGGATCGCCGCCGAGGCGCCCGATCTCGTCATCCTCGACATCAACATGCCACGCATGGACGGGCTCGAGGTGTGCCGCCGGGTGCGGGCGACCAGCAGCGTGCCGATCCTGTTCCTGTCCTCGCGCGACGACGAGATCGACCGGGTGCTGGGGATCGAGCTGGGGGGCGACGACTATGTCGTGAAGCCCTTCTCCCCGCGCGAGGTGGTGGCCCGCACACAGGCGATCCTGCGCCGTGTTGGCGGTGGCGCAGGCGGCCCCACGCCCGCTCCCGCGCCCGAAAGCGGGGTTGTAACGCACGGCTGCCTCAGCCTCGATTCCGAAAGCTGGCGCGCGCACTGGCAGGGCACCGAGGTGCCGCTGACCGTGACCGAGTTCTCGATGCTGCGCGCTCTCGCCGCACGACCGGGCAAGGTATTCACCCGCGACGAGATCATCGACCGGCTGCACGGCCCGGGCTTTGCCGTCACCGACCGCACCATCGACAGCCACATCCGCAACCTGCGCGCCAAGTTCGCCGCGGTCGGGGCCGAGACCCTGATCGAGACCCGCGCCGGCATCGGCTACGCGCTCGGCCCCTGCACGGCATGATCAGGGTTGCGAAGGACTGGATCAAGGCGCGCTGGCCGCGCCTGCCGCTGCGCACCATCCTGTTCGCGACGCTCTTCACCGTCGCCGCCCTGCCGGGCTTCGCGGCGATGTTCCTGCGGGTCTACGAGAACACGCTTGTGCGCCAGACCGAGGCCGAACTGGTCGCGCAAGGCGCGGCGCTGGCGGCGGCCGCGGCGGCGGGCTGGCCGGGGGCGGAGGCCGGGTCCCTGCCCGACCCGCGCGATGTGCACCCCGAACTGCCGACCATCGACCTCAGCAGCACCCCGATCTTCGAGGAGCGCCGCCGCCCCTGGCCGATTTCCATGCCGCCCGATCCCGCCGCCGTGGTCGCCGCGCGCGCGCTGGCGCCGGTGGCCGCGCGCACGCAGCAGGTGACACTGTCCTCGATCGTGATGCTCGACCGGCAGGGGCTGATCGCTGTCGAGAGCCGGGTTGCGGGGCAGGGCAGGAGCCTTGCCATGCTGCCCGAGGTGCGCGCCGCGCTGTCGGGCACCCCGCGCACCGTGCTGCGCCGCAACGCCGCCTATCGTGCGGGGTTCGATCTCGAATGGCTGAGCCGCGCCGCGGGTCTCAGGGTGCATCACGCCCGGCCGATCGTCGTCGAGGGCAGGGTGGTCGGCGTGCTGCTGCTCGCACGTCCCGCCCGCGCGCTGGTGAAGGGGCTCTATGCCGACCGCGGCAAGATCGCCTTCGGGGTGGCGGTGATCTTCGGGATGCTGGTGGTGCTTTCGGGCGTGCTGTCGCGCGGGATCGTCCGGCCGGTCGAGGCGCTCGCCCGGGCGAGCCGTGCGCTGGCATCGGGCCGTCAGGAGGACATTCCCGACCCGCCGCCGACCGCTGCCGCCGAGATCCAGGATCTCTATGCCGATTTCGCGCGCATGGCCGAGGCGATCGAGCGGCGCTCGCGCTATCTCAGAGATTTCGCCCATGCGGTGAGCCACGAGTTCAAGACCCCGCTGTCGGGCATCAGGGGCACGCTGGAGATCCTCGGCGATCACGGGGCGAGCATGGCGCCCGAGGAGCGCCGGCGCTTCCTCGCCAATGCCGATGCCGATGCGGCGCGCCTGTCGATGCTGACGGCGCGGCTGCTGGAACTGGCGCGCGCCGATCTTGCCGGGGCGGACCCGGCGGCGCGGGCCGATCTCGCCGCGGTGCTGCGCCGCCGCGCCGATGCCTGCGCGCCGGACTTTTCCGTGGTGGCCGATCTGCCCGAGGACTGCCCGCCGCTGGCGCTGCCCGAGGCCTCGCTCGACGCCATCGCCGGGGCGCTGATAGACAATGCGCGGGCCGCAGGGGCGGGGCGGATCACCTTTACGGCGCGGGCCGAGGCGAGGGCAGGGCTGCTGCGGATCGCCGCCGAGGACAACGGCCCGGGCATCGCCGCGGCCGACCGGGCTCGGATCTTCGAGCCGTTCTTCACCACCCGCCGCGCGAGCGGGGGGAGCGGGCTGGGCCTGCCGATCGTCCTGTCGCTGGTCGCGGCGGCAGGCGGCGCGTTGCGGCTCGACGAGGCGGGCGGGGCGGGGGAGACAGGCGCGCGCTTCGTGCTTGAACTCCCGATCGCGGGAAGGGGCGATGCGGACCGGGTCTAGACCCTGCCCGATACCCTCTCGACCGGGACAAGTGCCCTCTTTGCAACGATTTACGTGGAACAACCTGTCCGGTCATGGACAAGCGGGGCGGCTTGTTGTCTAAGACGCAGGACATGGCCCCCTCCGACCCCCACGCCGCGACTGCCGCCGGCACGCTGCACCCTCTCGCCTGGCGCGATTGGGAACGGTCGGGCCGCAGCATCTCGAGCGCGCCGCGCCAGATCGGCGGGGCGATCGTGCAGCGCTGGGAAAGGAGCGCCCGGCGCATGGTGCAGCCGCCGCTCGACCATCACTACATCGTCCTCCACATGGGCGGCGCCAAGCGCATCACCCGCCGCCGCCGCACCGAGACCGTGGTACGCGAGGTCGAGGACCGGGCGCTTTCGACGATCGAGGCGGGCTCGTCCTACAACTGGCTGACCGAAGGGCCGGTGGCCTTCGGGCACATCTATCTCGAACCGGGCTATTTCGCGCGCGTGATCGGCGAACAGTTCGACATCGATCCCGCGAAAGTCGCGCTGCACGAGGCCTTCGGCGAATTCGACCCGCTGCTCAGCCGCCTCCTGACCGCGCTGGTGCGCGCCTCGGAGAGCGACGATCTCGCCCTGATGGAACAGGAATGGCAGCTCGAGGCGGCGCTTCACCGCCTGTTCGAGCGGCAGGCCGTGGCCGGCGCGAAGGACAACCGGATCATCATCTCGCCCACCAGCGTCGCGCGGGTGAGGGACTATATCGCCGCCAATCTCAGCGCCCCGATCGCGCTCGACGACCTTGCGGGGCTGGCCGGATACAGCCGCTTCCACTTCGCCCGCGGTTTCCGCGCGGCGACGGGCCTTCCGCCCTATGCCTACATCCTGCGCGCGCGGATCGCGCTCGCCTGCCGGCTGCTCGACGAGGCGCGCCTGCCAGTCCACGCCGTCGGGGACGCGGCAGGCTTCGCCTCGCACCCGCAATTCGCCAGCCGGTTCCGCCAACTGACGGGGATTTCCCCCAGCGCCTATCGCAAGATCATGCGCTGAGGGATCCCGGCCGGGCCTAGAAGCCCTTCACCAGTTGCACCGTGAAGCCTTCGCGGAAGAAGGACGAAGTGTTGGCGAGCGGGATCTCGATCCCCGCCAGCAGGAACAGGTTGCCGCCCAGATGGGTGCGGACCCCGGGGGTCACCGACACGAAGCTCGGCCCGCCCTGAAACTCGCGCCAGGTGCTCGCGACATACCATGTCAGGTCGCCGAGCGGGGCGCGGTCGTGATCGGTGACGGTCTGGCCGATCGCGGCATTGAGGATGAAGCTCTCCGGTGCGCCGCTGTCGGGGAAGTCGTAGGCGACACGCCCGCGGAAGGAGAACCCGCCGCCCACGTCGGTGAACAAATTCAGTTGCGGCTGCGCGGCGAAGACCTCGTTGCCGAAGCTGGCCGAGCCGGTCGGCAGGCGCCAGCCGACGCCCGCGTTGAGCGAGACATTGCGGGTCTCGACCAGCATCAGCTGGGTGTTGAGGGTGACATCCCCGAAGTCCGACGCGCCGCCCCGGTCCTGATAGAAGGGCACCTCGAGCCCTGCCCACAGCCGGCGCGAGAGGGGCAGGTGGAAGCGGGCGAGGCCCTGGTGCAGATCGTCGCCCGGCGCGTCGACATAGGTGTAGGCGAGGTGCACCTCGCGGGTGAAGAAACCGTCGGCGGTGCCGAGCCAGCCCTGCCGGGGCGCTCCGCTTTCCCCGTTGGGAACGGGAACCCAGCCGGAGAACAGCTCGGTGCCGAAAGGCTCGGTGCCGAGCGGGGTCCAGCCCCCGTCGCCGGGCGCATCCTGCGCGGCGGCGGCAGCGCTTGCGGTGGTCAGCACGATGGCCTCGGCGGGCGTTTGCGTGCCGGGATCGGCGGTCTCGTCCTCTGCGGCAGACACCGGCGCTGCCGCGAGGCCGGCTGTGATCAGGAGAGCGAGGCGGAGGGAAGTGGGGGACATGATCGTGGCTCCTTCGTCAGGGGACGGGAGCTCTCCATGCGCCTTGCGAAGGGGTGCTTCTTGTCAGGAAGCCGAGGCTTTTTTGCAGAATGCGCGGCATCGTGCGCGGGGCTTGTGGCGGGCCCTCAGGCGCGCACCGTGCGGCGGTAGCGGCCGGGCGGAATGCCGACCTCGCGGCTGAAGGCGGCGGTGAAATGGGCCTGGTTGGCAAAGCCGCATTCCAGCGCCAGTTCGGCCAGCGGCATGGCATTGTCCGCAAGCAGCTGCCGCGCCCGCTCCAGCCGCCGTGCGCGCAGGAAGTGGTAGGGCGTCTCGCCGGTCGCCAGCTTGAACACCCTCAGGAAATGGTTCGCCGAAAGCCCTGCCGCGCGCGCCAGGTCGTCGAGCCCGATGCTCTCGTGCAGGTTCGCCTCGATGAAGTCGATCACCCGCTTGAGCTTGGGCGGGGAGAGGTAGATGCGCTCGTTCGGGGCAGTCGCGGGGCGCCCGTCGCTCGTCACCAGCAGACCGGCGATGGCGCGCAGCAGCCCGTCGATCATCAGCCGCGAGCCGAGGCTCGGGCGGCGCAGCTCGCCCTCGATCAGGCCCATCAGATGCGCCACCCGCGGCAGGTGCCGGCCCACGATCGGCGCGAGGGAATCGGTGCCCTTGCCCTCGCTTTCCAGCAAGGCGGCGATCACACCGGGCCGCAGGTACAGCACGAAAGAGCCAGCCTCGTGGTCGAACAGCAGCCGGCTGTCGGCTCCTGCGGGCAGGAAGCAGCACAGATCCCGGTGCAATGCCATTTCCCGGTGCGTGCCGCAGAAGTCGATGCCGAACCGGCCCGATCCGCCGCGATTGACGATCAGCGCGTCCCAGTCGTCCTCGGCCGGGCAATCGGCGATCAGCTCGACCGTGCCGCTGGTGAGGGTGCGGTAGTGACGCATGGCCACCATCGGCAGCGCCCCGGTATCGAACAGCGTGACATCGGGCGCGGCCGACCAGTGGATGCTGCGCAGGAAAGCCGGACTATGATCCGGTGCGGCGACATGAAAGCGCGGGTCTTCGGGCAGTGCCATCGTCGTGCCTCCCAGCATCGGCCCCTTCCCGGTCATTTCCGCGAAGTGTACGGACCGATTGACGCCCGAATATTACGTGCGCAGATGACAGTTGAACAGGCGAGCGGGGGCTTGTGACGACAAATGCGCAAGATATCGAAACCATCCCGAAGGCGTAAGAAGGTTAGCTGCAGAGGCTGAAATGGCGGCCTTTATTGCAGGACGTCGTAATCGTCCTCGTCCATCCTCAGCGACATGGCCGGACGGATGTCGACCGTGGCGAGACCGGCGGCGACCAGCGGCAGCTCGGCAATGGCAGCGCGCATTTCCTCGGGGCTCTGCACGCAGAGCAGGGTGAGCTCGTCCCGGTCGGTGCTGGCAAGGGCGAGGATGAAGCGGCCGATCCGCGCCCAGTCGAGCAGCGCCTGGTATTCTGCGCTGCGGTAGAAGCTGACCTCGTCGCTGACGGCGGCAGGAGCGATCCGCAGGGTGACGAGCGTGATCGCCATGTTCGGCGCGAGCAGCCCCTTGGGACGACCCGAAAACCACTCGATCCACCTCAGCCAGGGCATGTCCGGGGATACCTTTCGGCGGTGTTCCTACCCCTGCGCCGGTCGGGCGGCTTTCGAAATCTTGCGCAGGAGCGATCCGTGCGGCGGACGCCGGGGGATGTCAATCGCCCGTGACAGCGAGAAACCGAAAAACGCGTGGGGTTGCGAAAGAAGGGCGATGGCGCGGGGCGCATCAAGGCCTTGCGGCGATCGGCAGGCGCCCCTTCCTGCCAGACCACAAGGAGCAAGTGATGCGCAAGTTCAGAAACGCTTTGGTGGCGGCGGGGGCAGTGCTGGCCCTTGCCCTGCCGTCGGTCGGCCATGCCGATGTCGTCGTGCGCGGCAAGGAAGGAAAGCCGCTGGACGAAATCCGCGAGGCGCCCGCCTCGATCGCGGGCGACCTCAAGACGATCGTCGCCCAGCCCTCTCCTTCCGAAGTGGACGAGAAGCTGCTCGGGCCGGTGCTGCTGATGAAGTCGGCGCACATCGACCTCGAGAAGGGCACCGCCACCCTGCCGCTCAGGCGCGGCAAGCTGCCGAACGGGACGCCGGTTTGGTTCATCCTCACCGATGCGACCGACGACAACATCGCCGAACTGCAGGGCCTCGCCTACTCGCCCAAGCTCGCCTTCGCGCTGACCGGCAAGGCCACGCGCCGCGCGCGGATCGAGCAGGACGGGACCTTCAGCTTCGCCAGCGGCAGCGTCGACTTCAAGCCGGTGCTGAGCATCACGCCCGGACCGGCGAATGCACCCTTCCCGCCCAAGGCCTTCCAGCCCGGATCGGTGGGCGATGCCGACTACACCCCGCTGGTCTATGTCGAGAACTCGGCCAAGTCGATCATCTACAACGCCCCCGTCGTCAGCCAGGCGAGCGAGGCGGAGCTCAACCAGATGTGCGGCGGCAAGGTCGATTACAGCAAGGTCCACGACAAGGTCGCGAGCATCTGTCCGCGTGACGGGACGGTCACGATCAAGCTGACCCTGGGCTTCACCTTCGACAAGCCGATCTTCTACCTTTCGACCGAGGCCAACGACCCGCTTGTGGCGAGCCTCGAGAACGCGACCTTCACCCCGGCGATGAAGGACCTGCCCTTCGCTCTGGAGGACGCCTCGCCCGGCGAGAGCGCGGAGCGGATCGTGGTGGTGGTCAACGGGCCGACCGGCAAGGACAATCCGCACCGCCAGGGCCTCGTCAGCGCGCTGTCGGGCGAGGGCGGGCCGCTCAACATCCTCGGCGGCATTCCGACCATCAACCTCGACTATTCGCCGATTTGGCGGCTGTTCCCGGCGGTGTGGACCGACGAGGCGATCCAGAAGGGCTACCGCTACCGCATGACCAGCGCGCTGCAGGCCGCCGAGATGAGCCATCGCGGCTATCTCAAGAGCCTCGACGGCGGGGATTTCCGCGCGGTCGGCTTCATCGTCAATTGTCCGGTTGTCTACCGGATCAACTGAGGCGGGACACGGCCTTGTCGTCCCCACGGGTCATGCATCATCCCCCCTCCGGCATGACCCGAGCCTCGCGCCGGGAAGGACTTGCCCCCTTCCCGGCGCGCCCCTTTTCCGCCCGCGGGGGAGGTGCGCGATCACCGGAAAGGACCGCGCGATGCGTGCGCAAACTCCCCCGTTCCCGGCGCTGGCCGGGCTTGCCGCCATGCTGCTTGCCACACCTGACCTTGCCGCTGCCGAACCGGCGGATGCACCGGTCAGCGTGCAGGAAGACCGCAGCGGGAGCGCGGTGGAGGACGAAGGGCTGCGCGATCTCACCACCGACCGCCCCGACGTCACCGAAAGCCCGTTCACCGTCGATGCCGGGCACTTCCAGCTCGAAACCACGCTCTTCGGCCATACCCGCACCCGCGCCGCCGGCGGGGAGCCGGCTGCCGACATCTACGAGTTCGGCACGAGCAATCTGCGCATCGGCCTTGCCGACAATTTCGAGATCGGCATCGTCTGGCAGCCGTACGGCATCCTCGATCCGCGCGGGGGCGGCGCCGCCACGCGCGGGGTCGGGAGCGTCGATCTCAGGGCCAAGCTCAACCTGTGGGGCAATGACGGCGGCACCACCGCGCTGGCGCTGCTGCCCTATGTCACGCTGCCGACGGACGGCGCCAACGGCATCGGCGCGGCCGAGACCGGGTTCGGGGTGATCGTGCCGCTTGCGATCGACCTCGGCGGCGGGTTCGGCCTCGGGCTCAACGGCGCGGCGGATTTCACCGGCGGGGCGGAGGGCAGGGGGCTGGATGCGGCGGGCCTCGTCTCGGCCTCGCTGGCGCGGGCCTGGACGGACCGGCTCGGCAGCTATGCCGAGGTGGTGTGGGCCTTCGGCGAGGCAGGCGCGCCGGGCGATGTGGTCACGCTCAACACCGGGATTACCCTCGCGCTCGGCAGGGACTGGCAGTTCGATGCCGGGATCAATGTCGGCGCAACGCGCGCGGCCGACCGGCTCACCAGCTTCATCGGCCTCTCCAAGCGCTTTTGACGAGGTGAAGAATATGTAGCATACGCTACAAGAAGCGGGAATTTGGAAAGCCGCGCGCGGGGGACTGGGCCAGAATATCGGGGGCGACACGAGCTTTGAGGGAGGGCTGGATGGCCGGGATCGGTCAGGTGCAGCACACGCACACGGGCTACCAGGCGATCGATTGCGTCGCCTATGCCCACGTGCCCGCTGCCCTGTCGCTGGTGACGGCCCCGCGCGACATCGTGCTCTACCGCATCGTCGACTACGGCCCCACGCGTACCACCAGCGCCGATCGGCCGGCCGACGATCACGACCTGCTGCTGCTGACCCGCGGATCTGGCGTGCCGGCCTATGGCAACATGGCCGGGCACCGCTACACCGTCGCCCCCAACCGCGACCTGCGCGCCAGTTTCGTGCCCAACGGGGCAGATTCGCACATCGAGTTCGGCTCTTCGGCGAAGAGCATCAACCTCGTCTTTCCCAGAGGCTTCCTCGGCGGGCTGGTCGAGGATCGGGCGCGCAGCCACATCGATCCGCTGCTGTTCAGCGACAACTCCGCGCTGATCGGCCTGATCAGCCTAATCGAGCTCGAACTCTTCCGGCCCGGCCTCGTCGCCGATCTCGTCGCGGAACAGGCGATGCGGAGCATGGCGCTGATCCTGTCGGGTCTGGACCCCAACGGTTTCCTTGCCGAGAGCGAGCGGATCACCATCCCGCCGGTGCGGCTGAAGCGGGTGATCGACTTCATCGAGGCGAACCTTGCCGAGCCGCTGACCCTCGAACTGCTGGCCCATGTCGCGGGGCTTTCGGTGTTCCACTTCGCGCGGGTGTTCCACAAGGCGACGGGCTACAGCCCCTACCGCTATGTCAGCGAACGGCGCCTGCTGCGCGCGCAGCGGTTGCTGATGGCGCATGACATGGCGGTGCAAGACGTCGCGCTTGCCTGCGGCTTTCCGCGCCACGCCAATTTCAGCGCCGCCTTCGCGCGGGCGCGGGGCATGTCGCCGAGCCGCTATCGCGCCGCCTTCGCGCTCTAGGACGCGGGCCGCGCTTCCTGGACGTGGACCATGTAATCGACGATCGCGGGCACCGCCGCCTCGTCGACCGGGGCCTTGTAGAGGGTGCGCATCTTGCCGACGATCGACTCCCACTTCTCCCGGCTCACCTTCGGCTGCTGGAGCATGGTCGAGGGCGAGTGGCACGCAGTGCAGTTCTCCAGCACCGCATCGCGCCCCGGGCCTTCGGGCAGGTCGAGCGGATCGTCGGGCAGGGTGATGCTCGCATCGGCGAAGGCGACCTTCGGCGCGCTGTCGCAGGCGGCGAGGGCGAGGAGCGCAAGGGCGGCGGCGGCGGCTCTCATTGTGCCCTCAGACTGATGCGTTCGATCACGTTGCGGGCATAGCCCGAGGGGTTCCAGGCAAGCGTATCGGGCTGCACCGCGCCTTCCGTGTCGGCGGCCCTCGCGCCGATTCCGGTCAGGTCACCTGACGCATTGGGCAAGGTCACGCTCCACCGGCGGAAGGCATAGCGCCCCTCGTCCGGCCCCAGCGTGCAGGGCACTTCCCAGCCCTTGCCGACCAGATCGACCCGGGCCAGCGCGGCATTGCCGCCGAAGGCGATCCCTTCCAGCACCAGCGGCTCGCCCTTGGCGATGGTGTCGCCGTCGGCATGGCTGGTGATGAAGGCGCGCGGCGGCATGGTGGTGACGGGGATGGTGGCGAAGTCCTTGTCCGCAGGGGTCACCGGCTGCGCGGGGAGGCGATAGGATTCGGCGACATAGTAGCTCTCGTCCTCGCCGGTCAGCACCTCGATGGTGGCGAGCATCTTGACCCAGTAGGTCGAGAACCACCCCGGCACCACGATGCGCAGGGGAAAGCCGTGGAGGATCGGCAGGGGTTCGTCGTTCATCGCCCAGGCGACCAGCACGTCGTCGCGCATGGCGATGGCGAGCGGCAGGGACTTGATGAACTGCGGCGCGCCTTCGGTCAGCGGCACGTCGAGCCCGGCGAAGCGCACCCGCTTTGCGCCCTCCGCCACGCTCGCCCTGGCAAGCACGTCCTTGAGGCGCACGCCGGTCCACTTCGCGCAGGCCATCGCGCCGTTGCCCCATTGGGTGCCGGTGACGCGCGGCTCGGAGAGGCCCCGGCCGTTGCCCGCGCACTGGTTGACCGCCACGACGGAGACATGCTCGCCCGCCGCCGCGATCTCGTCGAGCGTGAGCGACACCGGCGTTTTCACCGCGCCGCCCACCGCGACGCGGTGATCGGCGGCCTTCACGCTGGCGGGCATGTCCCAGTTCCAGCGCACGAAATGGCGGTCGTTGGGGGTGATGACGCCCTCGCGGAACACTGCCATCGGCGCCTCGAGCAGGGGCGGGCGGATGCGCTGGACGATCATCTCGCCCTTGCCGGGAAACTGCGGGTCGAGCGGGCGCAGGCCCGGGCCGCCGGGAAGGCCGAGGTCGATCACCTTCTGCGCCAGCAGCGGTGCCGCGAGCGCCGTGGTGCCTGCCCCCGCGATCAGCGCGCGGCGGGTGAGCCGCTCCCCGCTCATGCCTCGGCCCGCTCCAGCCTTGCGATCAGATCGCCGATCTCCGCCACCGCTAGGTCATGGCCTGCAATCAGATCGCCGATGTCGTCGATCCGCGCCATCTCGCCGTCGTCGCGCATGATCGAGCAGATCACCGCCGCATCCCCTGCGCCCGCCAGACGGGCGAGGTCGATCGAGGCCTCGCACGCCGCAGGCCGCGCCAGCACGCCGCCGGCCTGCGCGATCAGCGGGAAGACGTGCCCGGGCGAATGGATGTCCGCGCTGCTCGCCCCCTCGGCGATCGCGACCTGCACCGTGTGCGCGCGGTCGGCGGCGGAAATGCCGGTGGAAACGCCATGCGCGGCCTCGATCGAGCGGGCGAAGGGCCGCCCGGTCTGGCGCGCGGTGCCGGGGTTCACGAGGCTGAGGCCGAGCTGTTCGGCACGCTGCGGGGTCACCGCGAGGCAGATCAGGCCCCGGCCATGCGTCGCCATGAAGTTGATCGCATGCGGGGTGACGTGCCTTGCGGCGATCATCAGGTCGATGTCCCCGCCGCGCAGCCGGTCACCGGCGATGACGACCATGCGCCCCGCCGCAACCGCCGCCAGCGCCGTGTCGAGCGCCGCGCTCATCACGCAAGGTCCCTTCCGGCCGCGAAGCTCCTGGCGCCGAGCACCACCTGCCGGCCGACCAGTTCGAGCTGGCCGCGCGCGCGCTCGTCGAGGCATTCGCCGTCGGGCGAGAACAGGCCCTGATAGGTGCGGATCGTCGCCCCCATCGGCGTGGGCCAGCCGCGCAGGGCATGGGTGATCGCGCGCATGGTGAGCAGGGTCGACATCGACGCCTGATCCCCGAAGGCGGTGGCGATGAGGCCCACCGCACGGCCATCGAGATAGGGCCGCTCGTCGCGGGCGAGATCCTCGAGGTAATCGAGCGCGTTCTTGACCACGCCCGAGATCGTGCCGTGATAGCCGGGCGCGGCGACGAGAAGCCCGTCGGCCTGCCGCACCGCCTCGACGAGTTCCGCGCCCATCTCCGCCGTGTGGCCGGGGCCACGATAATGCGGCAGGCCGGCGCAATACTCGCCGCCGAAAACCGTCACCTCGGCTCCCTCGCCCGCGGCGATGGCCGCTGCGAGGCGCAGCGCCTGCTCGGTCGAGGAGCCGGGATTGACCGTGCCGCCGAGGGCTACAATTCGGGTCATGCTTGGCGTGTCCTTTCGGTGATGTAGGCGGCGAGGCGCGCGGTCTGTTCGGGGGTGAAGCGCAGGCCGAGCTTGGTCCGGCGCCAGAGCACGTCTTCGCAGGTGCGCGCCCATTCGTGCGCCATCAGGTGATCGACCTCGGCAGCGGTGAGGCCGTGGCCGAAATCCTCGCCGCAATCGGCGCGGGTGGCGGCATCGCCGAGGAAGGCGGCGGCGCGGGTGCCGTAGAGGCGGATCAGGCGCTGCGCCTCGGCTTGCGAGAGGAAGGGGTAGCGCCGGCGCAGGTCGGCCATCTTCGCGCCGGCCTCGGTCATGCCGAAGTCGCCGCCGGGGAGCGGGGCGCTGCCGGTCCAGTCGCCGCCCTTGAGCGCGGGCAGGAAGGGCGCGAGCCGCTCCACCGCCTCGGCGGCGAGGTGGCGATAGGTGGTGATCTTGCCGCCGAACACCGAGAGCAGGGCGGGAGTGCCATCGTCCCCGCCATCGACTTCGAAGCGGTAGCCGCGCGTCGCCGCCTCGGGCTTGCCCGATCCGTCATCGACCAGCGGGCGCACGCCCGAGTAGGTCCACACGACGTCATCGGGGGTGACGGGGGTGCGGAAATACTCCGAGGCGCCCTCGCACAGATAGGCGATCTCCTCGGGGCTGGCCTTCACCTCGTCGAGCCCCGCCTTGTGATCGACATCGGTGGTGCCGATCAGGGTGAAGTCGCTCTCGTAGGGGATGGCGAAGAAGATCCGCCCGTCGGGCAGCTGGAAGAAATAGGCGTAATCGTGGTCGAACAGCTTCCGCACCACGATGTGCGAGCCGCGCACGAGGCGCATCTTCTGGGTGGTCGGCTCGCCAGCGCGGCCCAGCAGGTCGAGCACGCGCGGGCCTGCCGCATTGACGACGGCGCGGGCATGGAAGACCTCGCCCCCGGCCTCGATCCGCCATGCCTCACCCTCGCGGGCGAGCTCGGTGACCTCGCAGCGGGTCCGCACCGTCGCGCCGCGGTCGGCCGCGTCGCGGGCGTTGAGGATGACGAGGCGGGCATCGTCCACCCAGCCGTCGGAATAGGCGAAGGCGCGGGTGTATTCGCCCTTGAGCGGCGCGCCGGCGGGGTGGCGGGCGAGATTGACGTTCTGGGTCGCGGGAAGCAGCTTCCTGCCGCCCAGATGGTCGTAGAGGAACAGCCCCATCCGCACCAGCCAGCGCGGGCGCAGGCCGGGGCGGTGGGGGAGGATGAAGCGCAGCGGCCAGATGATGTGCGGGGCGATGCCCCACAGCACCTCGCGCTCGCTCAGGGCCTCGCGCACCAGGGCGAATTCGTAATGCTCGAGATAGCGCAGGCCGCCGTGGATCAGCTTGGTGGAGTTGGACGAGGTGCCCTCGGCGAGGTCCCCGCGCTCCAGCAGCAGCACCTTCGCCCCGCGCCCGGCGGCATCGCGCGCGATCCCGGCGCCGTTGACGCCGCCGCCGATCACGGCAAGGTCGAACACCTGTTCCATCAGATCGCCCACCGCGCAAAGGCGAGCGCCGCCGCGAGGCTGGCGACGGTCGCCGCCAGCACCGGCATCACCGCTCGCCAGCCGAGGCCGAGCAGCAGTTCGGTCCGCGTGCGCATGGCGGTGGCGGTGACCGCGAGCAGCAGCAGCGTCTTGGAGGCGGTGAGCGCCCATCCGGCGACATCGGCGGGCAGGGCGACCAGCGAATTGACCGCGACCATCGCGAGGAAGGCGAGGATGAAGCCCGGCAGCATCGGCACGCGGGCCTTGCCCACGCCTGCGGGCAAGGGCTGGACGCGGGCGATCCACAGGGCGGCGAGGGTCACCAGCGGGGCGAGCAGGGCGACGCGGGTGAGCTTCACCACGGTCGCCTGCGCGCCCGCCGAGTCCGAGACGGCAAAGCCCGCGCCGATCGCCTGCGCCACGTCATGGATCGCCGCGCCCGTCAGGAACCCGGCCTGCGCATCGCTGAAGGCGAGCATCCGGGCGAGCGGCGGATAGGTGACGAGCGCAATGGCCGATGCGGCGGCAAGGATCACCAGCGTCAGCGTGAACTGCGCCTGATCGACCCGCTCGCGCCCGATCACGCCATAGAGCGCCAGCGCGGCCGAGGCCCCGCAGATCGCGGTCGCGCCCCCGCCGAGCAGGCCGATCGCCGGGCTCTGCCCCGTCGCCCGCGCGGCGGCGAGCGCGGCGAGGAGCGCGGCCAGCATCACCAGCGCAAGGCCGGCGAAGGGGACGAGGCCCATCGCCATCACCTGCATCGCCGTGACCTGGAAGCCGAGCAGCACGATCCCGGCCCTGAGGCCATGGCGCGAGACGGCATCGAGACCCTCGTGGGTGCGCGGGTCTCCGGCGGCGAAGCCCATGGCGAGGCCGACGAGCAGGCCGGCAAGGATCACCGGCACGCCGTAGTTCTGGCTGAGCCACGCTGCCGCGGCACCGGCGATGGCGCAGATCGCGAGACCGGGGACGAAGCGCGACAGCGGCTTGCGCTCGGCCCGGGCAGCGGCTGCGGCGGCGCTGTCGGCGAGCACCATCTCGCCGAACAGGTCGCCGGCGAAGGTCTCGATGTCGGGGCGTGGCCCTCGCGTCATGCCGGTCCGGTCCTGCCCATCGCCTTTGTGAAATCCCTCGGGTTGGCGCTTCTGTCTTGCGGTGTCATATCGTAGCCCGCATGGTCCGCCATTGCAACCGCGCCCGCGGCCGCCTCAGGCGAAATCGGCGCGGGCTTCCTCTTCCTCCGGACGGCGGATCACGGGGATCAGCAGCCGGAACCACGCCAGCGCGATCAGGTAGGAGGCGGCGGCGAAGACGAACAGCGGGACATAGCCGAGGCCGGCATCGAGCACCCGGCCCGTCACCAGGGAGATCGCCACCCCGCCCATGTTGCCCATGAAGGCGCCGAAGGCCGTCACCCGTCCGACTTTGGCCTGCGGCACCACGTCGGTGATGGTCGAGAAGATCGACAGGGAGAAGCCCTGGTGCCCGGCCATCACCAGGCCGATCATCACCGCCACCGGCCAGAAGCTGTCGAGCTGCAGGGCCAGCGGCAGCGGGGCGACGATCAGGGCCGACACCAGCATCACGCCCTTGCGCACCCGGTCGGGGCTGACCCCGCGCTCCAGCAGCCTCGTCGAAGCCCAGCCCGCCAGCAAGGCGCCGAGCCCGGAACCCGCGAAGGCAATCGCGAGCGGCACCGCCAGTTCGAGCGTCGAGAGGCCGAATTCCTTCCGGTAGTAATCGGCGAGCCAGAAATTGATGAACCACCAGGTCATGTCCGAAATGGCCTTGGCGACGACGATCCCCCAGGTCTGGCGGTTCGCGAGGATCGCGCCGTAGCGGTCCGTTGCCGGGGCGTCGGCGGGGCGTTGCTCTGCCGTCGCGGGGTCGTTGCGAAGTTGTTGTACGCCGTGGGCGAGCCATATCCACGCCAGGAGCGACAGAAATCCGCCGATCCCGCCCGCCACCAGCGCCCCGCGCCAGCCGACCTCGGTCGCCAGCAGCGGGATCAGGAACGGCATGGCGATCGTCCCCGCGCCCGCCAGCATGGTGGCAAAGCCGAAGGCGAAGCTGCGCGTGTCGGGCGGGAACAGCGCGGCGACGGTCTTGATCGTCAGCGGGGTCTGCACCGCCTCGGTCACCCCGAGGCCGACCCTCGCCGCGACCACCTGCCAGGTCGTCATCGCCCAGCCGTGGGCCATCGCCGCAAGGCTCCATGCCGACGCGCCGACCTGCATCGAGCGGTTGACCCCCAGCCGGTCGACCAGCCACCCCGTGAACAGAAAGGCGAAGGCGGCGGAGAACTGCGTCACCGCGGCGAGATCGCCGAAGTCACTGTCGGTCCAGCCGAAATCGGCCATCATGTCGGGCTTGAGGATGGCGATGATCGGGCGGTCCATCGCGTTGAACACCCCCGCGATGCACAGCACCGTGAACAGCGACCAGCGCAAGCGGGGGGCGATAGGGGGGTGGGCGTGGTCGGCGGCCATCACGGGTTCCTAGGCTTCCTCGGCAGGACAGGGCAAGGGCGGCGCCCCAGACAAAGCGGGCCGCCGGATCGCTCCGACGGCCCCCTGTTGCATCACGTTTCCGTTGCGGCTCAGCGCGTCCGGATGCGCAGGCTCACGCCGACATAGCGGTCCGCGTCGCGCGGGATCTGCAGGCGCCGCCCGTTCTCCACGTTGAGCAGCACATAGCCGACATCGGCGATGTTGCGGGCGTGGAAGGTCAGGCGATACTTGTCCTCGGGGTCCGACACGCCGACCGAGGCGTTCCAGATGCCGTAGGAGTCGATCGGGCCGGCATTGCCGAGGTCCGAGAACTGGCTGCTGGTGTGGCGGAAATCGGTGTTGAGGTAGAGCCGCGCCGCATCGCCGAGGTCGGTGGTGTAGTCGCCGCCGAGGGTCCAGACGAACTCCGGCGCGAGCGGCAGGCGGGTGCCGTTGCGCGCGTCGGGCGCGTTGGTCAGCGGGTTGGGGTTGAACTCCTTCACGCGGGCATCGGCATAGGCCGCGCTCGCCCGCAGGTTCAGCCCGTCGATCGGCGCGACGAGCAGGTCGGCCTCGAAGCCTTCCGACTTCACCGTGCCCGCGTTGGTCAGGTTCGAGACCGTGGCACCGTTGACGACGATGAAGTTGTTGGCCTGGAACCCGTCATAGGTGACGGTGAAGGCCGCCACATTGAGCTGCACGCGGTTGTCGAGGAACTGCGTCTTCGCCCCGATTTCGAAGCTGTCGGACAGCTCCTCGTCGATCGGCCGCGCGTTGTTGGGCGCGGTGTGGTTGAAGAAGACGTTGAAGGCCGGGCCCTTGTAGCCGCGGGTGTACGAACCGTAGAGCATGATGTCCTCGGTCGGTTCGAACTGGATCACCGCACGACCCGACAGGTTGCCGTTGGTGGTCGAGCCGCGGCTGGTGTTGGTGCCGTTGCCGCCGCTGGCGACGAGGCCGCCGGCGGGGTTCGCCACCACGCCCGGGCCGGTCGCCGGCAGGCCGGTCGTGGCATTGGCGCCCGGCGCGCGGGTGTGGGTGAACTCGAGGTCATCCCAGGTGTAGCGCAGGCCGCCGGTCAGCGAGAGCTGCTCGGTGAAGCGGTAGGTCGCCTGGCTGAAGATCGCGTAGTTCACCGAACGCACGTCGCTGCGCGAGGTGGCGAAGGGGAAGAGCGTGTTCACCCGGTCGTTGAGGTTGCAGGGCCGCGCCCCGGTGCGCGGATCGACCGGCAGGGTCGAGCTGGCGCAGGTGACGTTGCGGCGGGTGAAGTCCTGCGAGTTGTCCGACTGCCAGGCAAAGACGCCGGCCTGGTAGAAGAACGGCTTGGTCTGGTCGGAGGCGATGCGGATTTCGGCCGAGACCTGCTCGGTCTTGACCACGCCGTCGTCGTGCAGCTCGCCCACGCCCACCAGCGGACGCGGCAGGAAGTCGCCCTCGCGCAGCTCGCGGTTGAACCAGTTGCGATAGCCCAGCACCACGCTCAGCGTGTGGGTGTCGCTGATCTCGAAATCGCCCGAGCCGGTGAGGCTCCACTGCTCGTCCTCGGTCGAGGTGACGAGGTTGTGGTTGATGAAGCGCTGCTTCTCGCCGATGGCGACGCCGCCGGGCAGGTTCAGTTCGGCATCCTGCTGTGCGCCGCGGCTGGCGCCGGTCACGTCGGCGCAGCAATCGTCGTCGGCCTTGTAGTAGTCGGCGATCAGGCGGACGCGGTTGCCGCCGTCGTCATAGTCCATGATGCCGCGCACGCCGTAGCGCTCGTAGCCGTTGACCTTGCGGTTGGTGCCGCCGTTGATGTTGGTGATGTTGCCGTCGAAGCTGCCGTAGAAGCCGGTGAGGCGGGCGGTCAGGTTCTCGGCGATCGGGCCCGACAGGGCAGCGCGAAGGCGGTATTCCTCGCCCTCGAACCAGTCGGCATTGACCTCGGCCTGGAAGTCGTCGGTGCCGCCTTCCGAGACGATGTTGACAAGGCCCGCCGAGGCGTTGCGGCCGAACAGGGTGCCCTGCGGCCCGCGCAGCACTTCGAGCCGCTGGATGTCGACGAGGTCCATGAAGGCCTGGCCCGAACGGCTCAGCACCACGCCGTCGACAACGGTGGACACGCTGGGCTCGGCGGCGACCGAGAAGCTGATGGTGCCCACGCCGCGCATCACGATCGCGCTGTTGGCGCTGGTGGTGCCCTTGCGGAAGGTCACCGAGGGCACGACGGTCGAGATGTTCTCGAGGCTGAAGACGACCGCCTGATCCAGCCGGTCGCCCGAAACCGCGGTGATCGCGATCGGCACGTCCTGGACGTTTTCCTCGACCTTCTGCGCGGTTACGACGATTTCCTCGACCTGCGCGAAGGCCGGGGCGGTGGTGACGAGTGCGAGCGTGCTGGCCGAGAGGGCAAGCGTCTTGAGCGCGATACGGGTGGTGGCGGGCATTCGGTTTTCTCCCCTGCAAACTGATCGATTCTTTCGGGCGGCGATGCAAAGACCCTTGCCCGTGCGGTCGATCTTTCGGCGGTCGGGTTGCGCTTTCTGTCCTGATCTGTCAAGCGGTGTCAGAACCGGCCGAGGGACAGGCCGGCATACGTATGCAGGGTGGGAATGGTGCAGTTGGTGCCTTCGGACGGCGGATTGGGCTTGCGGCTCGCGGGCCGCACGGTCCTGCGCCATGCGCCGGATTGTCTTGCCATTTCCGTGGCTTCTGGCAATCCGACCGTGACGATGGTGCGCGGTAATTTCCGCCTGTCGGACGCCAGTGTGGCAGCATCGCCACTCATTCGCAGCAATCGCGCGGATGCGGACGGCTGGCTGCTCGAAAGCGCCGATTCCGCCGCGCGGGTGGCGGTGCGGCTGGATCGCGCGCGGCTTCACCTGAAGGCGTTGTCGGGCCATGACCGCATGACGCTCGATTTCGCGCTTGCCGAGGGCGATGTGCTGTGGGGCGGGGGCGAGCAGATGAGCCACCTCGTCCTCAATGGCCGCAACTTCCCGATCTGGACCAGCGAGCCCGGCGTGGGCCGCGAACCCGGCACACCGCTTACCGACCAGGCGAGCGCCGACGGGAGTTTCGCGGGCGGAGATTACTGGACCACCAACTACCCCGAACCAACGGTGCTGTGTTCGGGCGGCTGGGCGCTGAGCCTCGCCAACGCGGAATATGTCGAACTTGATGCGCGCGAGCCCGGTAAGCTCAGGGTCCATGTATGGTCGGGCGAGGTCGCCATAGACCTGTTCGAGGGCGCGCCCGCCGATCTCGTCCGGCAACTGGGTGAAAGGTTCGGCCCGCGCCACGCCTTGCCCGACTGGGTGCTGGGCGGCGCGGTGGTCGGCCTCAAGCAGGGCGAGGCCTCCTTCGAGCGGCTCGAGGCCCTGATCGATGCGGGCGCGGCGGTATCGGGCCTGTGGTGCGAGGACTGGGTCGGCATCCGCGAGACCAGCTTCGGCCGCCGCCTGTTCTGGGACTGGCAGTGGAACCCCGCACGCTACCCTGACCTCCCCGCCCGCATCGCCGCCCTGAAGGCACGCGGCATCCGCTTCCTCGGCTATGTGAACCCCTATCTGGCGGTCGACGGCCCCCTCTACCCCGAAGCGGCAGCGAGGGGCCTCCTCGCGCTGCACCTCGGCCGGGACGAACCCTACCTCGTCGACTTCGGCGAGTTTGACGCGGGCGTGGTCGATTTCACCAACCCCGCCGCCGCCGACTGGTTCGCCGAGGAGGTGATCGGTAAACGGATGCTCGATTTCGGGCTCGACGGGTGGATGGCGGATTTCGGCGAGTATCTTCCCACCGACCTCAGGCTCCACGCCGGCGACCCGATGCAGGAGCACAACCGCTGGCCGGTGCGCTGGGCCGAGGTCAATGCCCGCGCCGTCGCCTCTCGTGGGCGGACCGGGGACGTGCTTTGGTTCATGCGCGCCGGCCACACCGGGGTGCAGGCGCATTGCCCGCTGCTGTGGGCGGGCGACCAGTCGGTCGACTTCAGCCGCCATGACGGCATCGGCACAGTCGTCACCGCCGCGCTCTCGTCCGGCCTCGTCGGCAATGCCTTCAGCCACTCCGACGTCGGCGGCTACACCAGCCTGTTCGGCAATGTGCGGACCGAGGATCTGATCCTGCGCTGGTACGAGCTGGGCGCCTTCAGCCCTGTTTTCCGCACCCACGAGGGCAACCGTCCGGACGACAATCTCCAGATCGACTCCACCCCCGCACTGGTCGAGGGCTTCGTCCGCTGGAGCCGGGTACATGAGGCGCTGGCCCCCTACGTCCGCCACCTCGTCTCCGAGGCGCAGGTGACGGGCCTTCCCGCCCAGCGCGCGCTGTTCCTGCACTACCCCGATGATCGCGAGACCTTCACGATCCAGGACCAGTATCTCTATGGTGCGGACATTATGGTGGCACCGGTGATCGAAGCGGGGGCGGCGATGCGCAAGGTCTATCTGCCGGAGGGCGATTGGCGGCACCTGTGGAGCGGCGAGGGCTTCGCTCCCGGCTGGCACGAGGTGGCCGCGCCGATCGGACAGCCGCCGGTCTTCTACCGCGCAGGCAGCGCCTTCGCGCCGCTGTTTGAGGAGCTCGCCGCATGAGCCGCGCCAACATCAAGGATGTCGCCGCCCGCGCGGGCGTGGCGGTCAAGACGGTGAGCCGCGTGCTCAACGGCCATCCCTATGTCAGCGCCGAACTCAAGGCGCGGGTCGAGCAGGCGATGGCCGAACTCGACTACCGCCCCTCGGTCGCGGCGCGCATCCTCTCGGGCGCGAAGTCGGGGCAGGTCGCGCTGATCTACGACAACCACAGCCCCTACTACATGTTCCAGATCCAGAAGGGCTGCTGGGATGTGTGCCACGAGGGCGGCATCCGCCTCCTCGCCCAACCGGTCGACGTCGCCGATCCGCGCGTCGGCGATCAGGTGCGCGGGCTGGTGAGCGAGACCCATGTCGACGGCATCATCCTCTCCTCGCCCGTCACTGACTGCGATCCGGTACTGCGCGCGCTCGAGACGATGGACGTGCCCTTTGTGCGCATCTCGCCGGGGACCAACCACGCGCTGACGTCCAGCGTGTTCATGGACGACGCGCAGGCCGCCGACGACATGACCACCCACCTAATCAACGCCGGGCACCGCCGCATCGGCTTCATCAAGGGCCACGCCAACCACATGGCCTCCGACGATCGGCTGTTCGGCTACCGCCGCGCCCTCGACCGCGTCGGCATTCCCTTCGAGCCGAGCCTCGTGGTCGACGGGGAGTTCGACTTCGACAGCGGCGTGGCCGGCGCGCGGGCCCTGCTCGACCAGCCCGGCCGCCCCACCGCGATCTTCGCCTCGAACGACGACATGGCGGCGGGCGTGCTCGCCGTGGCGCATGACCGGGGCATCAAGGTTCCGGACGAGCTGTCGGTCGCGGGCTTCGACGATACCACGCTGGCGCGCACCGTCTGGCCGCCGCTCACCACCATTCGCCAGCCGATGGCGGACCTTGCCCGCACGGCAACGCAGATCCTGATCGCGGGCGGGGACCTCACCCACAAGCGCCTGCCCCACGAACTCGTCGAGCGCGCCTCGGTCGCGCCCCCAAAGAGGAACTAACCATGAGTGAACTGCCCCTGCCGCCCGCGACCCGCCGCCTCGGCCCGAGCGATATCGAGGTTTCGCCCATCGCCTGGGGAATGTGGCGCCTCGCGGAGAACGGCCGCACCGCTGCCGATGCCGCCAGGCTGGTGCACGCGGCGCTCGACGCCGGGATCACCTTCCTCGACACCGCCGACATCTACGGCTTCGACGGGCAGGGCGGCTTCGGCGATGCCGAGGCGCTGCTCGGCGAGGTGCTGGCGGCCGATCCTTCCCTGAGGGACCGCATGGTGCTCGCCACCAAGGGCGGCATCCTCCCGCCGCTGCCCTACGACCAGAGCCCGGACTATCTGAGGAAAGCGATCGACGATTCCCTGCGCCGCCTTCAGGTGGACAGCGTCGACCTGTGGCAGATCCACCGCCCGGACATCCTCGCCCACCCGCAGGAGGTCGCCCGCGTGCTCGACGATGCGGTGGCATCGGGCAAGGTCAGGACGCTCGGCGTATCCAACTTCACCATGAGCCAGATCGCGGCGCTCCAGCACTTCCTGGGGCAAAAGCTGGTCTCGACCCAGCCCGAGATCAGCCCGCTGCGCATCACCTGCTTCGAGAATGGCGAACTGGATCAGGCGATGCTGCTGGGCCTGACCCCGCTGGCATGGTCGCCGCTCGGCGGCGGCAGGCTCGCCGCGCCGGAAAGCGAACGCGACAAGGCCGTGGCCGCCGCGCTCGACATCGTGGCCGAGGCCCAGGGGGTCTCGCGTACGGTCGCCGCCTACAGCTGGCTGATGGCGCACCCGGCGGGCATCGTGCCCATCATCGGCTCGCAGAATGCCGAGCGGATTGCCGAGGGTGCCGAGGCGCTGCGGGTGCGCTGGACGCGCGCCGAGTGGTACGCGGTGCTGGTCGCGGCGCGGGGCGTGCCGCTGCCTTGAGTCAAAAGCTTCGGGGGCACGGATCGAAAGTTTGGACGAGGAACGGATAGAATGACTCAACAATGCGAAATCGCGTGGTTTTCCGCGCTGTGTGACGACGACTACGAGTTCCTCGGCGTGCCCGACAAATACCTCCAGTCGAGCTGGGAGCATTGCCGCAACATCGTGCTGCGTGCCGAGGAGGGCGGGTTCGACAACATCCTGCTGCCCTCGGGCTACCAGCTGGGCGTCGACACCACGATCTTCGCCGCCGCCGTCGCCACGCAGGTCAAGCGCATCAAGCTGCTGTGGGCGACCCGCATGGGCGAGGACTGGCCGCCGCAGCTCGCGCGCCGCATCGCCACGCTCGACCGTATCCTCGGCCCGAACGCCGCCGGCACCGGCGGGCGCCTCAACGTCAACATCATCTCCTCCGATATGCCGGGCGAAAAGATCGAGAGCGGCCCGCGCTACCGCCGCGGCACCGAGATCATGAAGATCGTCCGCA
The DNA here is from genome assembly GCF_002215495.1 of Porphyrobacter sp. CACIAM 03H1. Classification (NCBI taxonomy): domain Bacteria; kingdom Pseudomonadati; phylum Pseudomonadota; class Alphaproteobacteria; order Sphingomonadales; family Erythrobacteraceae; genus Porphyrobacter; species Porphyrobacter sp. CACIAM 03H1. Next base: position 1,195,896 of record NZ_CP021378.1, read on the forward strand.
CCCTGCTCAACGGCGAGCATCTCGACTTCGACGGCGAGTTCTACAAGCTCAAGCTCGATCCGCCGCGGATCTCCACGCTCTCGGGCAAGTGCCCGCCGTTCTATTTCGGCGGCCTTTCCCACGAGGCGCGCGAATGCGCGGCCGAGGCGGCGGACGTCTACCTGATGTGGCCCGATACGATGGACAATGTCCGCGCCAACATCGCCGACCTCAAGGAACGCGCGGCGAAGTATGGCCGCACCCTCAAGTTCGGCTACCGCGTCCATGTCATCGTGCGCGAAACCGAGGAGGAAGCGCGCCACTACGCCGACCGGCTTCTGTCGAAGCTGGACGATGAGGCGGGCCGCGCGATCCGCGAGAAGAGCCTCGATGCCAAGAACTACGGCGTCCAGCGCCAGCAGGAACTGCGCGGGGCCGCCGATGGCGACGGTTTCGTCGAGGAGAACCTCTGGACCGGCATCGGCCGGGCGCGCTCGGGCTGCGGGGCGGCGATCGTCGGCACGCCCGACCAGGTGCTCGCCAAGCTGCGCGCCTATCAGGCCGAAGGGATCGAGGCCTTCATCCTCTCGGGCTATCCGCACATGCAGGAGGCCGACCTCTTCGCCCGCCATGTCCTGCCGCACATCCAGCACGGACCGCTCGAGATGTGAGGAGCGGGGTGCGAAGTTTACAAAGTTGACACTGTAAACTTCGCATTCCTACAGGATTTCGCTAGTCATTTCAGGTAGATGACCCGAAAAACCGAAGTTGACACTGTGTTTTGCGTTTTCGCCGCCGAGGGCGGGTGATCGCAAAGGGGGGCGGACGATGCGAAGGAGCCGTCCTGCCCCATAGTGCGCCCGCCGCCAGTAGGAAAATCGCCGCGGCCGCGCCCCGATTCGCCCCCCTCGGGGCCGGAGCGCCGCCACCTTGCCGCTACGGCGGCGCGGCATCTCGCAAAAGCCTCTTTTCCGCGTCCGCATGGCATGACAAAGCGTATTTCAAAGCGGCAAAACGCAACTCGGAGAGAGACCCCATGAACCTCGAATTCACCCCCGAAGAGCAGGCCTTCCGCGAGGAAGTGCGCGCCTTCATCGCCGAGAACTATCCCAAGCACCTCGCCGATTTCGGCATGCGCGAGGACATGGCGCGCGAGGACTTCCTCGCCTGGCACAAGGTGCTGGGCAAGAAGGGCTGGTCGGTCCCGGCATGGCCGGTCGAATACGGCGGCACCGGCTGGACCCCGACCCAGCGTTACATCTGGTCGGAAGAGAACGCCCGCATCAACGCGGTGATGCCGCTGCCCTTCGGCGTGTCGATGGTTGGCCCCGTGATCTACACCTTCGGCAGCGAGGAGCAGAAGGCCAAACACCTGCCCGGCATCCGCAGCGGCGAGGTGTGGTGGTGCCAGGGCTATTCGGAACCGGGCGCGGGCTCCGACCTCGCCAGCCTCAAGACCACCGCGGTGCGCGACGGCGACCACTACGTGATCAACGGTCAGAAGACCTGGACCACGCTCGCGCAATATGCCGACTGGGGCTTCTTCCTGTGCCGCACCGATCCCACCGCCAAGCAGCAGGAAGGGATCAGCTTCATCCTCGTCGACATGAAGACTCCGGGCGTGGAAGTGAAGCCGATCAAGCTTCTCGACGGCGGCTACGAGGTCAACGAGACCTGGCTGACCGACGTGCGCGTGCCGGTCGAGAACCTCGTCGGGCAGGAGAACAAGGGCTGGACCTATGCCAAGTTCCTGCTCGCGCATGAACGCTCGGGCATCGCGGGCGTGGCGCGCTCCAAGCGCGGGATCGAGAAGCTGCGCGAGATCGCGACCCACGAAACGCTCGATGGCCAGCCGCTGATCAAGGACTTCGACTTCGCCAAGAAGGTGAGCCAGCTCGAAATCGACTTGGCGGCCCTCGAGATCACCGAGCTGCGCACGCTCGCGGGCGAGCAGGCGGGCAAGGGGCCGGGGCCGGAAAGCTCGATCCTCAAGATCAAGGGCACCGAGATCCAGCAGCGCCTGACCGAACTCACGCTGGAAGCGGTCGGCACCTACAGCGCGCCCTACATGGGCGGAGTGTCGAACGACAACGGATCGAACGAGCACCCGGTCGGCCCGGACTATGCCCAGCACGCGGCGGCGACCTATTTCAACATGCGCAAGACCTCGATCTACGGCGGGTCCAACGAGATCCAGCGCAACATCATCACCAAGATGATCCTCGGTCTGTAAGCACCTCGAGGACGGGAGAGAATTCGTGGATTTCAACTTCACCGAAGAACAGGGCATGGTGCGCGACGGCCTCTCGCGGCTGGTGCGTGAGCAATACGGCTTCGAGGAGCGCCGCAAGGCGATCGCATCGAGCGAAGGCTGGCGGCCCGAGATCTGGGCGCAGCTGGCCGAACTCGGCATTCTCGGGATGCCCTTCTCCGAGGCCGACGGCGGCTTCGGCGGCGGCGCGGTCGATGCGATGGTGATCATGGAGGAATTCGGCAAGGGCCTCGTGGTCGAGCCCTTCCTGCCGACCGTGGTCTGCGCGGGCGGGTTCCTGAAGCACGGCGGCACGGCGGCGCAGAAGGAAGAGCATATCGGCGCGATCGTCTCCGGCGGCGCGGTGTTCGCCTTCGCCTATGCCGAGCCCAAGGGCCGCTATGACTATGCCGACCTCGAAACCACCGCGAAGAAGGACGGTTCGGGCTATGTGCTGAACGGCCACAAGGCGGTCGTGATCGGCGCGCCCTGGGCGAGCCATCTTGTCGTCACCGCCCGCACCGGCGGCGAGCGGCGCGACCGGAGCGGCGTCTCGGTCTTCGTGCTGGCCAAGGACACCCCCGGCGTCACCACGCGTGACTATGTGACGGTCGATGGCCGCCGCGCTTCGGAAGTCTATTTCGAGAACGTCGCGGTCGGCGCCGAGGCGCTGATCGGGGCCGAGGGCGAAGGCCTCGCCCTCATCGAGCTGGTCACCGACGAAGCCATCGCCGCGCTGTGCGCCGAGGCCTGCGGGGCGATGAAGGTCGCCCACGCGATGACCGTGGAATACAGCCGCCAGCGCAAGCAGTTCGGCGTGCCGATCGGCAGCTTCCAGGTGCTCCAGCACCGCATGGTCGACATGTACACCGCCTACGAGCAAGCCGTCTCGCTGACCTATCTCGCCACCCTGCGCCTCGGCTCGGACGAGCGGACCCGCAAGCTGGCTGTCTCGGCCGCGAAGGTCGGCGTCGGCCAGTCGGCGCGGCTGATCGGGCAGGAAGCGGTCCAGATCCACGGCGGCAACGGCGTGACCGACGAATATGCCATCGGCCACTACTTCAAGCGCCTGACGATCTTCGACAGCGAGTTCGGCAATGTCGATCACCACCTGAAGCGCCACGTCGCGCTCTCCTGAGCCGCGCCGCAGGTGAGGAACGAGGCCCCGCGCTCGCACGCCGCGAGCGCGGGGCCTCTTCGTTCCGGCGCGCGGTCTTTCGCGAAAGACGCGGGGCGGCGTTTCCGGCCATGTAACCTCCCGGCGATTTCGCGCGAAGAGGTCCGCGAGCTTGCGGACCGGCGAAAGGGGGCGCGGCATGATCAGTGACGGCGCACGCGGATGAGAGCGGACGAGGCCACCCTCGCCCGGCTGATGCGCATGTCGCAGGCGGGCGACAAGCAGGCCTATGCGGCGCTGCTCGAGGCCTGCCAGCGCTGGTTGCGCGGCTATTACAGCCGCCGCATCGCGCCCGCGCAGCTCGACGATCTGGTGCAGGAGACGCTGATCGCGCTCCACACCAAGCGCGCCTCGTGGGACGCGACGCGGCCCTTCCTGCCGTGGCTCGCCGCGATCGCGCGCTATCGCTGGGTCGACCACCTGCGCCGCCTCTACCGCGCCGACGAGCACGAGCTTCACGAGGAGCTGATCGGCACCGACGAGGAGCCCGCCATCGCCGCGCGCATCAGCCTCGACCGCCTGCTCGGCCTGCTTCCCCCGGCGCAGGAGCGCGCCATCGCCCTCGTCAAGATCGAGGGGCTGAGCATTGCCGAGGCCTCGGCAATGACGGGCCAGAGCGAGAGCCTGGTCAAGGTCAACATCCACCGCGGGCTCAAGAAGCTCGCCGCCATGATCGAGAAAGAATGACGATGCAGAAGAGTTCCGATGCCCTGATCGCCGAGCTGGTGAGCGAGCTCGAACCGGTGCGGCCCCTGCGCGTCGGCGAGGGGCTGGCGCTGGCGCTCGCCGCGGCGGGGGTGACGGTGGTGGCCGTGGTCGGGCTGTTCGGGCTGCGCGCCGAGTGGCTGGCGGGGCATCTCGATCCGATGCAGCTGGTCGCGACCGGGCTGTTCCTCGGCCTTGCCCTCGCCGCGACCGTGGCGGTGGTGGTCATGAGCCGCCCGCAGGTCGGCAGCGATCACGGCGGCTGGCGCTGGACGGCGGCGATGGCCGGGTTGCTCCCGCTTGCGGGCGCGATCGTGGCGGTGGTGCGGGGTGCCGGGACGATGTCGCCCGAGCTCATGCGCCACGGGGCGGAGTGCCTTGCGGGCGGCACCGTCTCCTCGCTGCTGGTGTTCGCGCTGCTGGTGCTGTGGCTGCGCCGCGGCGCACCGACCTCGCCCGAACGCGCAGGGCTGGTGGCAGGGGTGGCCGCGGGCGCCTTCGGGATCTTCGCCGCCTCGCTCCACTGCCCTGACAACGATATCGTCCACATCGGGCTGTGGCACAGCGCGGTGGTGGTGGCGACGGGCCTGCTGGGCCGCGTGATCGTCCCGCGCCTGATCCGCTGGTGATCAGCCGGTGAGCCGCCCACGCGGCATCGCGGGTGCCGCCGGTCGCGGGCCCTTGCGGCTGCGCCAGAAGCTCACCACCGCGAGGCTCCCGAGCAGCGCCAGCCCCAGCCCCGCGAGCGTCATCATGATCCTGAGCGGCAGCGCGAGCGCGCTCCCCGCCATGCGCGCGGAGTGCAGCGGGTAGAGCGCGTGCTGCGCGCGCACCGCGAGCGGCGCCGCGGGCGCATCGCGCGCCATCAGCACTGTTCCCTCGCCCGCAAGCGTCAGCGTGGTGCGCCCGTTGGGGTGCCATTCGGACGGGCGGCGCATCCGGACCGTCACCGCCTCGCCCGGCGCCTTCGGCCAGACGATCATGCGCGGGGCCGCGTCCGGGAAGCGGGTGCGCGCGGCGGCGAGGATCGCGGGCCAATCGGGTTCCGCCGCCGAGCGCGCCGCGGGCGGCTTCGCCTGCCACGCGGCAACCTCCTGCGCGGGCGAGAGCGGGGCGAGCAGCGCATCGCCGAGCGGCTTCAGCACCATCAGCGCGCCGGTCAGCCCCGCGAGCAGGATCGGCAGCGCCAGCACCGCGCCAATGTCGCGGTGGTGGAGGATGATTGCCGGGCGGGTCAGGCGCGGCGGCAGGGCCCGCAGCCGGAAGGTCCGCCGCGTCGGCCACCACAGGATCAGCCCCGTCACGCAGAACAGCGCCGCCGCGATGCCGAGCCAGCCGGAGATCAGTTCGCCCGTCTCGCCCATCAGCAGGTGGTGGTGGAGATCGAACAGCAGCGTCTCGGGCCGCTCCCACACGCTCTGCCAGCGGGCGAGCAGCGTGCCGTCATGCGCGAGATAGGCTCCGCCGCCGTCCGGCAATCCCGCCTGCGCGGCGCCGAACTCGGCCGAGGGCAGGGTCACGTAGCCCGCCCCGAGCCGATCGGCCGCAGCGATGATCGCCAGCGTCTCGGCCTCGCCCGGCGCCCGCGCTTCCTGTGCTACGCCCGCCCACCACGGCTTCCACAGCAGCGCCGCGCCGGTCAGCCCGAGCACCGCCAGCCCGAGGCCGACAAGGCCCCCCAGCCAGCGGTGGACCAGCAGGAGCGCGGCCCGCATCAGAAGGCGCCGAGCCAGCCGAGCGTGATCGACCGCCCGCGCCCGGCGAAGAAGCGCAGGTTGTCGGTGGGCCGCTGGGTGTCGGAATTGTAGTCGATGTACTGCTTGTCGAGCAGGTTCTGCGCGGCGAGCGTGACGTTGCCGAAGCCGGTCGCCACGGTCACCGACCCGTCGAGCAGGGTGAAGCCGCCGAAATCGTTGCGCGGATCGCCGCCGTCGAACCGGCGCGAGAAGTGCGTGCGCGATTGCAGGCGCAGGCTGACCGGCCCGTTGGTGTAGTCGGCCGACAGGTTGAGGCGGTCGGGGCCGATATTGGCGCCGTCGAGATCGGCGTTGACGATCCCGTCGCCGTTGGTGTCCACGCGCCCGTTGAGGTGCGCATAGCCCAGCCCGAGGCGCAGGCCGGGAACGGGGGTGGCGGTGGAGAGGTTCAGCTCCAGCCCCTCGATCTCGATCCGCTGGCGCTGCACCTCGAACACGTCGCCGACCAGTACCAGCAGCTGGCCCTCGTCGCTGTCCGACCAGTAATAGGTGGCGCTCGCCGCGATGGGGCCGCGATTGACCTCGACCCCGATCTCGCGGTTGTCCGCCACGACGGGGGCGATGTCGAGGAAGCGGTCGAGATCGACATTGGGCGTGCGGATCGCGCGGGTGATACGGCCCACGTCGGGGACGGTGTAGCCCTGCGCGTAGCTGGCATAGGCGCGGATGCCGGGGGTCGGCTCGATCACGATCCCGCCGTTGGGCAGCACGCGGTCGAAGCTGGGCGAGCCGCCGCCGACCTGCTGCGGCCCGTAGAACCACAGCGTGCGGTAATCGTCGATGGAGATGTCGACATTCTCCCAGCGCACCCCGCCTGCGAGGCGGACCTTGCCGTCCCACAGGGCGAGGTTGCCCTGCGCGAAGGGCGCGATCGAGCGGTAATCGGTCGGCGGCACCCATGCGCGGTCGGTCGCCGCGAGCTTCTGCACCGTGTGGTCGTTCAGCAGGTCGAGGCCGAGCACGAGGTTGAGCGGTCCGAGGCCGCGTTCCCAGCTGGCGTTGACGCCCCACTTGCGGCTGATGTTCTGCGACTGGTCGAACAGCGTGCCGACGGGTGCGATCGCCGGGTCCTGGAAATCGGCGAAGACGCCGCCGCCGTAGATGTCGGCGGTGCGGTTCCAGAAGCCGCGCACGCGCAGGGCGCCGCCGGCGAGGTCGTCGGCGGTGAGGGTGAGGGCGAGGCTCTCGGCAAGGTTCTCGGGCGCCTCGCCGGGGACGGTGCCGGGCGCGCCGGTCGAGGGGAGGCCGGTCGCGCGGCTTCCGGGAACCGCGATCAGATCGCCGTCGCCCTGCAGGCGGAAACGCTGGCCCATCGCCTCGAGCCGCACGGTCTCGCCCAGTTCGACGCCCGCCTTGGCGAAGAAGGAGAGGCTGTCCGAATCCATCAGGTCGCCCTGCGTGCCGTCGGGCGCGATGCGGCGCTCACGGGCATCGCGGAACACGCCGCGCCGTTCGTAGGCGACACCGGCGACGACATCGAAGGCGCCCGAGCGGTTGGCGACGAGCGCGCCAGCCTTGCCGCCGAAGCCGTCGCTGCGGAAACCGCTCTCGGCGGTGCCTTGCAGGATGGTGCGCGCGCTCCAGCCGTCCTCGGCAGGTGCGGAGACGGTGACCTGGTTGATCACGCCCCCGGTGCCGCCGATGCCCTGGAGGGCGTTGGAGCCGAGGATCAGCTCGACCCGGTCGATGAAGAAGGGATCGATGGTGAAGCCGTCGCGCGATCCGTCACGCAGGGGGGCGGTCTGGGGGATGCCGTCGATCGCGAACAGCGGCGAGCGGCCGCGCAGGGTCTCGCCCTGTCCGGTGAGCTTCTGGCGGGCGGGGGAGAAGGAGGGGGTGAGCGCGGCGACGGCATCGACGACCGAACCGGAAATCTGGAGCTGGCGTTCGAGCGTTTCGCGGTCGATCACCTCGGCGGTGAGCGGCAGGGCCGTGACGGGCAGGGCGGTGCGCGCGGCGCTGACGACGATCGGCTCGGCGCTCTCGCTCTCGGCGGCGAGGGTCTCGGCACTCTCCTCGGCCGCCCGGGCGGAGGTTGCGAGGGGGAGCAGGGCGGCGGAGAGGAGGAGGGCAAGGCGCATCGGTGGTCCGTTTCTGATAATCATTCGCGAGTCTCCTCTAAGAATGATTATCAATAACGCAAGCCGATTTCTGCGGCTTTTGCGAGATAGGCGGAATTTGGAAATACCTGCCGCATCGCCACGGCCTAGCCTGCCGCCACCCTGACAGCCGGAGACCCCGCCATGCCGCGCCCCGCCTATTTCGACGCTTTCCCCGGGCTTGCGCTCGAACGCGGCGCCGATGGTGTGCTGGTCGCCACATTCCATTCGGACGGCGGCCCGCTCACCTTCACCGCGCGCGACCACACGTACTTCACCGAGGCCTTCTACCGGATCGCGCAGGACCGCGATAACCGCATCGTCATCCTCACCGGCGCGGGCGGACATTTCATCGCCGGTGTCGACTTCGCGAGCTTCGGCAATGTCGCCGATCCCGACGTCTGGTCGCAGGTCCACGACGAGGGGGTGCAGATCCTCGAGAACCTCGCCAACATCCGCGTGCCGGTGATCGCCGCGGTCGAGGGCGCGGCGCACGTCCATTCCGAATATGCGCTGATGGCGAACGTGATCGTCGCCGGGACAAGCGCGACCTTCCGCGATCTGCCGCACTTCGCCGGGGGGATCGTGCCGGGCGACGGGATCTTCACCACCTGGAGCTACCGCGCAGGGCCCGGGCGGGCCGAGGCGTGGCTGCTCGATCCGCAGCCGGTCAGTGCCGCCACGGCCCAGGGCTGGGGCGTGGTGGCCGAGGTGGTGCCCGATGGCACGGCGCTCGCCCGCGCGCGGGAGCTGGCGACGCGCTGGCTCGATCAGCCCGCGCTCACCCGCCGCAACACCCGCATCCACTTCATCCAGCCGCTCAAGGAACGGCTGGTGCGCGAGGTCGGCTACGGGTTGTCGCTCGAAGGGGCCTCGGCGGCGGCGCTGGTCAAGGCGATGGGGGGCGGCAGCTAGGCCGTTTCGCGCAGGACCAGTTCGGGTGGAAGGACGAGGCTTTCGGTGGTCTCGCCCGCCAGCCGGCGCAGCAGCAGGTCGACAAGACCCCGGGCCCCCGCCGCGATGTCCTGCCGCACGGTGGTGAGCGGGGGCACGGTTTGGCGGGCGATCGGCAGGTCGTCGAAGCCGACCAGCCTCACATCGCCTGGAACGCTCAGGCCCTGTGCGCGCAATTCGGTGAGGCACAGCGCGGCGAGGGTGTCGGTGGCGGCGAAAATCCCGTCGATGTCTCGGCCCCCCTGCGCTCTTAAATGCGCGGCGAGGTGGCCCGCGATCTCCTCGCCCGCACGATCCGGCGAAAGGTGGGTGGCGAGCGGCATCACCGGGGCAACGCCGAGGCGCGCGGCCACGTCCTGCGCCCCGGCAAAGCGTGCCGCGAATTCCATCGGGCCGGTGTCGCCGAGAAAGGCGATGCGCTTCGCCCCGCCCGCGATCAGCTGCTCCACCGCGAGCCGCCCGCCGAGCCTGTTGTCGGTGCCCACCACGCAGTGCCGCTGGCCCTCCTGGTGGTTCCCCCAGACGACCATCGGCGTGTAGCTTTCGGCGACCTCCTCGATCCGCTCGAACTGGTCGGACTGGCCGATCACGATCACGCCGTCGATCATCCCCGATCCGATGAAGCGGTCGAGCCAGTCCTCGTCGCTGTCGGGCACCACCCGGCGCAGCATCAGGTCGTAGCCCTCGTGGGTGAGCTCGTCGGCAAGAAAGCCGAGCAGGGTCATGAAGAAGCTGTCGGAGATCTGCTGGCGGATATCGTGGCCGAGCGGAATGACGACGCCGATCACACCCGTCTTCTGGCGCCGGAGCCCGCTCGCCATCTGGTTCGGGCGGAAGCCGTGTTCGCGGGCGAGGGCGACGATCTTCTCGCGGGTCTGGGCGTTGACGAGGCTCTTGCCGGCAAGCGCCCGGCTGACGGTCCCGGGCGAGACTCCGGCGAGGCGCGCAAGATCGGTGATGGTGCGCACCGTAGTGCGCGCGCCCTTGTGGTCGCTGTCGCCCATAGCCCTCCCTAGCCGGCGGCGAGCCCCTGTTCGCGGGGTCTGCGATGGCCGGCATCGACCAGCAACGTAGCGAGCGCGCCCGCGAGCATCAAGCCGCCGCCCAATATGAGCACATGGCGCGGATCGCCGCCTAGGAGGGGCCGGTAGATCAGCGGCATCGTAAGGGTCTGGATCAGCATGGGAATGACGATGAACAGGTTGAAGATGCCCATGTAGATGCCGTTGCGGGCAGGCGGGATGCAGTCGGCGAGCATGACATAGGTGTTGCCCATCATCCCCGCCCAGCCGATCCCGATGCCGAGCATCAGCACGAACAGGCCCGCCGGCGTCGATACGCCCGGGATCAGCAGCATCGCCGTGCCCGAGGCGGCAAGGCAGGCGGCATGGGTGGCGCGCGCGCCGAAGCGCCTGACGATCGGGATCAGCGCGAGCGCGCCGAGGAAGGCGATGAAATTGTAGAGCGCGCCGGCCTGCTGGGCGGTGAGGGTCGCCTCGCGGAAGGCGCTGCTTGCCGGATCGCTGGTGCCATAGATCGAGCGGCCCACGGCAAAGGTGATGTACTGCCAATAGGCGAACATCGCATACCACTGGCACAGCATCGCGCCCGCCAGTTGCTTCATCGGGCGCGGCATGTCGCGGATCGCCGCGCCGATCTCGACGAAGGTGGCACGCGCGGTCAGCGGCCGCTCGTCGAGTTCCGCCTGCTCTGCGGCGTCGAGCGGCAGTTCGGGCACGCGCCACACCGACCAGACGATCGTGGAGATCGAGAGGATCGCGCCGATGATGAAGGCGATGCGCACGATCACCGGAATGCCGTTGGCGTCGAGCATGTCGCGCGCGACGAAGGCCGTGAGCAGCGAGGGCGCGAGGTAGGACAGGGTCTGGGCAAGGCCGGTGAAGGCGCTCTGGGTCAGGAAGCCGACCGACCGCTGGCCCGGCGCGAGCCGGTCGGCGACATAGGCGCGGTAGGGTTCCATCGTGATGTTGTTGCCGGCATCGAGGATCCACAGCAGGCTTGCCGCCATCCACAGGGTGCTCGAATAGGGCATGGCGGAAAGCGAGAGGGTGCAGATGATCGCGCCGACGAGGAAATAGGGGGTGCGCCGGCCGAGGCGGGTGCTGGTGCGGTCGCTCATGGCGCCGACGATCGGCTGGACGATCAGGCCCGTCATCGGCCCCGCCAGCCACAGCAGCGGCATCGAAGCCTCGTCCGCGCCGAGGAAGCCGTAGATCGGCCCCATGTTGGCCTGTTGCAGTCCGAAAGAGAACTGGAGGCCGAAGAAGCCGATGTTCATCTCGATGATTCTGAGCAGCGAAAGCCGCGGCTTTTCCGACATTTGGCGCCTCATCCCAGCTGTATGTCACGCGCATTATAGCCTGCGCTGTGGCTTGGAGGTGACATGAATCCGCGCGAATTGCAAACGATTGCAAGATTTCTATTGCAATCGTTTGCAGGATGATTAGGCAAGGCTCGTCAAGCGCTCCCAGAGGCGCAAACCCGAGAGGAGAGACACCATGAAATTGCGTTACGCGCTCTGCGCCGGTGCCGCTGCGTCGGCCCTCCTTGCCAGCCCCGCCTTCGCGCAGGACGCGGCCGATGCGCCCGTCGCCGAGGGCGAGGAGATCATCGTCACCGCCGTCGCCCGCGGCCAGAACCGCATCGAAAGCTCGGTCTCGGTCAGCACCATCGGCGCGCAGACCATCGCCAATCTCGCCGCGCCCTCCTCGGCCGACCTCATCCGCCAGATCCCGGGCATCCGCTCGGAAGCCTCGGGCGGCGAGGGCAACGCCAACATCGCGGTTCGCGGCATCCCCGTCTCGACCGGCGGCGCGCGCTATATCCAGCTGCAGGAAGACGGCCTGCCGATCCTCGAATTCGGCGACATCATCTTCGGCAATGCCGACAACTTCCTGCGCGCCGATCGCTCGGTTGCCCGCGTCGAGGCGGTGCGCGGCGGTTCGGCCTCGACCTTTGCCTCGAACGCGCCGGGCGCGGTGATCAACTTCATCTCCAAGACCGGCCAGCAGGAAGGCGGCGCGATCCAGGCCAGCGTCGGCCTCGATTTCGAAAGCTACCGCCTCGATTTCGACTACGGCGCCCCGCTCGCGGAAGACCTCTACTTCCACGTCGGCGGCTTCTACCGCACTGGCGAGGGGCCGCGCGACATCGGCTACAACGGCTATGACGGCGGCCAGATCAAGGCCAACATCACCAAGGAATTCGACGGCGGCTACATCCGCTTCCACGCCAAGTATCTCGACGACCGCACCCCGACGATCCTGCCCCAGCCGGTGCGGGTGACGGGCACGGGCGGCAACCCCGACTATCAGGCGATCCCCGGCTTCGATCCGCGCCGCGACAGCCTCTACAGCCCCTTCCTCGGCCAGGCGGTGACGCTCGACGGCAACAACAACCCGGCGAGCTACGACTTCCGCGACGGCCTGTCGGTCAAGAGCCTCGCCTTCGGGATCGAGAGCGAGATCGACGTGGGCAGCGGCTGGACGCTGACCAACCGCTTCCGCTTCGCCGACAATTCGGGCGGCTTCCTCTCGCCCTTCCCGGCAGGGGCGGGCGCGGCGCAGGCCGTGGCCAACTCGGTCGGCGGCGCAGGGTCGAGCATCATCTTCGCCAGCGGGCCGAATGCGGGGCAGCTCGCCAATGCCGCCACCATCGGCGGCAATGGCCTGCTCGCCAATGTCGTCAACTTCAACGTCCGGCTCAGCCTCGACAACGTCACCAATGATTTCCGCGTCAACAAGGCGTTCGACATCGGCGGCGGCACGGCGAACTTCACCACCGGCTTCTACCTCTCGCGCCAGACCATCGACACCGACTGGCTGTGGACCAGCCACCTCCAGACGGTGCAGGGCGACGGGCAGGCGGTGCTGGTCAACGTGCGCAATGCGGGCGGCCAGCTCGTCACTCAGAACGGCACTGTCGGCTTCGGCGCGAGCTTCTTCGGCAATTGCTGCCGCCGTTCCTACGATGTCGACTATTCGACCTACGCGCCCTTCGCCTCGCTCTCGCTGGAGCTGGACCGCCTGACGATCGACGCCTCGATCCGCTACGATTTCGGCGACGCCAGCGGCACCATCACCGGCGCCGACAGCGGCTTCGGTGTCGGCGTCGGCAGTTTCGACTTCGACCGCAACGGCACGATCAGCCCGGCCGAGGCGCAGACCAGCGTGCTGCCGCTCGGCAATGCGCGGCCCGTGAATTACGAATTCGACTACCTCAGCTTCTCGCTGGGGGCGAACTACCTCGTCACCGACGACCTGGGCGTCTTCGCGCGCTACAGCCGGGGCGGCCGCCACACCGCCGACCGTTCGCTGTTCTCGCCCGCCGTCAGCGCCGTCGACGGCGGCCTGCCGGGCGGCGATGCGGGGGTGATCGCGCGGGTCGACCAGCTCGAGGCCGGGCTCAAGTACCAGTCGGGCGGGCTCGCGCTCTATGCCACCGGCTTCTATGCCGAGACCTCGGAAACCAATGTCGACATCGCCCCGCTGGTGCTGTTCGACACCACCTTCGAGGCCTACGGGATCGAGCTCGAAGGCTCCTACCGCAGCGGGCCCTTCAGCCTGACGGCGGGTGCGACCTGGACCGATGCGGAGATCAAGGACGCGCTCAACGCGGCGACCATCGGCAACACCCCGCGCCGGCAGGCCGACCTCGTCTATCAGGCGACCGCGCAATACGATGCCGACCTGTTCACCGTGGGCGCCAACATCGTCGGCACCACCGAGAGCTTCACGCAGGACAACAACGATCTGATCCTGCCCGCCTTCGCGCAGGTCAACGCCTTCGTTGCGGTGCGGCCGATCGACCGTATCGAGATCGGGCTCAACGCCACCAACCTCTTCAACGCCACCGGCTTCACCGAGGCGGAAGAGGGCTCGATCCCGGCAAACGGCCTCGTGCGCGCGCGCTCAATCGCCGGGCGCACGGTGCTCGCCTCGGTCCGGTTCGACTTCTGACAGCCGGACGGGGCGCATGACGGCTGGCCGCCACCTCCTCCCCCGGCGGCCAGCTGTCTTTCTTTTCGTGATCTGACGTGATGGGATTCTTGCCGCAATGACGAGTGCCTGGACAGCCGAGCACGTTGAACGGATCGGACCGGCCGCACCGGCGGCGGCGCTGATCCCGGCGGTGGGCGCGGCGGGCCGCTCGGCGCTGGATGCGGGGCGGCTCTACTGGGACATGTGGCCGGTGCAGGATGCTGCCGGCGCACGCGCGCTGATCGGTGGCCGCGAGCTGTGGATGGCGCTGACCGCGCCCGACCGCGGCGATCCGGCGCTCCGCCATTTCGAGGCGAAGATCCACTGGATCGAGCGTGCGCAGGGTGCGTGGCACGACCGCGGCCCTGTGCTCCCCGACATGGGCGATGTGCCCTACGAGCGCGAATGGGCGGGCTCCGCGCTGCTCGATGACGGCGTGCTGACCCTGTTCTTCACTGCCGCCGGAAGCGCCGCGCGCCCCGGCGGCTATCGGCAGGAACTGTGGGCCGTCTCCGCGCGCCTCGGGCCCGAGGGCCGGCCGCAGGACTGGTCGGCCCCCGCGCCGCTGGTGAGGGGCTACGGCCCGCAATACATGGCCGCCGACGCGCACGAGGGCGAACCCGGGCGGATCAAGGCCTTCCGCGATCCCGCCTATTTCCGCGACCCTGCCGACGGCCGCGAGTACATCGCCTTCACCGCCTCGCTCGCGGGATCCCACAGCGCCTACAACGGCGCCTTCGGCCTCGCCCGCAAGGAAGCCACGGGGTGGGAGCTGATCCCCCCGTGCCTCCATGCCGAGAGCGTCAACAACGAGCTCGAGCGCGCCCATCTGGTGTTTCACCAGGGGAACTACTACGCCTTCTGGTCGACGCAGACCGCGACCTTCGCCGAAGGTCTGCGCCATGCGCCGGGAGGGCTTTACGGGATGGTGGCGGACAGCATGGCGGGGCCGTGGCGGCCCTTGAACGGCAGCGGACTGGTGCTCGCCAACCCGCCCGGCCGCGCGCAGCAGACCTACAGCTGGTATGTCGATGCATCGCTGACGGTGTGCAGCTTCGTCGACGTATTGCCGGGCGGCGGCTTCGGCGGCGTGCCTGCGCCCCTGCTCCGCCTCGCGCTCGACGGCGAGCGCGCTGCCCTCGCGCTGGAGAGCGCCGTCTGATGCCCGGAGCGATGCTGGGCGCGATCGAGGCGGGCGGCACCAAGTTCGTGCTGGCGGTCGGCCCTTCGCCCGACCGGATCCTCGCCCGTCACACCATCCCCACCCGCGACCCGGCGACGACCCTTGCCGAGGCGGCAGCGTGGTTCGCCGCGCAGGGAGGGGAGAGCGCGCTCGGGATCGGCAGTTTCGGGCCGGTGGAACTGGACCGCGCCTCGCCCAAGTGGGGCTTCATCACCACCACCCCCAAGCCCGGCTGGGCGGATACCGACTTTGCGGGCCATCTCGCCCGGGCGCTCGGCGGCGTTCCGGTCGGCTTCGATACCGACGTCAATGCGGCCGCCATCGCCGAACACGCCGCGAGCGGGCGGGATGGGGGCGGGAGCCTCGCCTATCTCACCATCGGCACCGGCATCGGCGGCGGACTGGTGCTGGACGGGCGGCCGGTGCACGGCATCGCCCATCCCGAGATCGGCCACATCTACCCGCGCCGTCATCCGGAAGACACGGACTTCGCCGGCATCTGCCCGCATCACGGCGACTGCCTCGAGGGTCTCGCCAGCGGCCCGGCGATCATCGCGCGCTGGGGCGCCTCGCTCTCCAAGCTGCCCGCCGACCACCCGGGCCATGCCATCATCGCCGATTACATCGCGCAGGCCTGCCACACCCTCTTTGCCAGCGTCGCGGTGGAGGAAGTGGTGATCGGCGGCGGGGTGGCGCAGACTCCCGGTCTGGTCGAACGGGTGGCGGAGCGCGCCCGGGCGCTCGATGCGGGCTACCTGCCGGGGGGCGAGCGCCACGCCGTCATCCGCCCCCGGCTCGGCACGAATTCGGGGATCGTCGGCGCCATGATGCTCGCCCGGGCTGCCGCAGGGGCTTGAGCAATCGCCCCGTCCCCGCGATAGTCGGCGGGAGACACAGGGAGGGTTGCCGATGTTCCGACTGCTTGCCGCGCTCCTCGCGCTGCTGGGCCTTGCCGCGCCGCTCGCGGCGCAGGATGCGGGGCGCCTGATCGAATACGAGCGCGTGCCCGCGGCCGACCTGCCCGACCAGCGCCTGACGATCTGGTTGCCCCCCGGCTACGACGCGGGCGAGCGACGCTATCCCGTGCTTTACATGCACGACGGGCACAACCTGTTCGACATCGAGAAATCGAACTTCAAGAAGATCTGGGCCGCCGACAAGGCGATGCTGGCGGCAGTGGCGAGCGGCAAGGTCGAGCCGCACATCATCGTCGGCATCTGGGCGCCCGGACCCGACCGCCACCGCCAGTATCTGCCACGCAGCCTCTACGACCTGACCTCGGGCGACCTGCGCACGCAGATGGACGGCATGACCAAGGGCGGCGTGATCTCGCAGGCCTATCTGGCGTGGATCGCCGGTCCGCTCAAATCATGGGTCGACGCAAGCTTCCGCACCCGCACGGGTCGCGACGACACCGCCATCGTCGGATCGAGCATGGGCGGGCTGATGAGCTGCTATGCCTTCCTCGAGAAGCCGCAGGTGTTCGGCCGGGCTGGCTGCGTTTCCTCGCACTGGCCCGCGGTCGATCCGCGCGCTGTCGACGCCGATCGGCTCAAGGCGCTGTGGGACGGCTGGTTCGCGGCGCGGCTCGGCCAGCCTGACGGGCGGCGGGTGTGGCTGGACCACGGCACGGCGACGCTCGATGCCTTCTACGCGCCCTACCAGCAGGTGGTGGACGCGCGCTTCGTGGCGGCCGGCTGGCAGAAGGGCCGCGACTGGGAGAGCAAGGTCTACGAAGGCGCGGAGCACGAGGAGAACGCCTGGGCGGCGCGCCTGCCGGAGATCTTCGGGTGGCTGCTGGCGAAGTGAAAGCACCCAGACCCGTTCGCCCTGAGCTTGTCGGAAGCGAAGCTGACCCGCAGGGTCAACAGCCGTCCTTCACCTTGGCCTGAGTGCTTGGGTGCGAAGAAAGTGCAGCCCTTCGGAAGCGAAGCTGTTGCACAGCAACACCGGCTCAGGGCGAACGGAGGTTGATCAGACGCGCAACCCGAAGGCCTCTTTCGCCAGCTTCTCCACCACCGCCTTGTCGGGTGCGCCCTTGGGTGAGACCCAGCTTCCGCCCACGCACAGCACCGGATCGAAGGCCAGCCATTCGGGCGCGTTCTCAAGGCTGATCCCGCCGGTCGGGCAGAAGCGGCATTGCCCGAAGGGCGCGGCGAGGGCCTTCAAGGCGGGAAGACCCCCCGCCGCCATAGCGGGGAAGAACTTGAAGCGGTCGAGGCCCAGATCGAGCCCGCGCATGATGTCGCCCGCGTTGGCGATGCCTGGGAGGAAAGGCACGCCCGCCGCGATGGCCGCCTTGCCCAGCGGCTCGGTGAGGCCGGGGGAGACGATGAACTCGCTCCCCGCCTCCAGCGCCGCATCCAGCTCGCGCGGATTGGTGACGGTGCCCGCCCCGACGATCGCGCCCGCAACCTCCTTCATCGCCCGGATCGCGCCGAGTGCGGCGGGGGTGCGCAGGGTGACTTCGAGGACGCGCAGGCCGCCGGCCACCAGCGCCTCGGCTAGCGGGACGGCGTGGGCCTCGTCCTCGATCACGATCACCGGGATCACCGGCGCCGTGCGCATGATGGCGTCGATATTCATCACATTCCTCCGGTGGCGAGCATCGCCGATGCGCCCTGTTCGGCCCCGTCGGCGAAGCGGCGCATCATGCCGAACAGCTCGCGGCCCGTGCCGAGCTCCGCCTGCGGATCGGCGGCAGGTTCGCGGGCGGCAAGATCGGCGGTGGTTGAGAGTTCGCCGGTGCGGGCGCAGACCTTCACCACATCGCCATCCCGCAGCCGCGCCAGCGGGCCGCCGCCGAGGGCTTCCGGCGTGCAGTGGATCGCCGCGGGCACCTTGCCGCTCGCGCCCGACATGCGCCCATCGGTGACGAGCGCGACCTTGTGGCCGCGATCCTGAAGCACGCCCAGCGGCGGGGTGAGCTTGTGAAGTTCGGGCATCCCGTTGGCGCGAGGGCCCTGGAAGCGCACGACGACCACCACATCGCGGTCAAGCTCGCCCGCCTTGAAGGCGGCGGCGACGCTCGGCTGGTCCTCGAAGACGCGGCAGGGGGCTTCCACCGTCCAGCGGCTCTCGTCCACCGCCGAGGTCTTGAAACAGGCGCGCCCGAGATTGCCCTCGAGCAGGCGCATCCCGCCGTCGGGCTTGAAGGGGTTGCTGACGGGGCGCAGCATGGTCTCGTCGCCGCTCGGGCCGACCTCGCGCCACACCAGTTCTTCGCCGTCGAGCCCCGGTTCCTTCGCATAATCGGCAAAGCCCCCACGCCCGACTGTCAGGATGTCGCCGTGCGCCAGCCCGGCCTCGAGCAGCTCGCCGATCACGAAGCCCATGCCGCCCGCATTGTGGAAGTGGTTCACGTCGCCCGCGCCGTTGGGATAGACCTGCGCAATGAGGGGCACGGCGCTCGAGAGTTCGGCGAGGTCGTTCCAGTCGAAGATCACGCCCGCCGCGCGCGCCATGGCGGGCAGGTGGATCGCGTGGTTGGTCGATCCCCCCGTGGCGAGGAGGCCCACGGCGGCGTTCACCACCGCCTTCTCGTCGACGACGAGGCCGAGCGGGCGATAGTCGTCGCCCTTGCGGGTGATCTGCGCGACACGGTGCACCGCCTCGCGGTCCAATGCCTGGCGCAGCTTCGTGCCGGGGTTGATGAAGGCGGAATTGGGGACGTGCAGCCCCATCATCTCCATCATCATCTGGTTGGAGTTCGCCGTGCCGAAGAAGGTGCAGGTGCCCTGCGAGTGGTAGCTCCCCATCTCGCTCGCCAGCAGCTCGGCGCGGGTCGCCTTGCCTTCGGCATAGAGCTGGCGGACGCGCTGCTTTTCCTTGTTCGGGATGCCGGAAGGCATCGGCCCGCCGGGGACGAAGATCATCGGCAGGTGGCCGAAGCGCAGCGCGCCCATCAGCAGGCCGGGCACGATCTTGTCGCAGATGCCGAGCAGGAGCGCGCCGTCGAACATCGCATGGGAGAGGGCAACCGCGGTGCCAAGCGCGATCACGTCGCGGCTGAAGAGCGAAAGCTCCATGCCGGTCTCGCCCTGCGTCACCCCGTCGCACATCGCCGGAACGCCGCCCGCGACCTGCGCCGTCGCGCCCACCTCGCGCGCATGGATCTTCAGGCGCTCGGGATAGCGGTAATAGGGCGCATGGGCCGACAGCATGTCGTTGTAGGCGGTGACGATCCCGATATTCGGCCCGCGCCCCGCCACCATCGCCGGCTTGTCGTCCTCCATCCCGGCATAGGCATGGGCGAGGTTCGAGCACGACACGGCGCTGCGTTCGCCCATGTTGTCGCCTTCGCGGCGGATCAGGTCGAGATAGGCGCTCCGGGTCGCCTTCGAGTTTTCGATCACGCGCTGCGTGACCCGGTGCAGGGTGTCGTCGAGGGGCTTACTCATGCCACGTCACTCCGTCGCGTTCGGCCAGCGCGATGGCCGCAGAGGGGCCCCAGCTGCCGGCGGTGTAGGTTCGGGGGGTGAGGCCGTCCGCCGCCCACTGGCCGCGGATCGCGTCGACCCATTCCCACTGCGCCTCGACCTCGTCGCGCCGGACGAACAGGGTCTGGTCGCCCTCAACCAGATCAAGCAGCAGGCGTTCATAGGCGATGCGCCGCACCGCGCCCGAGAAGGCGTCCGGCATGGCGATGTTGAGCGGCACCGCGCGCAGGCGCAGCCCCTCGCGGTCGAGCCCGGGCACCTTGGCCATCAGCGAGAGGGTGATGTTCTCCTCCGGCTGGATGCCGATGACGAGGCGGTTTGGCTGCATCGTCGCGCCGCGCCCGGCGAAGATCGAGTGTGGCACGCAGCGGAACTGGATGACGATCTCGGTCACGCGCTTGGGCATGCGCTTGCCGGTCCTGAGGTAGAAGGGCACGCCCTTCCACCGCCAATTGTCGACATGGGCCTTGATCGCGACGAAGGTCTCGGTGTCCGACGGCTTGCCCAGCTCCTCGTCATAGCCCGGCACCGCCTGCCCGCCGATCGCGCCCGCGCGGTACTGCCCGGTGACGGTCTCGTTCGAGGCGACCTTGCGCAGCGCGCGCAGGACCTTGACCTTCTCGTCGCGCACCGCGGTGGCGTCGAAGTGCGCGGGCGGCTCCATCGCGACCAGCGCGAGCAGCTGGAGCATGTGGTTCTGCACCATGTCGCGGATCGCGCCGGCATCATCGTAGAAGGCGACACGCCCTTCGAGGCCGACGGTCTCGGCCACGGTGATCTGCACATGGTCGATGTGCGCCGCGTTCCACAGCGGTTCGAACATGATGTTGGCGAAGCGCAGCGCCAGCAGGTTCTGCACCGTCTCCTTGCCGAGATAGTGGTCGATGCGGAAAATCCGGCTCTCGGGGAAGGCGCCCGCGACCGCATCGTTGATCTCGCGGCTCGAGGCGAGGTCGGTGCCGAGCGGCTTCTCGAGGCACATGCGCACGTTCTCGCCCGTCAGTCCGGCCGATTGCAGGCCCTTGATCGTCGGGCCGAACAGGCTCGGCGCGGTCGAGAGGAAGATCGCAAGGCCCCGCTGCGGCGTGCCGACCTTGGCGGCGAGATCGGCATAGCCCTCCAGCGTCGTCGCATCGAGGGTCTGGTAGGCAAGGCGGTTCATGAACTCCGCCATCCGCCCGCGCCGGTCGGCGGGGAGATACTTCTCCAGCGCCGCGCGTGCGAAGTTGCGGTATTCGCCGTCGGTCATCTCGCTGCGCGCGGTGCCGATGATCTTCAGGTCGGGCGCGAGCAGCCCGTCGGCATCGAGCGCGAAGAGGCTCGGCAGCAGCATGCGCTGGGCAAGGTCGCCGGTGGCTCCGAACAGCAGCAGGCGGTCAGCGGTGAAGCTCATGCGCAAAGGCCCCTTCTCTTGCGCGCTCTACCTAGGCGCGCGTGGGGCTAACTGCCAGCTTCGCGCATACTTATTCAAGTCGCCGCGGGGCTCAGGCGGGGCGACGCGCGAAGATCCCGAAGCCGGCGATGATCGCATAGCACGCTGCCGGCAGCACCAGCGCGAAGGCGAGGCTGGTCGCATCGGCGAGCGCGCCGAACATCGGCGGGATGATCGCGCCGCCGCAGATCGCGACGTTGATGATCCCCGATCCGTCCGCCGCGCGCGGCCCCAGCTTCTCGCAGGCGAGGCTGAAGATCGTCGGGAACATGATCGCGTTCATCAGGCCCACGGCAAGCAGGCTGTAGCCCGCGACGACGCCGGTCGAGTTCGCCGAGATCGCGATCAGCGTGATCGCGCCGGCCGCCACCGTCGCCAGCAGCAGGCCCGGGCTGACCATGCGCAGCAGTCCCGAGCCGATGAAGCGCCCGACCAGCGCGCCGCCCCAGTAGAGCGAGATCAGCTTGCCCGCGTCCTGTTCGGGCAGGTTCAGAACCTCCGCCTGCATCAGGTAGTTGACGATGAAGCTGCCGATCGCGACTTCCGCGCCGACGTAGAGGAAGATGCAGGCCGCCCCGTAGCCGAAGCGCGGGCGCTTCAGCAGCGCGAGGCCGTCGGCAAGGCTGGTCTGCTCGTGCTTCTCGCCCTTCAGCCGGTCGCGGAACAGCCAGACCACGCCCGCCACCACCGCCAGCGCGGCGGCGAGGCCGAGATAGCCGTTGACGATCGCCTGGCTCTCGGCCGTGCGATAGGCGGCGAGCGCCTCGCCCGAAAGCTCGGCGGCGGTGACCGTGGCGAGGCTGCCGAGGATCAGGATCGCGCCGACATAGGGGAAGATCGTCGTCCCCAGCGAGTTGAACGCCTGCGCGAAGGTCAGGCGGCTGTGCGTCGTGCGCTCCGGCCCCAGCAGGCTGATCAGCGGGTTGGCGACGATCTGCACCAGCACCACGCCGGTCGCGAGGATGAAATAGGCGAACAGGAACATCGGGAAAAGCGCGGTCTGGCTTGCCGGGATGAACAGCAGGCACCCCGCCATCATCGTCACCAGCCCCGCCACCGCGCCGCGCATGTAGCCCAGCCGCTTGACCAGCCGCGCGCCCGGGATGCCGACCAGCGCATAGGCGATGAAGAACCAGAACTGCACCAGGCTCGCCTCGAAGAAGTTGAGCGTGAACAGCTCCTTCAATTTGGGGATGATGACGTCGTTCAGCGAGGTGATCCCGCCGAAGATGAAGAACAGCGCGAAAACGAAGTAGTTCAATCCCGGCGCGTCGACCTGCGGCGCATCGCCTGCGCTCTCGCCGAATCCGCCCGCCGCGCTCCCGCTCGGTGCCCCAAGGCCCCCACCTAATGCCATCGCTGCTCTCTCCCAAGGCGCTGTCTGGTTGCGAACGTTCACAATCCGCGCGCCCGTGTCAACTTGCAAGAGCTTGGGGCGCAATTCCAGTGCGAATAGGAATGCAGCGCAGCCTTGCGCGGGGATAACATCAGGCCCTAGAGAAAAATCCCATGAGCGGGGGACCGAAGAGACGGCCGACATCCTTCGATGTGGCGGAGCGGGCGGGTGTCAGCCAGCCGACCGTCAGCCGTGCCCTGTCCGGCTCCCCCGCCATCGCCGAGGCGACGCGGCGCAAGGTGATCGAGGCGGCCGAGGCGCTGGGCTATTTCGTCGATGAGCGCGCTGCGCGGCTGCGGCGCGGCTCCACCGGCACGCTCGCGGTGGTGGTGATCTGCCGCGAGGGCGACAGCGCCTCCT
Organism: Porphyrobacter sp. CACIAM 03H1; assembly: GCF_002215495.1. Lineage (NCBI taxonomy): Bacteria > Pseudomonadati > Pseudomonadota > Alphaproteobacteria > Sphingomonadales > Erythrobacteraceae > Porphyrobacter > Porphyrobacter sp. CACIAM 03H1. The sequence goes on from NZ_CP021378.1 coordinate 1,218,628, forward strand.
CCATCAACCCCTTCGCCTATGCGCTGCTCGGGAGCGTGTGCGTCGCGGCGTCGGAACGCGGGTTCGAAACGCTGGTGAGCTTCCAGGCGCGGGCCGACGATTTCTTCGGGCATTACCAAGAACAGGGCCGCGCGGACGGGCTGGTGGTGATCGGCACCACCACCAACCAGGCGGCGTGGGAGCATTTCCGCGGGATCGAGAGCGATGGCCGCCGTGTCGCCTATTGGGGCTCGCCCTTCGACGAGCTCGACTGGGTGCGCTCCGACAACCGCGCCGCCGGGCGGCTCGCGGTGGAACATCTGCTGGCCGCCGGATACAGGCGCCCGTGCTTCCTCGGCGCACTCAACACCCCGCAGGTGCAGTTCACCGAACGCTATGAAGGCTATGCCGAGGCCATGCGCGCGGCGGGACTGGAGCCGTGCCTTGCGCCGACCGTCAACGCCGCCACCCGCGAGGAGGAAGGCCGCCGCGCGGCGCGGCGTCTGATCGAGCGCGGAGAGGGCGTCGATGCGGTCTTCGCCGCCTGCGATGCGATGGCGCTGGGCGCGCTCGAGGCCTTCGCCGCCGCCGACATCGCGGTGCCGGGCGAGGTCGGGGTGATGGGCTTCGACGATCTGGTCGCGGGCCGCTTCAGCCGCCCGCCGCTCACCACCATCGCCCCCGATCCGGCCGAGGCGGGCGCGGCGCTGGTCGAGGCGGTGCTGGACGAAGGCGCGGCAGCGCGCCGCCGGGTGCCGGTGAAGCTGATCGTGCGCGGGAGCACGGCGCGTTCTTGATGTGCGGTCGCGCTTGCGCGCGACGCAGACCCCCCGCCCCGCCTCCCCACCCGGCCACCATAGCCTGATGGTATCATTGGTGGCCGGGTGGGGAGGCGGGGCGGGTGGTCTGCGGGCCCCGTCAGGGGCCCCGCAAATCAACCGTGCGCGCCAAATTCGTTGGCGATGGCGGTGCTGATCCGCAGCGATAGTTCCTGCGCCCGCGAAATCGGCGTCATGAAGTCGCGCTCGATCGCGCCGTAGCCTTCCTCGCCGCCGTCCGGGTAGTCGGAGGGTTCATCGAGCGGGAAGTCGCGCGGCCCCGGAATGCGCACCGGGAAGGCGCGGCGCAGCTGGGCGAGGGCCTCGTCGACCCGCAAGGTCATCACCATCTCGATCACGTCGCGGCGGCTGATGTCGTTGGCGCGGCTGAAGGCGGGGACCGCGACGGCCTTGAGGAACATGTGCTGGAGCAGCGCCAGCCGCAGTGCCTGGAGCACGCCGATCCGGCGGCGCACCTGCTCGCGCGCCCCGTCGGGCACCTCGTCCGGCAGGAGATCGGTCAGCCGGTGAAGCTTGATCGCGTCGATCCTGAGGCGCGAGGCGAGGCGGCGGAACACGCCCGTGCGATCGTCCCCCACCAGATATTCCGCCAGCGCGGCGCAGGGGCCGGCGATGTGATCCTCGGTCCCGCGATAGGTGCGGCTCGCCCAGTAGGCCGAATTGAACAGCTCGCCATAGGCCGCCACGGTCTTGATGCTGGCGAGCGCATTGGCCGCGCGCACCAGCCGCATGATCTGCCGCCCGCGCGCGGATTCCGTCAGCAGGGCGGCGATTTCCTCGCGGGTTCCCTCTGCTGCGCTGCCGATCCCGGCGATGACGTTGACGGGGTAGCCGAGCTGCTGGAGGATCGCGTTGTGCGGGATGGCGCGGATCTGGCGCAAGCTCATCTCGCGGTCGGCGTTGATGTCGCTCTGGCGGCGAGAGACGCGGCTGCCGGTGGGGTTCAAGAGGCCCAACCCGAAGGCTGTCACCGCGCGGGCATAGGTGCGGCTGGCGAGGTGATCGCCCTGATGCTCCTTGATCGCGCGGTAGAAATCGAGGCTGAGGTCGGTGCGGTGGTAGAAGGGGTCGGCGGGCGCGGCGAGATCGGCTTCCGCCGGGCGCAGTTCGGCGATGCGGGTGAGGGTGGCGAGCGCGAGTTCGGGTGTGGCGAAGAACAGGTAGCCGTCGCCGCCCTGGAAGCTGACTTCGGGTTCCAGCCGGATGCCCGCCCGGGCAAAGCGTCGCCGCGCCCAGGGCGACAGCGGCCATTCGAGCCGGTCGGCAAAGCTGGCGGGATGGGCACCGCGGCCCATGCTCTCGCCGTGGGTGTTGAACACCAGCGCGGCGATATCGCCGAGGCCGTTCGCCGCCATCGCCTCGGCAAGGCGGCCCTGGAGGCGCTCGATCGCGAGGCTCGCCGGGATCTGCCCGACGAAGCGGCCCGCGTCGGAAAAGCCCGTCTGCACCGCCACCCGCCCGCGTCTGCGCGCATAGTCGCGGTAGGCCGGCTCGGCGAGCAGCGCGTCGAGGAACCGCCCGCCGTGCTCCAGCGCGCGCTCGGTCTCGAACAGGGGCGATACGTCGACCTTGTCCGCCACTCCGAACAGCTTGGCAAAATAGAGCGCGGCGAGCACGGTCGCGGGCTGTTCGCACTCGGCCACCAGCATCCGGATCGGCGCGTCGGCGTCGATGTGCTTGAGGATCTGCGCCATCGCCAGGAACTGGCGGATCGCGGTCGAGCTTTCGGTGGCGAGCGCGGCGAAATTGGTGCGCAGCGTTGTCGCTTCATCGACCAGTCGTCGCAGGGTCATCAGCGCGCCCTTGCTGGCGAGATCGATGCCCTCGTCGTCCTCGCCCAGCCGGCGGCGGATGGCGTTGTGGAGCTGCTTGGCGTTCACGCGGAAGTGGATCCAGCCCATGCCCAGCCCGTCGGCACGCATCGCGGCGGCGAGGGTGAGCAGGCGGATGGCGCGTTCAGGTTGGGCGGTTTGCGCCTCGTCCTCCAGTGCGGCGATCAGCGGCGCGAGGGTGAGGAGGTTGTCCGCGTTCGGCGTGGTCAGGCGGTTGGCGGCGGCGGCGAGCGCCTCGGCCCCGGAGAGATCGCCCGCGAAATCCCCGGCCCGCGCGGCGGCAAAGGCGGCGGCGGGGCGCAGGGTCGCGAGCAGCGCGTGGGCCGGGTCGAGCGACTCAAGGCTGGCGGTGTAGCGCGCCAGCCGCTCGGCCTTTTCCTGAAGGCGGAAGGCGATTGAAGTGTGCCAGCCGATGTCGGTGCGCCCGTCCATGTCGTAGCCGACCCAGCTGGCGAAGCGGAAGGGCAGGGGGCGAAGCCCGCGCCAGTCCCCCGGCCAGCGGGTGCGCGCTTCCTCGAGCAGCCGGGTGACGATCACGTCGCGCGCGTCCTGCGCCCGGGCCATTGCGGCCATGGCCGCGCGGTGCTCGTGGACCAGCGTCACCGGCTCCCGCGCGGCAGGCACGGCGCAGGCGGCCTCGTCGACCTCGCCCGGCGCGGAGGCGGCCCGCGCCACCGCCTCGCTCTGCGCGGGGGTGAGCAGGAAGGTCGGATGGGCGGTGAAGACGGCGTGCAGCTGCGGGCGTTCCCAGCGCGCGGCAAAGGCGGCGAAGTCCTCGTCGTCTCCTGCCGTGGGCACCGGCGTGGCGGGCGGGGCAAGCAGGGCGCGCAGCCGGCGCGCCCGCGCCTTCAGCCCGTCGCATTCGAGTTCGGCGACCAGCGCGGCGACATCGTCGAGACTGGTCTCGCCCGCCTCCAGCGCCCGCGACAGATCGAGCGAGAGCTGGAACACCGGGTTGAACAGCGGCGTTTCCCGCGTGCGCTGGTGCAGCTCGCCGAGCCGCGCCTCGAGCGCCGCGACCGACTTCACGCGCCCGCCCCGTGTTCGGAGGCGAAGGCGGCGGCCGCGCCGAACAGGCCGGGTTGCGGGTGGACGATCAGCTTGACGGGAATGTTCGCCATCAGGCTTTCGAACCGGCCCTTGGCCTTGAAGCGCGCGGCGAAGCCCGAATTGAGCAGGGTATCGCGGATGCGGTAGCCGAGCCCGCCGGCGATCACCACGCCCGCAAAGCCGCCCTGCGCCAGCGCCAGATCCCCCGCGACCGAACCCAGCGACAGGCAGAAGCGGTCTACCGCCGCCGCCGCGAGGCTGTCCTCGCCGCTGGTGCCGAGGTTCCAGATATCGATCGCGTCGCGCTCGGGCTCGGTGCGGTGCTCAAGCGCGGCGAGCGCCTGGTAGATGTCGACGATGCCGGGGCCTGCCACCACGCGCTCCACCGAAACGCGGTTGTGGCGGCGGCGCAGGCGGGCGAGGATCGCGTCCTCGATCGAATCGAGCGGGGCGAAGTCGATATGCCCGCCCTCGGTCGCCTGGACGCGGTAGTGCGTGCCCGAGCGGTAGAGATGCGCGACGCCCAGGCCGGTGCCCGGGCCGATCACGCTGATCGTGCCCTCGCGCCCCAGCGGCGCATCCGGTCCCGCAAGGTGCAGGAACTGGCTGTCCTCGGCCCGAGCGACGGCATGGGCGACCGCGGCGAAATCGTTGACGATGGTATAGTGCGGGGCGCCCAGTTTCTCCGGGATCAGCGCCGGGCGGATGATCCATGGGTTGTTGGTGAAGCGGATCACCGGATTGGGGTTGCCGGGGGTCCCCACCGGTCCGGCGATCGCCATGCTCACCGCATCCGGCAGGCTGCCGCCCTTGCGCGCGCGGAAGGCTTCCCACGCGGTCTGGAAGCTGGCGTGATCGGCGGTGTGGAGCGTTTCCGGCTCGTCGAGGCTGATCGCGCCGTCACCGCCTATGCTGGCGATCGCGAAGCGCGCGTGGGTTCCGCCGATATCGACCACCACCAGATCGCGCATCATCATCTCCCCTTGCCGTTCATGAGCGGCGCGGGTGTAGCAGGCGGCGCGCGGGAATCCCACGCGCCGCATACTTATTCAAATCGGCCGTCTTACTTGACGCCCATTTCCTTCAGCAGGTGATCGGCACCGTCGACCTTGTCCATGGTCCACAGCATGAAGCGGCTGTCGACGTGGATCGTGCGGTTGATCTTCGGATCGTACATCCAGTCCGACACCACGCCCTCGATCGTCCCGTCGAAGGCGAGACCCACGAACTCGCCCTTGGCGTTGAGCGTCGAGGAGCCCGAGTTGCCGTTGGTGATGTCGACGGTCGAGAGATAATCGACCGGCAGCGTGCCCAGCGCAGGCGCGACATACTGGCCGTAGTCCTTCGCCTTGATCAGCTCGATCATCTTGTCCGGCGCATCGAATTCGCCGCGACCCGTGTGCTTGGCGACGATGCCCTCGGCGGTGGTGAAGGGCGTCCAGATCTGCCCGTCGACCGCCTTGCCCGTGACCTTGCCATAGGTGAAGCGCAGCGAGCCGTTGGCGTCGGGATACATGGTCTTGCCCTGCGATGCCGCATAGGCGAGGCGCGCTTCCATCACCTTGGAGCGGGCCTTCTGGACATGGCCCGAACGCGCCTTGTCCTCGGCTTCGCCCTGCATCGCCTCGTCATAGGTGGCCACCGCGAGCTGGATGAAGGGATCGCTGGACGCCTTGAAGTCGGCCGGGGTCTTGTTCATCCATTCGAGCCGCTTGGCGGTGTTGCCGAGCTCGGTCGTGGCATAGAGCGAGGCGAGGTCGCGCCCTTCCATGAAGGCATCGAAGCTCTTGTTGCGGTCTTCGGCCGGCAGGGTGCGGTATTCGGCGATGCCGTCGGCCCACAGCTGCTGGTCGATGGCCTGCACGTAGCGGCGCTCGATGCGCTGCATGGCCTGCGTCATGAAGGCCTTGTCGCGGGCCTGATAGCCGGGTTCGCGGTCCTTGTCGGGCTTGGCCTGCTCGTTGGCCCAGCGGTAGAGCTGGCGCGCCGCGCCGTAGAGCTGGCCGCGACCAAGCATCCCGCGCTTGGCATCGGCGAGAGCGGCGGCGTTGCCCTCGGCGATCAGCTTGTCGAGTTCGGCCAGCGCCGTGCCATACTGCGCCTCGCGCTTGGGATCGGCCTTGATCCAGGCGCGGAAGGCGTCCTCCTCGGCCTGCTTCTTGGCCACCAGCGAGATCGCCTCGGCGCCCGCCATCTGCCCGGCGATCTTCTTCTCGTAGTTCTCCACGCCCTGAAGCGTCGCGGCATAGGCGATGGTCGCGGCCTGATTGCCCGCGGTCAGCTCGTCAATGCGGTCGCCATATTCGGCCAGCATCCGCTGCTGGTAGGGGTAGAGTTCCTCGTAGTAGAAGCGCGCTTCCTCGGCGCTGCGCAGGCGTTCGGTGGTGCCGGGGAAGCCGGCGACCATCACGAAGTCGCCTTCCTTTACGCCTTCCTTGGCGATCGGCAGCCAGGCCTTGGGCTTGAAAGGCACGTTGTCCTTGCTGAACGCCGCCGACGAGCCGTCGGGGGCGACATAGGCGCGGTAGAAGGAGAAGTCGCCGGTGTGGCGCGGCCACATCCAGTTGTCCTTCTCGCCGCCGAAATTGCCGACCCCGCCCGCCGGGGCATAGACGAGGCGGACGTCCTGGATCTCGAGCTGCTGCTGGAGCCAGTACTGCGCCCCGCCGAAATAGGCGCGCACGTCGCAGCGGCGGTTGGCCTGCTTCTCGCACGCCTCGATCAGCGCGGTGCGGTTGGCCTGGAGGCGGTCATAGCGCGCACGGCCTTCGAGCTTCTCGGCGCCCTTGAGCACGTCGGCGGTGACGTTGCGCAGGTCCTCGATCACGTAGACCCGGCTGCCGGGCGCGGCGGGCAGTTCGTCGCCCAGCGTCTTCGCGAGGAAGCCGTTGGTGAGGTAGTCGTTCTCGGGCGAGGAATTGTACTGGAGCGATCCGGCGACGCAGTGGTGGTTGGTCGCCACGAGACCTTGCGGCGAGAGGAACGCGGCCGAACAGCCCCCGAGCGAGGCGATCGCGGTCAGCGGCGGACGCTGGAGATCGCCGAGGGTCTGCGCGTCGAGTTCGAGGCCGGCGGCCTTCATGTCCTCGGCGATCGCGCCGGTCTGGCTCGGCAGCCACATGCCCTCGTCGGCGTGCAGGGCGGCGGGCGCGGACAGCATCAGGGCGGAGGCCCCGGCCAGCAGGAACTTCTTCATCGGTGGACTTACCTCTCTCGCATGGATTGCCGCCCCTTTTGCGGGGCGAATGGCCCGCCTGTTAGGGCAGATGGACGGGCGGCGGAAGGGGCGATTGCCGGCTTTCGACGAACGACCGGCTGGCCGGATTGAGCACCAGCAGCAGCCGCGCGCCGCCGTCGGTCCCGATGATCGGCGGAGAGCGGTGGATCGCGGGACGCTCGGCGGAGAGCTTGCCCTTGAACAGGCCGACGTCGAAGGGCGCGAGCCGATTGATGCGCTGCGGCTCGCCCCCGGCGGCGACACGGTCGGCATCGGCGTCGTCGAGCCATTGCGTGCCCTCGCCGACATAGGTGGTGATCAGGCGGGCGGTGACGTAGTCGGCGTGGAACTTGCGGCAGGAATCGGTGCGCACGACCTCGAGCCGCAGCTCGAAGGTGGCAAGGTCCATGCCATCGCAGAACAGGTGCGCCAGCTGAGCGGCATCCTCTGCCAGCGCGCCATGCAGCGCCGCATCGCCGGCAAAACCATTGGCCGCAAGTGCCTCGGCAAGGATGGCGGGCAGGCCATCGGGATCGCTCGTGAAGCGCAGGTCGTTGGGGGTGCCGCCGGTCAGCGGGGTGAAATCGGCAAAGGCGCGCCGCTGCCAGATCGCGAGATTGCAATCGGGATCGCGGATCGCGGCGAGGATGGCGGGGTTGTCGGCAGAGCGCGCGGGTTGATCGAGCAGTGTGGCCATTTGCGGTTGCGACCCCGGGGCTGAAATTGGTGATACGTTGTAACATTCAACTATCCGCTGGATTGACCGGAGGCAAGCCCCGCCCGGCAAAAGCCTCTTGCGAGTGATTATCATCTCGGCCATGAGGCTGGCCGACAGACTTTCCGCCAACCAAGGACACCTCCCGCCATGAACACCACGCTCAAACTCTGGACCCAGCTCGGCCTCGGCACGGCGCTCGCGGGCGGCCTGCTCGCGGCCTGCGGCGGCGAGGCCGGGGGCGAGGCGGGTGCCACTGGCGAGGCCGGGGGCGAGAGCGCGGCGGTCGCCGGTGAAGGCGAAGGCGGCGCTGGCGGCGAGGGTGAGGGCGCGGTCGGCGCGGGCGGCGAGGGCGAGGGCGGCGTTGCCACCGCCGATGCCGCCAAGGACCCGGTCGCCTACGGCATCGCGCTCGCCGTGGCCGAGGCCCACGTGGTCGCCGCGCGCGATGCCTATGCCGCGGGCAAGAAGGACGCGGCCGCCGAGATGTTCGCCCACCCGGTGAGCGAGGTGCTGCTCGACATGGACCCGGCCTTCACCGCGCTCGGCGTTGCCGACGTGAAGCCGCTGTTCACCGCGGCGTCCGATGCCGCGCTGGCAGGGAAGCCCGTCGCCGAGGTGAACAAGGCCTATGACGCGATCATCGCCGCGCTCAGGGCGGCCGAGGCCAAGGCGCCGAAGTCCGATGCCAGCGCCGCCAAGGTCTCGACCGCGGTCGTCGCCGACATGATCGAGCGGGCGAGCGCGATGTATCGCCAGCTGCCCAAGAACGATGCCTACGAGCCCTATCTCGACGGCTACGGCTTCGCCACGGTCGCCGCGAGCGCTTTTGCCGCCGACAGCGCCGCGATCAAGGCCGGGAATCCTGCCGCCCATGCCCGCATCACCGAGGCCCTCGCGCTTCTGAAGCAGGCCTATCCCGGCGCCGCGCGTCCCGCGAAGCTCCCGGCCGAGCCGGGTGCCCTTTCCGGCGCCTCGGCCAAGGTGATGCTCGCCGCGGCGAACTGACCGCCGGGCAGCGGGCCAGCGGGCGCGCTGCAAACGGTTTCATTTTGTCCAAACGCGACAAACTGCACGACAGCCCCCGGCGCCGTGCGCTGTGCGCTTGTGTTTGCTGCAAGCCCGAGTAGTCTTGCAGATACGAGGGGTCGTCGGTTGTCCAGGTGCGTGGTGGGAGCGCGTTGCCGGGGCAGCTGCAAATGCAAAGTCACGCCACGCCACGCCAACGGCCGATGAGCCGCCGCGCGGCGAATCGGCCGTTTTTGGGGGGGACATTTGCCGGACGCACTCATCAGCCTGCCTGAAGTGCAGCTCCGTTCGCGCGAGACCCGGTGCAGGCGCGGCTTGCGGCGGACCATCCTCGCCGCGAGCGCCGCCATCGCCCTAGCGCCCACCCCGGTCCTCGCGCAGGCGCTGCCGATTACCCCGCCCAACCGCAGCGACCTCGTCCCGCCCGACCAGCGCGCGCCCGAGCGCGCCGTGACGCTCACGATCGACGGCGATTTCGAACGCGCGCCCTGCGCCCTCGACCGGCCCGACTTCGCGGATATCCGCTTCACCGTGCAGGGCGCCGCCTTCGCCGGGCTCGACCGGGTCCCCGGGCTCTCGCTCGATGAAGCCTATGCCGGCTATGTCGGTCGCGAGCTGCCGGTTTCGGTGCTGTGCGACATCCGCGCCGAGGCCAATGCCCTGCTGCGCGGCAAGGGCTATCTCGCGACGGTCGAGATTCCGGAGCAGAGCCTTGCCGACGGAATCCCCGATTTCAACGTGGTGTTCGGGCGCCTGACCTCGGTCCGGGTGCGCGGCGATGCCGGCCCCTCGGAGCGCGTGGTGGCGGGCTACCTCGAGAAGCTCACCGCCGCCGAGGTTTTCAACATCGAGGAGGCCGAACGCTACCTCCTGCTCGCAGACGACCTGCCGGGCATGGACGTGCGCCTCTCGCTTCGTCCGGCAGCGGGCGGCGCGCCGGGCGATCTGGTGGGCGAAATCGCGGTTGTCCGGCGGCGCGGGATGCTCGATCTCAACCTCCAGAATCTCGGCTCGCGGGCGATCGGCCGGTTCGGCGGGGTGCTGCGCGGCGAGCTCTACGATCTCACCGGCCTCGGCGACCGCACATCGGTCGCACTGTTCAGCACGCTCGACTTCGCCGAGCAGCAGACGGTGCAGCTGGCGCATGATTTCCGCATCGGCAGCGAGGGGCTGCGGCTGGGCGGGCAGGTGACCTGGAGCACGGTCAATCCCTCGGTCGGGCTTGCCGGCATCTCGGTGGATTCCGAGACCTGGTTCGCCAGCATCAACGCCAGCTATCCGCTGGTGCGCACGCGCCGGACCAGCCTGCAGGCCGCAGCCGGGTTCGACTACATCGACCAGGACGTGTCGCTCAACGGCTTCGGCCTCACGCGCGACAGGGTGCGGATGGCCTATGCGCGCCTCTCGGGCGATGTCACCGACCGCGGATCGGTGCTGCGGGCCGGGGGCTATTCGCCCTACGAGCCCAAGTTCCGGCTCGATTACGGGATCGAGGTGCGACAGGGTCTCGACGTGATCGAGGCAAGCCCCGATTGCCGCCCCAACCTGCTCGGTTGCCTGTTCGGCGGAGCCACCCCGCCGAGCCGGATCGAGGCCGATCCCACGCCCCTGCTGCTGCGGCTCACCACGGGCATCGAATACCGGCCCGACCCGCTGCTGACCTTCGCGCTCGAGACGCAGGCGCAGATCACCGGCGACCCGCTGCCCGCCTTCGAGGAAATCGCCGCCGGCAATTTCTCGATCGGGCGCGGCTATGATCCGGGCGCGGTGCTGGGGGATTCGGGCGTCCTGTCCTCCTTCGAAATCCGCTACGGCTCGCTCGCGCCTGCCGACATGAACGGCTGGGCCTTCCAGCCCTACGTCTTCAGCGATGTCGCCTTCGTGTGGAACGAGGATCCCAGCCGCAAGCCGACCAACCCCGACAGGCTGTGGTCCGCCGGTGGCGGGCTCAGGGTGGCGTGGGGGCCGGGGCTGCAGGGCGACTTCGTGGTCGCCGTCCCGCTCGAACGCCCCGATCTGGCGCCCACCAAGGGCGATGTGCGCTTCCTGTTCTCTCTGACCGCCCGCCTGCTGCCCTGGAGATTCTGAGATGAGCCACGCTGCACTCAAGCGTTCGCGCCTGCTGGTCGGCTGCGGGAGCGCGGCGCTCGCGCTCGGTCTGCTGCTCGGGCCTGCACCTGCCGCGGCGCAAGGCATCCAGGCGGAACCGGCCGTGGTGCTCGGCAATGCCGCGATCGAGAACACCAGTCCGACCGATACCGTCATCGAGGTCCGGACCCCGACGGTCGTGATCGACTGGACGCCCAACGAAGACCAGTTCGGCAACGCGCTGGATTTCATTCGGGCCGGGGCGACGGCGACCTTCATCAACCCGCAAGGGCCCCAGATGGCGGTCCTCAACCGTATCCTGCCCAGCACCAACGGCAACATCGCGGTGATCGACGGCGCGGTGATCGGCCGGATCACCACCGCCGCCGGGCTGACCCCGGGCGGCACCATTGCCTTCTATTCGCCCACCGGCCTGCTGATCGGCGGCACCGCCACCTTCGATGTCGGCAGCCTGATGCTGACCACGCTCGATGCCACCAACACCGGCTTCCAGAACTTCGCCGAGCAGGGCGCCAACCTCACCCTCACCGGCGCGCAAGGATCGACCGCGCGCATCTCGATCGCCCCGGGCGCGCAGATCACGGCGACGCCTGAGAACGCCTTCTTCGCGGTGGTCGCCGCCGACGTCGAGATGCGGGGGATCGCGCGGATCAACGGCAGCCACGCCTATGTCGCGGGCGAGGTGGTCAATCTCAGCTTCTCGAACGGCCTGTTCGACATCTCGGTGCCGGTCGGGACGGCGGCGGCGGGCGAGGCGGTGACGCTCGACGGCACGGTGGGCGGGCCCTCGAGCACCGGCAACCTCAACGACAACCACATGATCTACGCCGTGGCGCGCGCCGCGGCGGACCCGATCAGCATGCTGTTCCGCGGCAATCTCGGCTTCGATCCGGCGCAGGCGGCGGGCGTGGTCAATGGCGAGATCATCCTCTCGGCCAACTACAACGTGTCCGGCCGGACCGTGAACGGCGGCACCATCGCCGACGGGGCCAACGCGCGCTTCGCCGGCAACGCGGCGCTGACCAATGTGCGCGCCGACATCAATATCGAGGATTTCACCGCCTCGAGCCGGCTGCTGGCGATCGGCACCCATTCGGTGCGTGCCGCCGCGATCGGGGCGGCGAGTTCGGTGGCGGGCAATCTCCAGCTCGTCGGCCGCGAGCAGGCGCTGCTGACCGCCGAAAACGGGTTCGGCCTCACCGTTGCGGGCGAGGTGCTGGTCGATGCCCGCGCCTATGGCCAGGTCGGTTCGGTCCTGCTGCCCAACGCGATCGATGCCGTGGCCGGCATCGCGCGGATCGAGGCGCTGGGGGGCGGCACCCTCACGCTCAACAACCGGGTCTTCGTCACCGCCGATGCGCAGGCCGGGGCCAATGCCGTCCAGCTGATCGCGGGCCGGGCGCAGGCGGGGCAGGCGCTGGTCGGGGCGACCGGCGGCACGATCAATATCGCCGGCGAGACGACCATCAGCGCGCGGGCCTTCGGCACCAATGTCGGCGGCATCCTGACCGGCGCCGAGGCGCGCGGCGGGGTGGCGCAGCTGTTCGCTTCGCAGGGCGGACAGATGACGGTCGGCCAGAACCTGCTGATTACAGCCGCCGCACTTGCGGCGCAGAGCGATCTCGCCAACCCGTCGACCGTTTCTAACAGCTTCGGCGGCAACGCTGCGATCCGGGTGTTCGGCGGCGGCGGCACGATCAATGTCGGCGGCACTGCGCAGCTCGACGCGAATGCCTTCGCCGGCGCTGCCAACGCGACCGGCGGCGGCGCGCTGGCCGATGCGGGCGAGGCGGGCGTGTCGGTCGATGGGGCGGGCACGGTGGTGTTCGCCAGCAGCCTGGAACTGTCGGCTAATGCCTTCGGGGGCAACAACGGCAACGGGCAGGGCGGGCAGGCGCTCGGAGGGGCCTCGCGCCTGCTGGTCAACGGCACCGGCGCCTCGGTCACCGTCAACGGCAATTTCGCCGCGACCGCGCGGGCGGAGGCCGGGAACGGGACGAGCGGCGGCGACGGCTTCGGCGGCATTGCGGGCGCGAATGCCGTGGTCGGCACGATCGCGATAAACGGCACGGCCCTCGCCAATGCCGAGGCGCTCGGCGGGGCGGCGAATTTCGGCTTCGGCGGCAATGGCGGGCTGGGGCGCGGCGGCAACGCCTTCTTCCAGGCCGACGGCACGCTGGCCGAGGCTGCGCGGGTCACCATCACGGGCGCGGCAACGGCCATCGCCAACGGGACCGGGGGCGCGGGCGGCGCCGTCAATGCCGCGCTCGGCACCCCGGCCGGACGCGGCGGGGACGGGATCGGCGGGCAGTTCACCGTGCCCAACCAGGCCGATCCGACCCGCAACAGCGGCGCCTTCATCCTCGCGGGCGGCGACAACGGGACGATCGAGGTCGGCGGCGATGCGGTCGCCACGGCGACCGGTATCGGCGGACGCGGCGGGGCCGGCACCAGCGTGATCGCAGGTGGCCTCGGCGGCAATGGTTTCGGCGGGCTGGCGCAGGTCGGGCTTGCCCTGCTGGGCCAGAACGGCTCGCTCGGCCAGGGCATCGCGCGCTTTGCCAACCTGCGCGCGGAGGCCGACGGGATCGGCGGTTCGGGCGGGTTTGCGCTCAACGACTTTCCGGAAGGCCCGGGGGGCAACGGCACGGGCGGCAGCGCCCTGATGACGGTGCGCGCGGGCGACATCACCGCAAACCAGGTCGAGTTGCGCGCCGTTGGCACGGGCGGGGACGGCGTGGGGGCCGGATCGGGCACCGGGGGCACGGCATCGGTGCTCGGCTCGCTCGGCGGAACCTTGACCGCCACCGGGCTGAACGTGCTTGCCGGAGGTGTCGGCGGGGCGGCAGTTCTCGGTGGCGCAGGCGGCAACGGCATCGGCGGACGTGCGGCGATCGAGGGCGACGGGATCACCGTCACCATCAACGGCAATGCGCTGATCGATGCCACCGCGACCGGCGGCGCGGCCGAACTTGGCGCAGGCGGCAACGGCACCGGCGGGCAGGCTCTTGTCGCCACCGTCACCCCCGCCAACGGCGGCGCGGTGACGATCACCGGCCATGCCCAGGTCTTCGCCAACGGCGACGGGGGCGCGGCCAATGGCGGCGCCTTCGCGGGCGGCACGGGCACCGGCGGCCTTGCCTATCTCGATGCGCTGGGCGGCGGCACCATCACGCTCGGCTCGGCGCAGGTCCATGCGGTCGGACGCGGCGGCGTGTCGCAGATCCACAAGGGCGGCGACGGCATCGGCGGCACGGTCCGGCTCAATGCCGGCGGCACCGGCAGCCGGTTGACGATCCAGAACAACGTCCCGGGCGGCTTCGGCAATGCCCTCGGCGGGCTCACGGTCGCCAGCGCCAACGGCCTCGGGGCGGTGACTGTCGGCGGCGACGGGATCGGGGGCCTCGGACGCGGCGGAACGCTCGACCTGATCGCCGCACAGGGCGGCACCCTGACCCTGCCGGTCGGCACCCCTACATCCTATTTCGCGCGCGGCTTCGGCGGCAATTCGTCGGCGCAGGGAGGCACGGGCGGGGCGGCGTTCGGCGGCACGGCCGCGATGACGGTCGACGGCGGAACGATGGTGGCCGGAAGCGCGACCCTCTCGGCTTTCGCGCAGGGCGGCGCCTCGGCCGATCCCGCACGCAACATCACCGGCGGCAATGCGACCGGCGGCACCCGGAGGATCCGCGTCATAAACGCCGGCACGCTGTCGATGGAGGGCAATGGCGGCGGCGCGGGTGCGCAGGGCGGCAACGGCTCGGGCACCGGCAATGGCGGCGATGCGCTGGCCGGATCGGTGCTGATGGAGGTGATCAACGCCACCGCCAATCTTTCCGGCAACTTCATCCTGTTCAACCAGTCTGCCGGCGGCAATGGCCAGCGCGGCGGGAACGCGAGCGGCGGGACGATCTTCCTCAACGCGACCAATGCGCAGATCAATCTCGCGCCGGGCGCTTCGGGGCCGGGGGCGCTCACGCTCAGCAACGCGATGCAGGGCGGGCAGGGTGTCGTCGCGGGCGGCGATGCGGCGGGCGGGACAGTCACCGCCACGATCACCGGAACGCAGATCGGCGGGGGCCGGCTCGACTTCACCCAGACCGCGACCGGCGGCAATGCCGTGGCGGCGACCGGCACCGGCGGCAACGCGACCGGCGCGACGCTGGCTGCGACTTTCACCAATTCGACCCTCAACCTTGCGGGCGAGGTCGTGTTCGCGGCCGATGCGCGCGGCGGGGTCGGCGGGACGGCGGGCACCGGCGGAAGGGCGACGGGCGGCACGTCCGACATCAACCTCGTCGGCACGATCGCCAACATCGTCGCCGACCAGCAGGGCAATCCCGGCATCCTTCGGGTGCGGGCGCAGGCCAATGGCGGCACCGCCGGGCAGACCGGCAACGCCACCGGGGGTCGCGCTCTGCTCGGTCTCAACGGCGCGACGCTGACGGCGAACGTGATCGACATCGACGCCCGCGCGCTCGCCACCACCGCCACGCCCGACCAGATCGCCGGGGCCGCAGCGGGGGGCGAGGCGCTGCTCAATCTCGCGGGCCTCACGCAGGTGACGGCAGGCCAGCTGCAAGTCACCGGCCTCGCCGAGACCTCGCAGGCCGGCAGCGCGACCGGCGGGAGGGCCGTGATCGAGGCGCTGACCGGCAGCACGGCAACCCTCACTGTCGGCCAGATCACCGCCTCTGCCGACGCCATCACCGGCGCGAACGCCACCGGAGGCATCGCCGGCACGACGCAGGGCGGCCAGGCGCTGGTCGGCGCGAGCGGCGGCAATCTCACCATCACCGGCACCGTCCAGGCGACGGCGCGCGGGGTGGGCGTCGCCGCCAGCGACGTCGTGACCGGGGCAGCCGCGCGCGGCGGTAATGCCCAGCTCAGGGCCCAGCAGGGCGGCAACGTCACCCTCAACGGCAATCTCACCCTCGATGCCAGCGCGACCGGATCGCGCGGTTCGCTGACCGGTGCCTCTAGCGTCTCCGATACCTTTGGCGGCAATGCGCAGATGCTCGTGCTGGCGGGCGGCGGATCGCTGACGATCAACGGCAATGCCACGGCCAATGCCAGCGCGCGCGGGGGCAGCTCCAACAACGCCGGGGCGGGCTCCCTTGCCGATGCCGGCGTGGCGATCGCCAATGTCGAGGGCGCGGGCACGGGCACGATCGACGTGACCGGCCTGCTCACGCTCAGCGCCCAGGCACAGGGCGGCGAGAATGCGGGCGGCACCGGCGGGGTGGCGCTGGGCGGGCGCGCCTCGACGACGACCTTCGCGGGCGGGACCATCCGGCTCGGCAGGCTCAGTGCCGAAACGCTCGCGACGGGCGGCAATGGCCGCACCGGCGGCAATGCCTTCGGCGGGATCGCCGGAGCGAACGCGATCATCGGCGAGATCGCGATCAACGGCCGGGCCTTCGCCGGGACCGAGGGCGTGGGCGGCGACGCCACTTACGGGGTCGGCGGCACGGGCGGAAACGGCCGGGGCGGCAATTCCTTCTTCCAGGCCGACGGCAGCCTGACGCAGACCGCGCGGCTTTCGGTCACCGGCGATGCCATCGCCTTCGCGCAGGGCGTGGGCGGCAGAGGGGGCGCCGGGGATGCGGTCACTGCGGGGGGACGCGGCGGCGACGGGTTCGGCGGCGGGCAAGGCAATATCCCCAACCAGGCCGATCCGGCCTTCGGCAGCGGGGCCTTCATCCTCGCAGGCGGCGACAACGGCACGATCATCATCGGCGGTCAGGCGGTCGCGGTCGGCACGGCGGCAGGCGGGAACGGCGGCGCCGGCGGGACGGGCACGGCCGGCGGGCGCGGCGGCGATGCGTTCGGCGGTCTCGCCCAGGCGGGCCTTGCGCTGCTCGGCGGGACCGGCGCGGTCGGCCTCGGCTCGGCCCAGTTCGACCGGATGCTGGTGCAGAGCGATGCCTTCGGCGGCAATGGCGGGATCGGCGGCAGCCCGGCGCTGCGCGGCATCGGCGGCAACGCCGTGGCGGGCACCTCGGCTCTGACCGTGCGCGCCGGCCGGGTCAGCGCCAGCGGCAGAGCCGAGATCATCGCCAACGGCTCCGGCGGAAACGGCATCACGGGTGGAAACGGCACCGGCGGTTCCGCCGGGATCTTCGGCAGCCTCGGCGGCAGGCTCACCATGGCGCAGGTCGACGTAATTGCGAACGGCACCGGCGCGCAGTCCGAGGGCACCGGCAACGGCGGCATCGGTCGCGGCGGCGAGGCCTCCATCAACTTCTCGTCGCTGGACACCGCCTTCAGCCAGGACGTGCTGGTGGAAGCAAACGGCACCGGCGGACGGAGCGGCACGAGTGCGGCAAGCGTCGGGGGCAACGGGATCGGCGGCACGGCGCGGATCGGCACACTCGGCACGGCGACCGGGAGCGGTTCCATCACGGGCAATACCAGAGTGTTCGCCAACGGCACCGGCGGCGCGGTGCTGAACGGGGTGGCAGGCACCGGAGGCAACGGCACCGGCGGCCTGGCCGAGGCAATCGCCCGCAACGGCGGCCTGTCGCGCTTCGGCTCGCTGCAGGTCAGTGCCGGCGGACAGGGCGGACAGGGCACCTTGGGCGAATACGTGGGCGGCAACGGCTTCGGCGGCGCGGCCAGCCTGCTCGCCAGCGGCGCGGGCAGCCAGCTCGTCGTGCTGCGCAACACGCCCGGCAGTGCGGCCACGGTCCTGAACGAAGGGGCGATCCTCGGCGCGATGGGGCGCGGCGGCAACACCACCGGCGGCAACGGCATCGGCGGCAACGGCACCGGCGGGACCATCCTCGTCACCGCCCAGAGCGGCGGCTCGATCGCCCTGCCGGCCCAGCCCTTCAACGATCCGGGTACCATCGGCTTCAACCGCCTGTTTGCGCGCGGCTATGGCGGCGGGTCCTCGGTCGAGGGCGGCGCGGGCGGCACCGGCACCGGCGGCAATGCGCGGCTGGTGGTCGACGGCGGTACGCTGAGCATGGGCGAGACCGTGCTCTCGGCCTTCGGTCAGGGCGGCTCCTCGCTCGATCCTGCCCGCAACATTGCGGGCGGCGCCGGCTTCGGGGGCGAGCGACTCGTGCGCGCCATCAACGGCGGCGTCGCCAACCTCAACCTGATCGGCGGAGTCTCGGGCGGGCAGGGCGGCAACGGTTCGGGCACGGGCAACGGCGGCAATGCGACCGGCGGCACGGGGCTGGTCGAGGTCATCAACGCCACGCTCAACGTCACCGGCGAGCTTGCCGTGGTCGACCAGTCGACCGGCGGTACCGGCCAGCGCGGCGGCAATGCCGTGGGCAACGGGCCGAACGGCGGCCTGCGCTTCATCGCGACCGGCGCCACGATCAACATCACGCCCAATGCCAACGGCGTGGGCGGGATCTTCATGGGCGGCGTCACCGCGGGCGGCGAGGGCATCGTGGCGGGCGGCAGCGCGTCGGGGCCGGGCGTTACCCTCACGCTCGCCAACACGCAGATCAACGGCGGCACCATCCGCGTCGAACCGCTCGCGCAGGGCGGCGCCGCGACCGCCGCTACCGGCATCGGCGGCGCGGCGAGCGCGGGGCTGGTGAACGTCTCCATCACCGCTTCGAACCTCGCGCTGGCGGGAGAAAGCGTGATCCAGTCCGACGCGACCGGCGGAGCCGGCGGCGCGACCGGCGAGGGCGGTGCGGCGAGCGCCGGCACCGCAGACGTGATCGTGACCAACACGACGCTGGCGATCGCCGCGGCGGGGGCGGGACGGCCCGGCATCCTCAGGGTCCAGTCGCGCGCGACGGGCGGGCTGGCCGGACGGGTCGGCAACGCCGCCAGCGGGCTTGCGGTCCTCAGCCTCAACGGGACCACGCTCACGGCGGAGCAGGTGCTCGTCGCGGCCTCTGCTGCGGCGGGCGGCGCGACCGGGCAGACCGGCGGCGCGGCGACCGGCGGGCAGGCTCTGCTGGCGCTGGCAGGCGGCGGCACGGTCAATGCCCCGCAGATCGAGATCGCCGCCAACGGCCAGACCGCGGCGGGCGGCACGACGCGCGGCGGGACGGCCTCGCTCACGCTGGCCACCGGCAGCACCGCGACCGTGAACGCCGTACAGCTGCGCCTTCTGGCGAATGCCACCGGCGGCAACCCCGGCACCGCTGCCAACGGCGCGGGCCGCTTCCTCGTCGATGTCGGCGGCGGGAGCGTCAACGCGGGCAGCCTGACCGCGAGCGCCGACGGCGATGCCCTGATCGGCACCCCGGCGGCATCGGAACTGGCCGCACAGGGCGGCAATCTCAACGTCACCGGCACTCTCAACGCCGCCACCTTCGGCAACCTGCTGGTGCGCAGCGGGCAGGGCGCGGTGATCGGCAGCGCCGCCACGGCGCAGTCCGCCCCCGCAATCCAGCTCGACGCGCGCGGCACGATCGAGATCCGCAGCGACGGCAGCACGGCCGGCGGGCTCGGCGGACAGTCGATCACCCTGCTGGCAGGACGCTCGATCCTGCTGAACGGCAACCTGACGACGCGCGATGGCCCTGTCACGCTCACCGCCAACCGCGGCGGCGGACAGGCGCTGACCCAGCCCGCCGCCTCGGTCATCACCATGGCCCAGGGCAGCCGCATCGCCGCGGGCACGGGCACGGTCACGATGCGCCTGCTCGACGGGGCGGGCGATCCGCAGCGGACCAGCGGCGCGATCGAGCTCGCCGGGATTTCCGGCAGCCGGATCGACGTGCGCAACCAGGGCACGAGCCCCGGCAGCGACATCCGCGTGCTGGCGGGAGGCGTGCTCACCGCCTCGGGCACGGGCAGGGCGATCGACCTCGCCTCGCTCGGCGGCGAGGTCGTCAATCTCGCCGGCGATGCAGGGCTCGTGCTGACCGGCGGGGGGCACTACGGCATCTTCGCGGCTACGCCGACCGGATCGCAGATCGGCAGCTTCGCCAATTATGCCCGGCGCTACAACGTCGCGACGGCGACAGCCTACGATGCGCTCAACCCGGGGGGCAACTTCGCCGCCTTCCGCTTCGCGCCGGTGCTGACCGTCACCGCCAACAACGCCGCGCGGGTCTATGGCAATGCCAACCCGGCGTTCACGGCGAGCTTCGCCGGGTTCATGCCCGGCGACGGGATCGCGAACATCTCGGGCGCGCCGCAGCTTGGCACGTCGGCCACGGCGAGCTCGAATGTCGGAACCTTCGCGATCACCGCCGCGCTGGGAACGCTGCTGAGCGAGCAGGGCTACCAGTTCAGCTTCGCACCCGGGGTGCTGACCATCACCCCGCGCCCGATCACCGTGACGGCGAACAACCTGTCGCGCGTCTACGGCAACGCCAATCCGGCGCTGACCTTCACCGTCGGCGGGGCCGGGCTCGTCAACGGCGATCAGCTGGTGGGCGCTCTGGTGACGACGGCCGGACCGACCACGGGCGTTGGCATCGTCCCGATCACCCAGGGAACGCTGGCAGCGAGTGCCAACTACGTCCTGACCTTCGTCGCCGGACAGCTGACCATCACGCCGCGTCCGCTGACGATCACCGCGGCGAACCAGTCCAAGCTGTTCAGCCGTCCCGATCCGGCGCTGACCTTCACCATCGGCGGGGACGGCCTCGTCAACGGCGACCAGCTGACCGGGGCTCTCGCGCGCGATCCGGGCGAACTGCTTGGCCGCTACGTGATCCGGCAGGGCACGCTCACGGGCGGGGCGAACTACGCGATCACCTTCGCGCCGGGCGAGCTGACCATCAACCCGCCCCCGACCCCGCCGGAACTCGTGAACCCGACCGTGATCGATTCCCTCGCCGCCGGCTCCGACCCGGTGACCGCGAGCGAGGCGGAAGAGGAGGAACGCTTCGGCATGGACTTCCCCGAACAGCCCGATGCGCCGCTGATCTCGGAAGACCCGCTGCTCGACGATCCGGTGTCCAGCGGGGGAGATGCCTCGCTCTATGTGGGCGTCGGCGGGCCGCGCCCGGACGGCGGGGAGAGGTGACATGAGCGGGAAGCCAACGATGATCCGCAAGACACTGGCCGCCGCGGCCGCGATCGGGCTTGCCGGGGCGCTGGCCGCAGTCCCCGGAGCGGCGCGCCCGCAGAAGGAGACCAGCCTTGCGCTGCGCGACACCTTCCCGATCGGCTCCAACGGGCTGTGCGAGGCCCAGATCCTCGCGCCGGAGCCCGGCGCCGGGCTGTTCGACCGGCGCTATTCGATCATCTGCCGCGATGCCGCGCTGCCGGTCGGCACGCTGTGGGTGGTCAAGCCCCGCGATGGCGGCGAGACCGGCCCCCGGCGCTTTGCCGGCACCGATGCGACCTGCAAGCCGGGCGGCGAGGGCGGGGCCGAGGTGCCGGGCCTGTCGGGGATGCAGCGGCTCGCCTGCGCGCGTGAGGGCAGCATCATCCGCAGCGACCTCTTGATCGGCACCCGCGGCGGGCGCACCTATGCCGCAAGCGGGCTCGGCGCCTATGCCAAGGCGCTCGAACTCGGGCTCGCCTCGCTCGCCAACGACAAGGTCATGCCCGGCACGGTCGAGATCCCGCTGACAAGCGCGACCGACGATCTCGCCTTCGCCCGCCAGCAGGCCGAGGCGATCGCGGCCGATCAGGCTCTGGTCGAGGCCTATCGCCGCAGCAATGCCGGCAACTTCGCCGAGGCCGCGGAGTTCTTCGCGGTGTCCTCGGCGGCCTTGGCCGGGACGGATGCGGCCGAGGCGCGGCTCAATTCCGCGCTCCAGCAATCCAATCTCGGCAACTTCGCCGAGGCGCGCCGCCTGTTCGCCGCTGTCCGCGCCGACAGCGCGGCAAGCCCCGTGCTCGCCCGCCTGCTGCGCAATTACGAGGCGATGGATGCGCTCAACCAGCGCAGGCCCGAGGCCGCGCTCGCGATCCTCGAGGCACCCGTCACCGCCAGCTTCACCGACGCCGAGGACCTGCGCCAGCTGCGCCTCGGCCGTCCGCTCGCCAACCAGCTCGCCAGCGAGAACGAGCGCATCACCGGTGCCTTCAGCACCACCCTCACTCCGCTCGAACGGGCACGGCTGCTGGACGGCCAGCACGCCTATCTCAAGGCCGCCACGCTGCGCCTGGTCGGGCGCGCGGGCGAGGCCGAGGCGCTGCTGCGCGAGGCCGAGGCGACCCTCGGCGCGGTGCGCGGCGGACGGGTGGTGTCGGTCGCCTGGCTGCGGGCGCAGATCCTCGGCGAACTGGCCGAGGTGGCCGAGGCCGCAGGCAACACCACCGAGGCCGAGAGCCTCCACCTTTCGGCGATCGGCCTGCTCGAGACCATCTACCCCGGCTCGCCCGCGCTCGGCAGCGCCCGCGCGCAGCTCGCCGGGCTCTATGCCCGCAGCGGCCGGCGCGATGATGCGCTGGGGATCTACCGCGCGATCATCGCCGAGGCCGAAGGGCGCGCGCTGCCTTCGCTGAGGGGCGTGATGACGCCCTATTTCGCGCTGCTCACCGACGGGGCCGCTGCCGACAGCGCCGCCGCCGCCGATCTCTTCGCCGCCAGCCAGCTGCTCCAGCGCCCCGGTCTTGCCCAGACCCAGGCCGCCCTCGCGCGCGAGCTTTCGGAAGGCTCGGACGAAGCGGCGCAGCTGTTCCGCACCGCCACCAACCTCGGCCGCGGGATCGAGCAGCTCAGGGTGTCGCTGATCGAGACCGAGAACCAGCCCGATGCCGCCACCCGCCTTGCCGCCCAGATTGCCGAACGCCGCGCGCGGCTGGCGCAGTTGCAGGAGCAGCAGGCCGAGGTGCTCGGCCGCCTCGCCGCCTATCCCCGTTACCGCGCGGTCACCGACAGCGCGATCACGCTGGGCGAGCTCCAGGCGATCCTCGGCGAGGGCGAGGCCTATGCCAAGCTCGTGACGCTCGATACCGATGCCTATGTCCTCTACGCCACCCGCGATGCCGCGCGGGCGTGGCGGGTCGATGCGACCCCTAAGCAGCTCGATGCGCTGGTGACCGGGATCCGCGAGAGCATCGCCGTGGTCGAGGGCGGGCAGGTGCTGACCTATCCCTTCGACATCGTGCGCGCCCGCGAACTCTATGTCCGCCTGTTCGGCCCCGTCGCCGAGGAACTGCCGCAGGTCCGCCATCTCGTGTTCGAGCCCGACGGGGCGCTGCTGAAGCTGCCGGTCAACCTGCTCGTCACCGACGATGCCAGCGTTGCCGCCTATCAGGCGCGCATGAAGCAGAAGAACGCCGACGAATACGACTTCCGCGGCACGAAATGGCTGGGGCGCGGCACGCAGGTGAGCACCTCGGTCGCCGCCGCGGCCTTCCGCGACGTGCGCCGCAGCCGCCCCTCGGACGGCAAGCGCGCCTATCTCGGGCTCGGCGAGAACGCGCCCATCGGAGAGGCGACCCCCGGCGCCGCGCGCACCCGGGCGGCGCTCGAGGGCGGTGACAAGTGCACCTGGTCGCCCGCGATCTGGGCCAACCCGATCAAGGCCGACGAATTGCGCGAGGCGGCCTCCCGCTTCGGGGCGGGCGCGCAGGTGCTGACCGGCGCGGCCTTCACCGACAGCGCGATCCGCACCCTCGACGACCTCGCCGAATACCGGATCCTGCACTTCGCCACCCACGGCCTCGTCACCGCGCCGCAGCCTGAATGTCCGCCGCGCCCGGCGCTGCTGACCAGCTTCGGCGCCGATGCCGGCGAGGAGGGGGGATCGGACGGCCTGCTCAGCTTCGCCGAGATCTTCGGCCTCAGGATCGATGCCGACCTCGTCATCCTCTCGGCCTGCGACACCGCCGGCAGCGCCACCGTCGGCGCGACCCGCGAGGCGGGGGTGACGAGCGGCGGCGAATTCGCGCTCGACGGGCTGGTGCGCGCCTTCGTGGGCGCGGGCGGGCGCACCGTGCTGGCGAGCCACTGGCCGGTGCCCGACGATTTCGACGCGACCGGGCGGCTCGTCTCCGGGCTGTTCGCCGAGGATGGCCGCGCCACCGCCGAGGCGCTCAAGGCCTCGCAGGTGTCGCTGATGGACGATGCCGAGACCTCCCATCCCTTCTACTGGTCGGCCTTCGCCGTCGTCGGCGACGGCGCGGCGCGCCTCGCGCGCTGAGCGCGGGCAGGCGGTCGCGGCATGGCGAGCGAGGACACCGGGTCCGCCGTCAGGCTCGGCTGGATCGCGCGCGGCTGGCGCAACGTGCGCGAGGCGGGCGGGGTGCAGCTGCTCGCCACGCTGGTGGTGCTCGCCGCGGCGCTGTTCATCGCCCGCTTCAGCTGGGTCCTGCCCGGCGGCGAGCCGACCCCGCTGACCAGCGAGGCCGAGCGCGCCTTCTATGACCTGCGTGCCTACTACGCTGCCGATCTCGCCCCGCAGGACCCGCGCATCGTGCTGGTGGTCTACACCGATCAGACCCTGATCAACGCCCGCAAGCGATCGCCGCTCGATCGCGGGATGCTGGCGCGCACCCTGCGCAATCTCGACGCGATGGGCGCCAAGGCGATCGGGATCGACATCCTGTTCGACCAGCCGCAGGACGAGGACGAGGATCTCGTCGCCACACTGCGCGGGATGCAGACCCCGGTCGCGGTGGCCTATGCCAACCTCGTCACCAACCGCGACGATATCGTCTACGAGCAGCAGCAATATCTCGAGGCTTTCCAGGCCCGGCTCGGGGGCAGCCGCGCGCGGCCCGCGAGCATCCGGCTCGACAACACCTTCGGCGCGACCCGGGTGTGGCCGACCATCGTGCCCGGGCTGCCGCCGCTGCTGGGCCGGGCGATGCTCGCCGATGCGGGCGAGGCCGTGCCGGCCTTCGAGGGTTACCATGGCGCGATCGACTACCGCCGGGCGCAGTTTGTCGACGAGCCGCTGTTCGCCTCGCTCCAGATCGATCTCCTCGCCGATCCCGACCCGGAAGTGCTGCCCTTCCTCGCCGAGCAGATCAGGGGCAAATACGTCCTGATTGGCGGCGACATCGTCGATTACGACCGGGTCGAGACGACCTTCACCTCGATCAACGGCGAAGTGCCCGCAGGGATCGCGGTCCATGCCGAGATCATCGCCCAGATGCTCGACAACCGGATGCTCGCGCCGATCCCGCCCTGGGTGCTGTGGGCGATGGCGGTGCTGGTGGTGCTGTCGGCGGCGCTGACGGCGCTGCTCGAATGGCCCGCGCGGCGGCTCGCCCCGCTGCTGGCGCTGCTGCTGGTCGTCTTCATCGGGGTTCCGATCGCGCTCCAGTTCCGCAATGTCGACACCCACGGGCTGCCGGCCTTCGGCTGGCTGGTGGGCTGGATCATGGCCTTCACCGCCGTTACCGCCGCCGCGCGCGCATCGGGCGCGGTGCAGCGCAACTTCGCGACCGGCGCGCTCGGCAAGTACATCCCGCGCGACATCGCCCAGGCGATCATCGACAGGCCCGAACTCCTCTCGCTCGGCGGCGAGAAGCGCGCGATCTTCGTGCTGTTCAGCGACCTCGAGGGCTTCACCAAGATGAGCCATGCGATCGCGCCGGAGATGGTGGCGAAGCTGCTCAACCGCTATCTCGACCTGCTCAGCCAGGTCGTGCTCGACCACGGGGGCGTGATCGACAAGTTCGTGGGCGATGCGGTGGTGGCCTTCTGGGGCGCGCCGATCAGCCGCCCCGACGATGGCGAGCGGGCGGCGCGCGCGGGCTATGCCATGTGGCAGGCGGGCGAGGCCTTCCGCGCCGAGGTCGCCGCACAGGACCCGGCGCTCCCGCCGATCGGAAAGACCCGCGTGGGCCTTCACTACGGCGAGGCGGTGATCGGCAATTTCGGCGGGGCGACCCGCATCCAGTATACTGCGCTCGGCGACTCGATGAACACCGCCGCACGGCTCGAGGCGGCCAACAAGGCGCTGGATTCGGCCGTCATGGCGAGCCGCGAATTCGCCGAGGCCTCGGGGCTGGGCTGGTGGCGGGAGATGGGCCGCGTGGTCCTGCGCGGCCGGGCACGCCCGGTCGACCTGTTCGAGCCCGCGCCGGAGTTTCCGGACAAGGATCGCGCCCGCCTCAGCGAAGCGAGCGCGCTGGCCGCGAGCGATCCCGCCGCCGCCCTGCGCCTCGCCGAGGCGGTGGCGGCGCGCCACCCCGACGATACGGCGCTGGGCAATCTTGTCCGGCGCATGGCAGCATTGGACGAAGGAGGAACCTATGTTCTCGGATAGACTGAAGGCCCGGATCGGCGCACTCGCGCTGGCGGGTGCGGCGCTGGCCCTGCCGCTGGCGGCGATGGCAGGCGTCGTGGTGAAATCCACCGGCCCCTCTGCAACCCGCTATCCGGTCGGCACCAAGCTCGATGACGATGCCTCGATCACGCTCAAGGCCGGCGACGTGGTGACCGTGCTCACCGCCGACGGGACACGCGTGATCCGGGGGGCGGGCACCTTCCGCGTCGGCGACCGCCCCAAGGTCGCGGCAGACCGCTTCGCCTCGCTCACCCGCAAGCGCGCCGCCACCCGCGTGCGGACCGGGGCGGTGCGGGGCGAGGCGGAGGAGAACCCGACCAATCCGAGCCTGTGGTATGTCGATGTGACGCGCTCGGGCACGATCTGCCTCTACGACCTTGCGACCGTGCGCCTGTGGCGTCCCGGGACGGAAGGGACGAGCACCTATGCCATCGCCGACCACGCCGGAACGGCGCAGGCCGAGGTCACCTTCGACGACACCGTGACGGTCGCCGCGCTCGATCCGGCGCGCCTGCCGGTCACCGAGCAGGGCCATTACATGATCACCGCCCCCGACGGCTCGACCACCGCACATGTCAACTTCGTGCTGCTGGCGGAAGATTACGAAGCGCCCGACGCGCTTGCCGAGGCGCTGATCGCCAAGGGGTGCACGGTGCAGCTCGAGGCGCTCGCATCGAGCCTCGAGGCTTCGGCGCAGGACGCCGGCGGGTGAGCGCGGGCCTGGTCTTTGCCCTTGCATCGCAACGCCAAGCTTGTGACAAGAGGCAGGGGTCGGCCTGACGGGGGAATCGGCGAACGGACGGCTATTCGTGACGCAGGGCTACAAGCACGGCGCGGGGGCGCAATGCTAGGTTGGCCGACAGTCGAAGCCGTTCGGTCTGCGGACATCTCGGGGGGGATGGGATGAGGCGATTTTGGGCGATGTGTGTCGCGGGCGTGCCGGCAAGGCGCGCCGCCTTGCGGGCTGCGGCGGTGCTGGCGCTCGCGGCGCTCTATCCTGCGTCCGGCGCGATCGGGAACGGCACCTTTGAAGGCGTTGCAAGCTGCGCGGGCTCGACCTGTCACGGCCGGGCCGAGGGCAATGGCGCGGTCGTCCGGCAGGACGAGATCGCGACCTGGCAGGAGCCTTCCTCGCCCTCCGGCGCGCACAGCCGCGCCTATGCGGTCCTCGGCGGGCGGCGCGGCCAGCAGATCGCCGCGAGCCTCGGCCTCGGCAATGCGCAGAGCGCACCCGCCTGCCTCGGCTGCCATTCGACCTATGCGCCCGCGGGCCAGCGCGGGGCGAAGTTCACGCTGACCGACGGGGTGGGCTGCGAAAGCTGCCACGGGCCCTCGGGCGGCACCTGGCTGGCGGAGCACTATGCCTTGCCGGCGACCCATGCCTCGAACATCGCTGCGGGCCTGACGCCGCTCGATAACCCCAAGGCACGGGCGGGCGTGTGCCTCGATTGCCATTACGGGTCGAGCAAACCGGGCCAGTTCGTCACCCATGCGATGATGGCCGCCGGCCACCCGCGCGTGTCCTTCGAGCTCGACCTGTTCAGCGCCCTCCAGCAGCACCACACCGTCGATGCCGACTACACCCGCCGCAAGTCCGCGCCCAGCGGGCCGCGCTTCTGGGCGGTGGGGCAGGCCGAGGCGGTGCGGCGCGCGGGCCAGCTCTTCGCCCAGCCGAAATTCGCCTTCGAGGGCGCCTTCCCGCAGTTCTATTTCTACGACTGCCACTCCTGCCACCGCACCATCACCGATGGCCCGCAGAGGAAGCTCACCTTCGAGACCAACCCCGCGCGGCCCATCCCCTTCGGCAACCCGCCGTTCAACGACGAGAACATCATCATGCTCCAGGCCGTGGCCGGCGCGCTGGTGCCGGGCGAGGCGGGGGCGTTCGAGGCCGCCGCGCGCAACTTCCACCGGGCAATGGGGCAGGGCCCCGCGGAGGCCCGCGCCGCTGCACAGGCATTGTCGGTCCGTGCGGGGGTCTTGGCCGATTCGTTGTCGGCCCGTTCCTATGCCGATGCCGACGCTTTCCGGGTGATCGCGATCATCGCGGGCGAGGCCACCGCGCCGCGCTTCACCGACTATGCCGGTTCGGTGCAGGCGGTGATGGCGGTCGACACGCTGCTCAATTCCCTCGTGCGCGAGGGGCGGGTGACGCAGGGCGCGGCGGCCGGCATCCGCGGCGACATCGCCCGCGCCTACAAGGCGGTCGAGGCGCCCGAAGCCTATCGCCCGGCCGATTTCCGCGCCGCGCTGAAGGCGGCCGCCGGCGCGATCGGCAGGCTCTCCTGACGATGCGCTGGCGGGGGGGCATATCGCTGCTGGGCGCCGGGGCGCTGGTGCTCGCCTCCTGCGGGGGCGGCGGGTCGTCGACCAGCGGCGGCGCGACCGGTGCGCCCGGACCGACGCCGACCCCGACGCCTCCGCCAAGCGGGCAGGTCTTCGCTGTCCCCGCCGCCGAGAGCCTCTCGGGCGCGGAAGTCGGCACGATCATCGCCCAGGCCGCCGCAGAAGCCCGCGCGCGCGGCGCTGCGGCGACCATCGCCGTGACCGACCGGGTGGGCAACGTCCTTGCCGTCTTCGCCATGCCGGGCGCCGCGCCGACCGCGCGCATCCCCTCGGCCCGCGATGGCAGCAACCAGGACGCCCAGGGCCTCACGATCCCCAGCGCGGGTGCCGCGATCGCCAAGGCGATCACCGGCGCCTATCTCTCGAGCGGCGGCAACGCCTTCTCGAGCCGCACCGCGAGCTTCATCGTGCAGGAGCATTTCCCGCCCGCGCCGACCACAGCGGGGCTGGAAAGCGGTCCGCTGTTCGGGGTGCAGTTCAGCCAGCTGCCCTGCTCCGACCTCGCCGCCCGCGCCTCCGATGGGCTGATCGGGCCGAAGCGTTCGCCGCTGGGCCTTGCCGCAGACCCGGGCGGCTTCCCGCTCTACCAGAACGGCGTGGTCGTGGGCGGCATCGGGGTGATCGCCGACGGCACCTACGGCTTCGACCCCAACGTGCTCGATCGCGACAACGATCTCGACGAGGCGATCGCGCTCGCCGGCACGGTCGGCTTCGAGGCGCCGGTCGGGATCCGTGCCGACCGCATCACCGCCGACGGTACGAGCCTGCGCTACACCGACATCGAATATCCCCAGATCGGCAATGTCGCGGGCGCAAGCTTCGCCGCGACGGCGGGTGTGCTGGTGCCGGTCGCGGGCTATTACAGCGGCGCCGGCCTGCTCGCGGGCGCGACCTACGGGACCGAGGCCTCGGGCGTGCGCGCCTCGACGGCTGCCGAGTTCGCCAACCGCGATGCCTTCGTCCTGTCGAACGGGGCGGGGGCGAACCGCTACCCGTTGCGCGGGGGCACCGACGCGGGCGACCTGGCCGCGCCGCTGACCGCCGCCGAGGCCCGCGCGATCCTCGAGGAAGCCTTCACCGTCATGAGCCGCGCGCGGGCGCAGATCCGCCAGCCGCTCGATAGCCGTGCGCAAGTGACGATCAGCCTCGTCGACACCCGCGGCGCGGTGCTCGGCATCGTGCGCTCGCCCGATGCGCCGATCTTCGGGATCGACGTGTCGTTGCAGAAGGCGCGCACCGCCAATTTCTTCTCCGGCCGCTTCGCCGCCGCAGAGCTGCTCGCGGCGGGCGGAGAGGTGCCGCAGTTCGTCGCCCGCACGCGCAGCTTCCTCGGCGATGCCAATGCGCTCACCGGCGCCTTCGCCTTTTCCGACCGTGCGGGCGGCAACCTGTCGCGGCCCTATTTTCCCGACGGCGAGGTCGGCCAGCCCAATGGACCGCTGTCGCGCCCGATCCAGCAGTTCAGCCCCTTCTCGACCGGGCTGCAATCGGCGCTGGTGGTGGGCAATCTCGCGCAGCACCTCGCCTTCGTGACGGGCGCGGCCGCGCAGGACACCCCGCGCGCCTGCACCGGGCTGCCGCAGGTCACGGCCGGGACGACGCGGCTCGCCAACGGCATCCAGATCTTCCCCGGCTCCGTGCCGGTCTATCGCGGCAATGTGCTGGTCGGCGGGATCGGCGTGTCGGGCGACGGGATCGACCAGGACGACATGATCAGCTTCCTCGGCCTCCACAATGCCGGCGCGCGGGTCGGAGGCGGGATCGGCAATGCGCCGCCCGCGATCCGGTCCGACCGGATCGTGGTGCAGGTCGGCAGCCGCCAGGTGCGGCTGCGCTACGTCAATTGCCCCTTCGCGCCGTTCCTCGACACGGCCGCGCAGAACGTGTGCGAGGGGCTCTAGGTGGGCGCGTTGCTGCCCCTGCTGGTCCTCCTGCAGGCGCCGCCGCCCGAGGAGATGCAGCCGCCGCCCGCGCCCCCGGGGGAGGAGGCACCGCGCGACTGGGAGCAGGAGGCGCCGCCGGTCGATCCGCAGATCATCGAGGGCCGCCAGCGCCCCGGCTACACCGCGCCCCTGCCCGAGCGGATCGAGCAGACCAACGAAGGCGCGGTGCGCGCGCCGCCGCCCGAGGCCTTCCCCAAGGACCAGCTTCCCATTCCCGACCGCTGGCGGCTGATCGAAAGCCTCGGCCTCGTGCGCGAGAACCTGTTCGATCCCTACAACCAGAACACCTACAAGGGCGACCGGCCGATCAACCGCGCCAAGGTGCCGTGGCTGCCGATCAAGGGGGACGACTGGTTCTTCGTCGCCAACCTGATTTCAGATTCTGTCTACGAACCGCGCACCTTCCCGATCCCCGTGGGTGTCCAGACCACCGAGGATCCGGACCGCAACGACGTGTTCGGGAACGATTTCAGCCAGGTCTTCAGCCAGACCTTCATCGCCGGTTTCGCGCTGCTGAAAGGTTCGACCACCTTCAAGCCGCCGACGATCGAATACCGCGTCACGCTGGCCTACAACGTCAACTACGTCGACGTGCCCGAGCGGCGGGTGCTGTTCGTCGAGCCTTCGCGCCCCTCGCACCGGCTCGACCAGTTCCTCGGGGTGCAGGAAGCCTTCGTCGATTACCACTTCAGCCAGTTCGACAACGACCGTTTCGACTTCATTTCGATCCGCGCCGGGATCCAGCCTTTCCAGTCGGATTTCCGCGGCTTCCTGTTCAACGATCAGCAGCTTGGCGTGCGCCTGTTCGGATCGCGCGACAACAACCGCTTCCAATTCAATCTCGGCGCCTTCTGGCGGCTGGAGAAGGACACCAACTCGGGCCTCAACGCGATCCTGCGGTCCCCGCGCGACGATTTCGTCTTCGTTGCCAATGCCTATCGCCAGGACTTCCTGATCCCGGCGCTGACCAGCCAGTTCACCGTGGTCTACAACATGAACCGCGAGGCCGATGACATCCAGATCGACACCAACGGCTTCCCGGTGCGCCCTGCGCTGCTCGGCACGCTCAGGGGCCGCGAATACGATGTCGTCTACCTCGGCTACAACATGGACGGCCGCGTGGGCCGGGTGAACCTCACGGGCAGTTTCTACTGGGCGCTGGGCGAGGACCGGAACTCGTTCTTCACCGACCGTCCGGCCGACATCAACGCGCAGTTCGCGGCGCTCGAAGCCAGCTACGACCGCAACTGGATGCGCTTCCGCCTCTCGGCCGCCTATGCCAGCGGGGACAGCGATCCCTATGACGACACCGAGGGCGGGTTCGACGCGATCTTCGAGAACCCGGTCTTCGCAGGGGCCGACACATCCTACTGGATCCGCCAGACCATCCCCTTCGCGGGCGGCGGGCGCGCGATCTCGGTCAACGGGCGCAACGGCCTGCTCAATTCGCTGCGTTCCTCGAAGGAGCAGGGGCAGAGCAATTTCAACAATCCCGGCCTGATCCTCGCGGGGGTCGGCGCGGATTTCGACCTGACGCCGCAGTTCCGCCTTTCCGCCAACGCCAACCACCTGTGGTTCGAGGACACCTCGACCTTGCAGGTGCTGCGCAACGAGGGCTCGATCCCGAAGGAGATCGGCTTCGACCTTTCGGCTGCGGCGATCTGGCGGCCCAAGGCCAACCAGAACATCGTCTTCCGCCTTTCCGCCGCCACGCTGCTGGCGGGCGACGGCTTCAAGGACCTGTTCACCGCGCGCGGCGGCGGACAGGAATTCGTCTCGGTGCTTGCCAACGTGGTGCTGACCTACTGATGCTTACGATCGGCCGAACCTTCACCCGCCATGTCGCGCTGCTGGCAGCGGCGCTGGTGCTTGCCATCGGCCTGTTCGCCGGTGTCCCGATGGCCGCCGACAAGGAGAAGCCGGTCAAGCGCGACTACAGCCGCGTCATCGCCCCGCCAGCGCCCCAGCGGCAATCGGTGGCGGAGATGGAGGCCAAGTCGGAAGGTTGCCTCACCTGCCATATCAAGACCGACGCGCCGACGATGCATGTGAGCCCGGCGGTGCGGCTGGGTTGCACCGATTGCCACGGCGGCGACACGGCGGTGCGCGGCAATTCCGAGCTTCCGCACGATCATCCCGACTATGTCGCCGCGCGCGACAAGGCGCACGTGCTGCCCAAGTATCCCAAGTCCTGGCACTTCCCGTCCTCGGCCAACCCCCAGCGGTCCTATGCGCTGCTGAACCAGGAAAGCCCCGAGTTCGTGAAGTTCATCAATCCCAGCGACTACCGCGTGGCACGCGAGGCCTGCGGAGCGTGCCACATCCAGGCGATCGAGGCGGCGGAACGCTCGATCATGGCGACGGGCGCGATGCTGTGGGGCGGGGCGAGCTACAACAACGGCATCCTGCCCTTCAAGAACTACCTCCTCGGCGAAGCCTACACGCGCGAGGGCGACGCTGCGAAGATCGTCACTCCGGGCGCGGGGCCGGGCGGCAAGCTCTCGGAGGATCAGGTCGCGCGCGGGGTGCTCGCGGAGATGTATCCGCTGCCCACTTGGCACGTGATCCCGCCGGGCGACGTGTTCCGCGTGTTCGAGCGCGGCGGACGCACGATCAACTCGCAGTTCCCGGAAATCGGCCTGCCCAACCCCTCGGGCTCGATCCAGCGCCTCGAGGAGCCCGGGCGGCCCGATCTCAAGCAGTCGAACCGCGGCCCCGGCACGGGCCTGCGTGTGGCGATCCCGGCGCTCAACATCCACAAGACCCGCCTCAACGATCCCTTCACCTGGTTCATGGGCACCAACGACCAGCCGGGCGACTACCGCCATTCGGGCTGCGCGTCCTGCCACGTGGTCTATGCCAACGACCGCGAGCCGCGCCACTCGCTGACCTATGCGCAATACGGGCGCGACGGGCAGTCGATAACGATCGATCCCACCATCGCCGCCAAGATCGAACATGCCGCGGGCTATGGCGAAAAGAAGAAGGGCGGGCACGGTGCGGTCAAGGAACCGGGCCATCACGAGGCCGATGACGGCCACGGGCACGGTGCGGGCAAGGAGGCCGGCAAGCGCGCCGACGACAGCCTCACCGTGGGCGGGCGGAAGAAGGAGAGCGGTCACCCGCTCCAGCACGTCTTCACCCGCGCCATCCCGACCAGCCAGTGCATGAACTGCCACATGCACCAGCCGAACATCTTCCTGAACTCCTTCCTCGGCTACACCATGTGGGACTACGAAAGCGACGCGCCCCACATGTGGCCGGAGAAGCAGAAGTATCCGACCGCCGAGGAGGTGCGTGCCGTCACCGACCGCAACCCCGAGGGCGCGGCGCCGCGCGGCAGGTGGGCCGACGTGGATTTCCTGCGCAACGTCTACGACCTCAACCCCAAGCTCAGGGACACCCAGTTCGCCGACTACCACGGCCACGGCTGGAACTTCCGCGCGATCTTCAAGCGCGACCGGGAGGGCAACCTGCTCGATGCCGAGGGCAAGATCGTCGATCCCGACGATCCGGAGAAGTGGCGCAAGAACGGCGAGGGCAAGTTCGTCCCCGCTGGGGTCAACCCGGGCAAGGCGGTCCACATGATGGACATCCACGCCGAAAAGGGGATGCAGTGCGCCGATTGCCACTTCGAGCAGGACAGCCACGGCAACGGCCTCATCTATGGCGAGGTCGCCAACGCGATCGAGATTACCTGCAAGGACTGCCACGGCACGCCCGACGCCTACCCGACCCTGCGCACCAGCGGTCCCGCCGCCCCGCCCGAGGGCCACAACCTCGCCCTGCTGCGCAACCCCGACGGCAAGCGCCGCTTCGAGTGGCTGGAGGGCGCGGACGGCCGCCGCAAGCTGGTCCAACGCTCGATCGTCGACCCGAACCTCGAATGGGAGATGAGCCTCGTCAAGGACACGGTCGATCCGGCGACGCCAACCTTCAACGCCAAGGCCGCGCGGGCGAAGCTTGTCAGCCGCTACGGGGCCGAAACGGGCAACTTCGAATTCGGCATCGGCATTGCCGAAAACGACCGCGCGCACCGCGATCCGGAGATGGCGTGCTTCACCTGCCACCTCTCGTGGACGACCTCCTGCGGCGGCTGCCACCTTCCCATCGAGGCCAACTGGAAGACCAAGATCCACCGCTACGAGGGCGGCGAGACGCGGAACTTCGCCACCTACAACCCACAGGTCGCGCGCGACGAGATGTTCCAGCTCGGCAAGCATCAGACCACCAAGGGCAACCAGGTCGCGCCGGTGCGCTCGTCCTCCGCGCTGGTGCTGTCCTCGACCAACATCAACCGCGAGCGCATCTACGTGCAGCAGCCCCCGATTTCGGCCATCGGGTTCTCGTCACAGGCTTTCGCGCCGCACTTCCCGCACACCGTGCGCCTGACCGAGACCAAGACCTGTACCGACTGCCACCTCAGCGCCAAGGACGACAACAACGCCATCATGGCGCAGCTCCTTCTGCTGGGCACCAACTACGTCAACTTCGTCGGCCTCAACGCATGGACCGGCCTGGAAGGCGGCTTCCAGGCGACCCGCGTGACCGAATATGACGAGCCGCAGGCGGTGATCGGTTCCTACCTCCACCGCTATGCCTATCCCGATTACTGGGGGCTCCACGTCGAGCAGAACGGGCGCGAGCTGAAGAACTGGGTGCGGGGCAAGACCTTCGACAAGAAGTTGTCGGGCGAGACCCACCCGCTCGAGGAATTCGTCAACGTCCACGAAGGCACCAGCGACCGGGTCGGCTGCCTCCAGCTGCGCGGCGAATACATGTTCGTCGCTGCCGGCAAGGGCGGCTTCACCGCATATGACGTTGCCAGCATCGCCAACAAGGGCACCTCGGAACGCATCCTCAAGGGGCCGTTCTCCGCCTTGGGACATGACACGAACGTGAAGACCACCAACGCCACCTGCATGGCGCTCGCCACCAACCAGCCGATCGCGCCGACCCGCAACACCGAAAAGATGCGGGAAATGAACCAGGAGCAGGCCTTCCTGCCGATCTACAACTACGCCGCTGTCACCGATGCGGTGGAGGGTCTGATCCTCGTCAACGTGAACACGCTCGCCGACGGCGAATTCCGCAACAACCAGCTGCGTCGCAAGACCTACGCCGATGGTTCGACCGCGTGGAACCCGGGCGGGGTGCTCAAGGGCGCGCGGCATATCGTGCTGGCGGGCGAGGTCGCCTACATCACCGCCGACAAGGGGTTGGTAGTTGTCGACCTGTCCGACCCCGATACGCCCAAAATCGCGGCGGTGCGCGAGCTTCGCGATGCTCGGGCGAGTGCAGTGCAGTTCCGCTATCTGTGGGTCACCGATGCCGAGGGGGTGAAGCTGTTCGATGTCACGTCCCTGCGCAATCCGGTTGCGGTGCCCGAGGCCACGGTGCCGCTCGCCGATGCGCGCCGGCTCTATGTTGCGCGCACCTACGCCTATGTCGCCGCCAAGGCCGAGGGGCTCGTCATCCTCGACGTCAAGAACCCGCGGGCCCCCCGTGTGCACCAGAAGGTCTCGCTGGGCGGGGCTCTCACCGATGCCGAAGACGTCATCGTCGCCACCACCAACGCCTCGCTGTTCGCCTATGTCGCCGACGGGCGGAACGGGATGAAGGTGCTGCAACTCACCAGCCCCGACAGCCAGCGCAATTTCTACGGCTTCAGCCCTGCGCCCGTGCCCGAGCTGATCGCATGGGCGAAGACCCCGACCCCCGCGATCGCCCTCAGCAAGGGCCTGGACCGCGACCGCGCGGTGGACGAGACCGGCGGGCAGATGGCGGTGTTCGGCCGCCTCGGCTCGCGGCCCTTCACGAGGCCCGAGATGGAGCGCCTGTTCATGACCCGCAGCGGCGTGCCGTGGAAGGTTTCCGACGAGGTCGACATGAAGCGCTGGGTCGGTGTGGCCCCGGTGGGAGCGCGACGGGCGAGCGCACGGTAGGGCCTCGCTTCGTCCTTGCGAGGAGCCGAAGGCGACGCGGCAATCCACGGCCCCGTCGCACCGTGTTGTAACGGGATTCCATGGATTGCTTCGCTTCGCTCGCAATGACGAGGCAGGCGAACTTACTCCCGCTCTGCGAACATGCCCTCGATCATCGGTTGCAGGCCGGCATGGAAGCGGGCCAGCACCTGCCAGTCGCCGACCCGCTCGAAATGCGAAACGAGGCTCTGCCCGTCCCAGCGGTGGAGCGCGTAGGTCGGCGGCTCGGTGGTGATGAGCTCGCGGTTGTCGGGCACATTCTGGTCGATGGGGTTGAGGTCCATCGCCACCAGCGGCGCGACCGAGGGTGTCACCCCCAGCGGGATGCCGGCAAAGCGCGTGGTGATCTGGCGGTGCAGGTGCCCGCAGTGGATCGCCAGCACCTGTGACTGGCCCTCGAGCACCGCGCGAAGGCGCGTGATCCAGCCCTCGTCCGGCGCAGGGTCCATCCAGTCGATCCCGGCGACCACCGGCGGGTGGTGCATGAAGATCAGGGTCGGCGTCTCGGGCCCCTCGGCAAGCCGCGCCGCCAGCCATTGCGCGCGCCCCTCGCAGAAGGCGCCGCCGTGGCGGCCATCCTCGAGCGTGTCGAGGCAGATGATCCTGAGTCCCAGCGGCGCTTCGACCACGTAATGCAGGAAGCCGCCTTCGGCCGGGACCACCTGCGGGAATGCGCCGAGCAGGCCTTCGCGGCTGTCGTGGTTGCCGACCATCGGCACGATCGGGAAAGGGCAGGCTTCCAGCAGCTCGGCGGTCTTGGCGAAGCTCTCGGCATCGCCGTGATCGGTGATGTCGCCGGACAGGACCAGCATGTCGGGGCGGTTCGGACCCTCGATTAGCCGCGCGAGGGTCGCGCGGAAGCGGGTGAGGTTCAGCTCCTCGGGCTTTTCGTCGGGGGCGAAGCCGACATGGATGTCGGTCATCTGTGCGATCAGCACGGCGCGCGGTGGTGCGGCTTTGTCCCCCATCCCTATTTCCTAGCCTCCCCGACCAGCGCCGCAACCTTCGTCTTGCCGGGTGGCGGCGGCGGGATCGGCTTGTAATGCGGCGCGGGGCCCTTGGGAGACCATTGCCCGGCGGGCAGGTGATAGGCGTGGCACATCGCGCAGTCGGAGGGGACGATTTTCTTCGTCTTCACTGCAGCGGCGCCGAGGTGGCATTCGCGGCAGCTCTTGAGATCGGGCATCAGCAGGTCGCTCGCCGTCCGCGAGGTGTCGGCGGCGTGGCAATCGGTGCATTCCTGCTTCTTGTGCGCCTCGTGGTTGAAGAAGCTGCCGGTGAGGAAGCGGTCGGGCAGGTTGACCGGCATGAGATCGGCCTGACCGTTCGGGCCGGTGGTGGGCAGGTGGCACTCGGTGCACACTCCGCCGACGGAAAGCGCGTTCGACAGGCCGATATAGGCGCGCACCGGCCGGCCGAAATCGGCGCGGTAGGGCGAGGCGCTGCCCTGCTGCCCCGGACGCGCGCGGGCCGGCGCAAGCCGTGAGCGCGGGCCGGACGAGATCCGCGCGAGATCCTCGGCCAGATCCTTCACGTCGCCGTGGCGCAGCTTGCTGAAGCCGCCCGCCGCGGTGCGTCCGGAGACGAGGCTGTGGCACCCCTCGCAGGCGTCCTCCATCTTCACCTCGGTGAACGACATCCGGTCGGCGGTGAGCGTGTGGCAGTCGCTGCACTCGAGCGGCTTGCCGTATTGCCCGAGGCTCACCGCCATGCGCGCCGCGCCGCCGCGCGGGTTCATGTGGACATCGTGCGGGAAGACGAGGCCCGAGCGTTCGACCGGCTTCGTCCCCGGGGCCGCACGCACCGGCTTTGCCGCGCCAAAGCTGGCGAAATAGACCGGGCGCAGCTGCGGGTGGTCCTTGCCGAAATCGTGGGCGTTGGCGAGGTCGGTGTCGGTGAGGCGCGTGCCCAGATCCTTGTGGCAATCGCCGCAGAAGGCCTCGGAGCCGGCGGGCGCGCGCACCGGGCCCTCGTGTTCCGAGTGGCAGGACACGCAGCCGAGCGGGCCTTCCTTGCCGAAGCCCTCCGCAATCTTCCATTGCAGCGCATCGCCATCGGAGAGCGGCGCCATCCCCTTGGCGAGGCGCGGCATCGGCGCGTGATCGCCGATATCCTTGTGGCACGAGACGCAGGTTTCGTCCTGCACGCTCTCGAAGGCGGCGACGTGGCAGCTCTCGCAATTGTCGGCGAGCGTGTGGTGCTTGAGCGAAAGCTCGCCGCTCGACCAGGCGCTGTCGAGCAGCACTGTGCCCGGCGTCCGCCCCGTCGGATCGGGCTTGGCGGGTGCGCGCAGCAGGTGACTCGCCACGGGGACCATCAGCAGCAGGACGAGGATCGCCGAAGCGAAGACCCAGCTCATCGCCCGCTTGCCGGGGAGCACGCTGGCGAGGGTGAAACCGCGCAGGGCGTCGCTCCTGCCTTCCTCGGCGGCGACCTGCCTGATGGTGACGCTGACCGAGCCGTCGCCCTCGCGCGCGACCGCCAGCCGCGCCGCGCCGAGCGCGATCTCGCCGCCGGTGCGCGGATCGACCGTGCCATCGGTGACGCTGCGTCCGTCGAGCCCGAAGCCGAGCGTGCCGAGCGCGCTCACCGCGAGCGTGCCGTCCGCCGCGGTGTCGATCCGCAGGTGATGCTGCTCGACCGCGAGATCGGGCAGGTGGATGTCGTTCTCCGCTGCGCGGCCGACAGTGAGGCTGTCCTGCGCGAGCGTCCGGTCGCGCACGATCTCGCGGCCGGCGGCGGTGAAGTCGATGGTGCGGATCAGGAAAGCCATCGTCCGCCCCTCACCAGTAGTAGAACACACTGATCACATGCGCGGCGAGCGCGGCGATCAGGGCGATGGTGAGCGGGATGTGGACGAAGAGCCAGACCTCGAGCAAAGCGCGGATGCGCAGGGCGCCGCGGATCTGGGCGAGCTGCTCGCGGCGCTTCTCGAGCAGGGCGACGACGCGGGCCTCCGCCTCCGATCCGGTCCCCATGCCCCTGATGGCGCGGGCCGTTGCGCAGCCGGGATAGCTCCCCGTGAGCCGCGCCAGCGCACCTCCGTAGAAGACGTCCTGGCCAAGCGCGTCGATCACCAGATCGGCCTCGGCCCTCGCCAGCGGCTGGGCGGCGCTTTCGAGTTGGCGGTCGATCGCGGTCAGCGCCTCGAGCATCTGCGCGCGCGTCATCTCCTTGCGGTTGGCCGAGAGGCTGGCGGGGAGCGTGGCATAGACCACCACGCCGTAGATGCCGGTCGCGATCACCAGCAGCATCAGCACGTAGGCGAGGGTGTGGACGTTCCATCCGATCTGGAATCCGGTGTGGAGCGTGGCGACGACGATCAGCGACAGGCCGAGATAGACATGGGCGGATGTCCATGCCTTGAGGCTCCAGGCGCCCGGGTTGATGCGGCGCTTCCTCACGCCGAGGAGCGAAAGCCACAGGATCAGCCCCAGCCCGATGGTGCCGAGGGTGTAGCCGTACCACGAGCCGCCATTGGGGCGCGGCTGCTGGTCGATCATCAGGTAGCCGGCGATGCTCGCCCCGCTCAGCGCCAGCGCGATCCACAGCCAGCGGAAGCCCTTGTGCCTGAGAAAGCTGACGTGATCGGAATCGCGGCGCTTCTCGTCCTGCGAGAACCGCCCCGTGCCGCCGGTCGCCGTCTTCGCGCGCGTCGCCATCACTCGGCGTCCTCGGCGAGCTTGGTGAAGGTCAGGAACTTGTCGGGGGCAACGCGGATCGCCGCGCCGGTCGGGCAGGCGCGCACGCAGGCGGGGCCGCCGTCGATGCCGGAGCACATGTCGCACTTGATCGCGAGCTTGGCCTTCGCGGTGCCCTCCTTCTCGGCGGCCTTCTTGCGCCAGGAATAGGGGGCTTCGCCGGGGCCCGGGCCCTTGCCGAACAGCATCCATTCGAGGAGGCTCGGCTTTTTCGGCGGCTTCGCGTCCATCCGGATCACGCCGTAGGGGCAGTTCCTCTGGCAATTGCCGCAGCCGATGCAGGTCTCGTCGATGAAGACCTCGCCGTCCGGCCCGCGCTTGATCGCGTTGGGCGGACAATCGGCCATGCAGTGCGGGTGCTCGCAGTGGCGGCACGAGGTCGGCACGTGGAGGTGGGCGTAGGTCCGCCCCGCCTCGCGGTCGAGGCGCGACAGCCCGTCATGGCTGTCGGCGCAGGCCTTCTCGCAATTGTCGCAGCCGATGCACAGCTTCTCGTCGATCAGCAGCACGTCGGTCGCCTCGCCGATGCCGTTGTCGACGAGGAACTGCGCGGTCTGCGAATAGAGATCGACCGCGCCGGAGAACTCGTCCTTGCGGCTTTCGATGAATTCATTGGTGGCGCGGCGGCCCGCCATGTCCTTCAAGGCGCGATCGCGCAGTGCTGGCCGCTTGTCCATCAACGCGAGGAAACCCTCGCCCGGCAGGCGGATCACCTCGGACTTGATCGCCGCCTTGACGGTGGCGGTGCGCGCCGAGCCGTCGATCACCGCCATCTCCCCGAAATAGCTGCCGGCGGGGAGGTAGGAGAGGAACACCGGCTTGCCGCCGATTTCCTTCTCGACGATCATCGAGCCGCGTCGGATGATGAAGATGTCCTTGTCGTCCGCGCCCTCGGTGACGACCACCTCGCCCGCGCGCTTCTCCTCGACCCGCGCGGCCTCGACCAGCGGAGCGACATCCTCGCGGGTCAGGCCCGATCCGAACATCTGGAGCAGCTGGCGTTCGATCGAGATGCGCTGGATCGCCGCCTTGGCGCTGGGCACCTGCGATTGCAGTTTCAGCGCGGCGAGGCGGGAGATCTCGACGACGATGGTGTCCTCGGCCGCCCGGATAGTGGCGCCGCGGCGGCGGCCCGAGATGAGGCCGACCTCGCCGAAGATCGAACCCGACTCGATCGGGATGGTGATCGAGGGATCGGCGGGGTTCACCTCCACCGCCACCGACCCACTGGCGATCCCGAACAGCGAGGAGCCCGGCGCGTTGCGCTCGAAGATCACCTCGCCGGGACCGTAGAACTTGGCCTCGCTGTCGAGCATGAACTCGCGCATCTGGAGCGGGTTCATGCCGTTGAGGATCGAGACGTTTGCCCGCAGGAACTCGAGCCATTCCTCGGTGGGGCGGTTGCCGGGGAGGCCCGCGAACTTGGCAGCGATGATCGGTTCGTCCGCAGGCTTCAGGTCGGTGTTGCCATTGATGAACTCGATGACGTCGTGGCCCTGGTTCATGCAGTGCTTGATCAGCGGATAGCCCGCCAGCGCGCCGATCACGAAGATGCCGGGCGCGGTCGATTCGAACACCGGCGACAGGCGCGGGAAGGCGCCGCGGTCCTCGCTGGTGAACTCGATCCCGCATTCCTCGACGAAGGCGCGGGGTGGAGCGGAGCCGATGCGGGCGATGATCCGGTCGCAGGGGATGCGGATCTCGCCGTCGCGGGTGGCGAGCGTGATCCAGCCGGGCTCGATCGCCTTGGTCTCGCTCTCGGTGCGCACCGTCAGCTTGCCCGCCTCGTGATCGGCCATCAGCGCGCTGACGTTGGCCGCCTTGGCGGTCGGGAATTCGGTGCCGCGGTTGAGGATCGAGACGGTGTTCCTCTGCGCCGGGTCCTCGGCAAGGCCGCGCGCGTTCTCGATCCCCGCGTCGCCCGTGCCGACGATCACGATATGCTCGTCGACATATTCGGTGGGGTCATCGAGCTGGTACTGGACGTGCGGCAGGTCCGCGCCGGGGCATCGCATGAGGTTCGGATTACCCTGGGTGCCGATGGCGAGGATGACGTTCTCCGCCATCACCGTCTCGCCGCTCGTCAGCTCGATGGCATAGGGCGGGGCGTGGCGCTGGAGCTCGCGCACGGTCTTCGACCCGTCCCGCGCACGGGTGACGATCTGCTGCACGGAGCCCGGGATCGCATCGCCGGTGCCCCGGATCGCCTTGGCCTCGGCGTGGTATTTGACGTTGACCTTGTGACCGGCGATCTGCTCGTCCCAGACGCCGAGGATCGTCTCGCGTTTGCCCGCCTCGAAATCGATGTCGGAGCGCAGCACCAGGTTGCTGGGCGTCGCCATGACGTGCTTGCCCTTCTGGTACTTGTAGATCGTGTCGGAGAGGTGGTCGGTCTTCTCGAGCAGGACGTGATCGAGGCCGAGTGCGGCCGCGCGGGCAGCCGCGCTCAGGCCCGCCGGGCCCGAACCGATGATCGCGACCTTGAACATCCCGCTCACCTATCCTCCCCCCTTCGGATAGATCGCTCCCCTGAGGCATCACCATACCCAAAACGCGACCCGATGCCAGAGCGAATTGCCCCGGTTTGCCTGCGGTGCTAGCGCTCGCGGCATGGCATCAGGGGATCAGACGCCCGGGGGCGGATCATCGAAGGCGGGCTGGCTGCTGCTCGGCGGCGCAATGCTGCTGGCGGCAGGCTCGATTGGTTACAA
Organism: Porphyrobacter sp. CACIAM 03H1; assembly: GCF_002215495.1. Taxonomy (NCBI): domain Bacteria; kingdom Pseudomonadati; phylum Pseudomonadota; class Alphaproteobacteria; order Sphingomonadales; family Erythrobacteraceae; genus Porphyrobacter; species Porphyrobacter sp. CACIAM 03H1. The sequence continues at coordinate 1,261,214 of NZ_CP021378.1, forward strand.
TGTCTACGAGGGCGGGGGCGGCAGCAGTGCGCCCGAGGCTGCTGCTGACGGTGAGCCCTCGATCGAACAGCTGCAGGCCGCCGCCGAGGCTTCGACGAACGATGCCGGGCCGTGGAGCGACCTCGCCTTCGCGCACTTCCAGAAGGGCGAGTTCGATGCCGCCGCCGTGGCCTACCGCCGCGCGCTCGCTATCGCGCCGGAGGAGGCGGTGCTGTGGTCGGCACTCGGCGAGACGCTGGTTATGGCGAGCAAGCGCGACCCGCTCCCGCCCGAGGCTCTCGCGGCTTTCGAGAAGGCGCTGTCCTTCGACCCGCAGGACCCGCGCGCGCGCTATTTCATGGCGGCCAAGAAGGACATCGACAAGGATCACGAGGGCGCCATCGCCGCGTGGCTCGATCTGCTCGCCGACAGCCCGCAGGGCGCCCCGTGGGAGGCCGATCTAGTGCGCACCATCGAGCAGGTCGGGCAGATGAACGGCATCGAAGTCGCCCCGCGCATCGCCAAGGCGCAGGGCGAACGCAAGCCCGCGCTGGTCGCGCCGGGATCGGGCAGCGTGGCGGGGGAGGCAGCATCCTCCAGCCTGCGCGGCCCGAGCGCGGCTGACGTCGCGGCGGCGAGCGCCATGAAGCCTTCCGAACAGCGTCAGATGGCCGAGGGCATGGTCGCCCAGCTCGAGGCGCGGCTTCAGAAGGAGCCGAAAAATCTCGATGGCTGGGTCATGCTGATGCGCAGCCGCATGACGCTTGGCGAACCCGCCAAGGCGAAGGCTGCGCTCGATGCGGCGGTGAAGGCGAACCCCGGCGCGGCGGCGCAGCTGCGCGAACAGGCGGCCGCGCTCGGCGTCCCCTGACCCCGCGCCTTCCGCGCCCGCGTCAGAACCCGTAGCGCACGCCAAGCCAGAAGGTGCGCGGCACGCCCAGATCGATCGAACCGCCTTGGTTGCGGGTGATGATCGCCTCGTCGGTCAGGTTCTCCGCGCGCGCGACGAGTGACACCCCGCCCCCGAGCGGTGCCGCCAGAAAGGCATCGAGCGTCGTCGCGGGTGCGAGGCGATCGGTCTCGCGGTCGTCCTCGAACTGGGTCGAGACGTGCCGCAGCGTGCCAGCGAGCCGCCAGCCGGCGGCCGGTTCCCAGCCAAGCGTCAGGGTTGCCGCGAATTCCGGGGTCTGCGACGGGCGGTTGCCGTCGAGATCGGCGGAAGTACCGCGCCCGCGCACTTCGGCGTCGGTCCATGCGAGCGCACCGTCGAGGCTGACGGTCCCGAACTTCGCCGCCACGCTCGCCTCGATCCCGCGCGCCTCGATGGCGGGCAGGTTCGCCCGGCGGCGCAGGTTCGGCCCGACTGTGACGTTGGCGATGGCGTTCTCGACCTCGTTGTCGAAGGCCGTTACCGCGATCACCACTTCGTTGACCGGCTGCCAGTCGAAGCCGATCTCGAAGCCTTCCAGCCTCTCGTTGACGAGGTTCGCATTGGCCTCGGTGGTCACGGGGAAGACTACGAAGGGGCGGTAGAGTTCGTTGAGGGTCGGCAGCCGCAGCCCCGTATAGGCCGCGGCGCGGATGTCGAGGCGGCGGGTGAGATAGAGCAGCGCGCCCGCGCGCCAGTTCACCGCCCAGTCCGAACGGTCGGGGGCGACGATCTCGCTCACCAGAGCGCCCGTGGGGGTGACCGCGCGGTAGAAGCCGCCGGTGATGGAGGTGCGGTCGGCGCGCAGGCCGCCGTTGAGGGTCAGCGGGCCGATCTGCCAGTCGTCCTCGAGGAAAATGCCGAGGTTCCCGGTCGCCCCGCCTGCGCGGCGGCGCTCGGTGATGCGCCCGGTGACGGCGTTCAGCGCCTCCTCCTGCAGTTCCCCGTCGGCGCGGCGGTAATCGACCCCGAAGCGGATGTCGTGCCCCTCAAGCAGCGGCGGGCGCAACTCGAACTTGCCGCCGATGCCGGTCGAGGGCGTGCGGCGCTGGTCCAGCGTCGGCGTGAACCGGGTCGAAGAGATCACGACGTTGCCGAAGTCGCGCGCCTGCACATAGGCCAGCGCATCGAACTGCCAGTCGCCCCGCCCGACGAAGCGGATCGAGGCCTCCTCGCCATTGCTGAAGGAATCCGCGCCCTCGAAGCGCAGCGTGCGATTGTCGCGGAAGGCGGCGACGCGGGCCTGAACCTCGACGGTGTCGGTGAGCGGGGCGACCGCGCGAAGGGCGGCGTTCCAGCTGTCGAAGGCGGCGCGCGCGGTGGCGGGCACGCGCTGGTCTTCAGGCGTGGTGAAGAAGCCTTGGCCCCGGTCCCACCGCCCGCTCGCGATGGCGAAGCCGCGGCCGAGGCGCTGGGTGAGCACCCCGGTGGCCTCGGTTTCCGCCCGGTCGTTGATCGCCGCGCTGCCGAGGAACCCCTGCGTCGCCCCAGGCTCGGCGCTTTCAATGTCGATCGTCCCCGCGAGCGCGCCCGCGCCGAAGGGGCCCGATCCGCCGCCGCGCGTCACCCGGATCGTGCCGAGCGTCTCGGGCGCAATCGCGGACAGCGGGATGTAGCCGAAGAAGGGATCGGCAAGCGGCACCCCGTCGAGCAGCACCAGCGCGCGGCTGGTGGCATTGCCGCCGAGCGCGCGCAGCGTCACCCCTTGCGCGCTGGGGTTAGACGAACGGCTGTCGGAGCGGCGGAACTGCTGGAAACCGGCGACATTGCGCAAGACATCCTCGATCCGGCCCGAGGGCGCCGCGACGATCGCCTCGCGCTCGAGGGTGGTGGTGGCGTAGATGCCGGTCGAGAGCGCCGGGTCGAGCCCGCGCCCGGTGACGATGATCTCGCGGCGCTCCTCGCCCGCCTCGTCCTGCGGCTCCTCGCCGTCCTGCGCGGACAGGGGCAGGGCCGAAAGGAGGGCGAGCCCGCAGGCGGTGAGACGCAGCATCGTTTTCATCAGGCAGCTTTCATGTTTCGCGAAGATCGGCGCGCGCATCATCACAGCATGCGCCGCAGGACATTATCCTTGAGCAGGAGATGGTGACGCAGCGCCGCAGCGATGTGCAGCACGGCGAGCGCGAGGAACAGCCAGCCGAGCAGTTCGTGGCCCTCGTGCCCGATGGCGTAGAGCGGGTCCTCGCGGGTCACGGGGAGCTTGGGCAGGTCGAACAGGCCGAACCACGTCAGGGGATACTTGCCCGCCGAGGCCATGATCCAGCCCGTCAGCGGCATGGCGAGCATCAGGGCGTAGAACAGGAGATGCGTCGACTTGGCGGCGAGCACTTCGAGTCCGCTCATCGCTGCAGGGTGCGGCGTTGCCGTCCAGGTGAGGCGCCAGCCGATCCGCACCAGCGTCAGGGCGAGCACCGTCATCCCGGCCGCCTTGTGCAGCGGCATCAGGTTGACGACGTCCTCGAGCGCATCGTGCAGCAGCCCGCCCGCGATGTTGCCGATCACCAGCGCCGCGATGATCCAGTGCAGCGCACGCGCCGTGCGGTTGTAGCGATCGGCCCGGTCGGCTGAATGGGCAAAGGTCATCGCATCCACGGCGCGTTCTCCTCAAGGTCGGCCAAAGTCGGGCAAGGCCGGCGCCCGGGCGGCGTGATCGCCATCCCGGACACCGGCCTCATGCCCCCGGATAACCGGCCCGCGATCAGAAGAAAAGGATCGCGCCCGCAGCAATGCTGCTGCTTTCCGCTTCGTTGCCGCCATGCGCCTTGCTGTTCGTCCGGGTGTATTCGCCGATCAGCGTGACCCAGTCGGTCAGGCCGTAGCGGACCTGGCCGACATAGCTCGAATTCTTGCGCACCAGCGTGTTGCCCGCCGCGATCTCGAAGGCGGTGCGGTCGAGATTGCTCTCGCCGTAGCTCGCGCCCAGCGAGACCTTGCCGAAGGTTGCGAGGCCCTGGACATAGAACCCGTCGCTGCCCCGCGGATTGCCCCGCGCGTCGGTGTCGAGCAGGTTGAGCACCGTCGTCCCGAGGCCCTTGGCGGTGTACCAGTTGGCGACCGCCGCGAAGGGCCCGACCGAGACCTTGCCGCCCAGATCCATGCCGCGCCCGGTATAAGACACCAGCCCGCCCGCGCCCGCGCCGATGGTCTGGTGCTTTTGCGTGACCCCGGATGCCCACAGGCGCAGTCCGACCTTGTCGAAGGACTTGTCGAAGGTGACCTTGCCCTGGAAGCCGGGCGCGGTGTTGGTCTGCGCCGGGGCGGTGAGCGACTGCAGCGGCTGGAACACCCCGACCGAGGCCTGGAATCCGCCGAGGTTGGGCGTGGTGTAGGTGATCTGCGGCTGGAAATCGGTGTAGATGTAGCCCGATCCGATGCGCCCCAGGGTGGTGTTGCCCGGCGCGACATTGCCGCCCGGAGGGCCCGCGGCAAGCAGGGTGATGTCGTTGAGGATCGCCTCGGAGCCGAACAGCCCGATGTCGCGCCCCATCTTCACCGTGCCGAAGCCGCCGCCGATGGTGAGATAGACCTGGCGGAAGTCGATCCCGGCGGTCGCGAGCGCGGTCGGCTGGCCGCCGCTATTGGCGCCGAGCGGGCCCCAGACGGCCGAATTGATGCCCGGGTACATCCCGAAATGGGCCCCGATGTCGAGCCCGGCCTGCTTGGTCGTCACGTCGATCAGCAGATAGCCGGGAAGCAGGCCGTTGCGCACCGCGTTCGAGCTGTCCGCCCCGACCGAGGCGATTCCGCCGGCGACCGCGGTGGTCCGCCCTACGGTGTCGGGGTTGTCGTTGACGTAATAGGCGTTGATCGAGCCCGAGAACTTGATCGTCGCCGGGCCGACTTCGAGGCCGATGCCCTTGTCGGTCATGCGCACCACGCGGCTCATGTCGAGCGCGCCGGCGGCGGTGTCTTGCGCTGCCACCTGCGGAGAGGTGGCGGGGGCGGCAGCCGGGGCCGCATTGGTCTCGGCCATCAGCGCCGCATATTCCTCGTCGGTGAGGATGCCCTTTTCGTGCAGGCGCTGGAGCAGCTGCTGGGTGGCGGTCGATTGCGCATGGGCGGGCGCCGCAGCGGCCCCCATCGCCAATGCGGCCACAGCTGCGTGCAGCAGAAATCTGGATCTCATGTCCTTCCCCCTTGTTCTCTGTTCTCGTGCCGTCCCTTGCGGCCCACGCGATGCTGCGCCGGAGCGGTCCGCGCCGAAATTGGACTTTGGTCGTCCGACTTTGGTCTGAGATGGCGGGGGTGGCGGGCCGCGGCGGCCGGCCGGCAGGATCAGCCGTCGATGCGGGGGAAGAGTTCGGCCTCGAGCCTCGGGTAGAAATGCGAGACCGAGCGGGTCAGTTCGTAGCGCGCCGCGGCCATCCCAGCGAAACGCGCCGGGATCGGCTGGTTCGCGGCCTCGGCCATGTCGAGCCCGCCCGCCACCGCCTCGCGCAGCGCGGTCTCGAGCCAGGCCAGCCAGTCGCGGGTCTGGGCGATCGCGGCGCCGGTTTGGCACAGCGGGCCGTGCCCGGGGACGCATTGGCGATGCGGGGTGGCCGCGAGCCGCGCGAGTGCCGCCTGCCACGGGGCGAAGGCGGCGTGGGGGGTCGCGGGCGCCCGGTCATGGAACACGAGGTCGCCCGCGATCAGCGTTCCCGATGTTTCGTCGAGGATCGCCAGATCGGCCTCGCTGTGCCCCGAGAGGGCGAGCAGCCTCAGGCTGCGGCCGCCGAAGACCACCGCGCCCTCGGCAGCCGCGGCGGCGGGCAGAATCACCTCGGTGCCGGCCATCCAGCCGTGGAGCATCCGGTACATCGCGTCCGAAAAACCGCTGCCGTCGCGTTCGAGCTCGGCCCGGGTGCCGGGCAGGGCGTGTATCTCGGCCTCGGGGAAGGCGCCGTTGCCGAAGCTGTGGTCGGGGTGGAGGTGGGTGATGTAGACCCGCCTGGCCTCCTGCCCCGTCAGCCGCCGCGCCAGCGCCCCGAGCGCCGCGCCGAACGCGAGCGAGGGCCCGCTGTCGACGATGATCGCGCCGGCATCGCTCGCCATGATGACGCTGTTGGCGATCGCTCCGCCATTGGCGAAGCCGAGCGCCTCGTCTGCGCCGCGCACCATCCAGATCCCATCGCCGATGGGGGTCGCCTCTGGCGCATAGGTTCCGGCGAAGAGCTCGGCGCGCGCGGCGAAGGGCGCCGCCGCCAGCGGGAGGGCGAGCGCGCCGAGCAGCAGCCCCCGCCGCTCGATCATCGCGTGGCCGCCGCCGCGACCCTCGCGCCGCTTCCCGCTGCGAGCGTGCCGGCAAACTCGAAGCCGCCCGTGTCGCGCGCCGCCACCGCGAGGTCGCCCGCCAGCCCGGGGGCGAGCAGCAGGGTGAAGGAGGGGTCCTCGCTGACCGATCCGTGCACGGTCATCCGGGCGAGGGCACGGCCTTCGGCGTCGGACACCGTCAGCTGGTCGATGTTGTAGGCCGGGATGTTCTCGACCAGGCCGGTGTCCATCGGATGCCGGAACGAGAGGCGCAGGCGGGTCGCGCCGGGTGCGCTCCACGCGGCCCCGCGCAGCTCGCCGAGGTGATCGGCCCAGCCCCCGCGCACGCGGCTCAACGGCGGGGCCGAGCAGCCGCCGCCCGCGGCATCGACCCAGTCTCCGGCCACGTGCCACACCCCGTCGGCGGTCAGCACCGCGGCGCGCACAGGGGTGCGCTGGTCGAGCTTGATGCGGGTGGCGATGAAGGCCTGCGCGGCGAGCGGCGTGTATTCGACCGCGACGGGAATCGGGTTGAGGTCGGCGAAGATCACGATCCGCACCACCTCGCCCAGCGCGCGGGCATCGACGGTGACGGGCATGACGTGCTGGTTCTCGGTCAGGACGGGCAGCGCGACCTCCACCCGCGGATCGAACACCACGGGTGCACCGGCGAACAGCTTGCCCGCATGGTATTCCCACATCGGCGAGCCTAGCGGGTCGGCCGGCGGCGTCTGGGACTGCGCGGCGACTGGAGCCGCCAGCATCGCGAACGAGAGGAGTGTGCGCATCATACCATTGGACAATGTATTCCGCTCGCGCACACGGGGCATATTGTACCTTGGACCAAGAGGGGACGGGGATGCGCAGGACAGGGATCGTGGCAGGCATGGCGGCGCTGGCGCTGGTGGCGGGCGTTCAGGCCCGCGAGCCGCAGCCACAGCCCCGCAGCGCCGAGCCTGCGCTGTTCGATGCGCAAGGCTACCGCGCCGCCCGCTACCGTGCGCCGGTCAAGGCCGATCCCGCCCCTGCTGCCGCGATCGGTCTTGCCGAGGCGCTGGCGCTCGCACCCGGGCGGGACGCGCTGTTTCTTGACGTCATGCCGGTCGAAGGCGGGGTGCGCGATCCGGCCACCGGGGTCTGGACGCTCAGCACCGGGCACCTGACCATTCCCGGCGCCCTGTGGTTCCCCGAGACCGGCCGCACCCCCGTCGATCCGGTGCTGTGGCAGGCGCTCGAGGCGGCGGTGCGCGAAGCGCGGCGGACCGCGCCGGACAGGCCGGTGATCCTGTTCTGCCGCACCGATTGCTGGATGAGCTGGAACGCCGCGCGCCGCCTCGCCCTGCGCGGCGTTGCCAATGTCCATTGGCTCGCCGAGGGCACCGACGGCTGGCACGCCGCGGGCCGCCCGCTCATTGCCGCGACCCCGGTCGCGGTCCCCGCTTCATGACGACAACAACAGGAGGAGACTGAGAATATGGCCAATCTGGTGGTGAGCTACCCGCAAGCCGAAGGGGCGCGCTTCGATGCCGCCTATTACCGCGAAACCCATATCCCGCTGGTCGAGGAAAGCTGGGGCGGCCTCGGGCTGACGGGGGCGGAGATTCTCTGGCCCGCGGACGCGGCGCAGCCGGCGGCTGCGATGGTGGTGCTGCGGTTTGCCGACAGCGCGGCAATCGATACCGCGCTCGCCTCGCCCGCGACGGCGGCGGTGATGGCCGACATCGCCAACTTCACCGATATCCAGCCGAGCATCTACCGCACGGCTTGATCCCTGGGGGCGCCGGTGCAGGCGATCCCGTCCTGCCCCGCGCCGACCGCGATCCTCAGCTCTGCTGCTTGAGGTAGTTGATGATTTCCTGACGCTTGGCCGCGTCCTTGATCCCGGGGAAGCTCATGCGGTTGCCCGGCACCAGCGCCTTGGGGTTCTCCAGCCACTTGTGGAGGGTCGGCTCGTCGAGCACGAGGCCCGCGCCCTTGAGCTGGTCGGAGAAGGCGAAGCTGCCCTTGGCGGCAGGCTTGCCGAAGACCCCGTAGAGATTGGGGCCGAGCTTGTCCTCGCCGCCCTTGTCGGCGGTGTGGCACACGGCGCAGCGCCCGAAGCTTGCGGGCGGGGCGACGGTGGCGGCGACCTTGACCACCTCGGCGGCAGGCGCTGCGGCGGGCTTTGCGGGAGCCGCAGGCGCGGCGGCGGCAGCCTTCTCGGGCTCGACGGCGGGGCTGGCTTCCGGAGCCGGAGTGGCCTCGGCGGTCGCATCGGCGACGGGCGCGTCGGCTGCGGGGGCAGTGTCCGCAGCCGGAGTTTCGGTCGCTGCGGGTTCGTCGGCGGCGGGCTCGCCGCCGGAACATGCCGCGAGAGCCAGGGCCAGGGCCAGCGAGCCGCCGGCGGAGAGCTTGCGCAGTGTCATGTTGATCCTCCCTCGAAAATGTCGTTCGTTGGGCGTGACAATGACAGTTTCCCCGCCCTCCCGACATTGCACCTTCGGACGAAGTCAGAAGGCGAGGGCGATCCCCACGGTGAAGCGGCGCGGTGCGCCCGGGCCGAAGGCGCGCGGGTCGGAGGCGTCCGGTGCTTCGGCGAGATCGACCTCGTCCACCTCGCTGAAGGTGCCGAAGGTCGCGAAGTCGCGGTCGAAGACGTTGCGCACCTCTCCGAACAGCGAGGCGCCCTTCACGACCTCGATCCGGCCCCGCAGGTTGAAGACGACGTAGCCCGGCACCTCGGGGTTCTGGTTCGCCTCGTCGCCGAACAGCAGCAGGCCCGAGCGCGCGACCATGTCGCCGCCGATCGCGAAGCTGCGTGTGCCGATCCGGCCCTCGTAGTCGGCGGTCAGGGTGGCGCTGTGGCGGGGGATGCCGGTCAACCGGTCGCCCGCTTCGACGAAGATTTCGCCCTCGTCGTTCGCCTCGGGGTTGGCGGGGCTGCTGAGCGTGACCGGCAGGCGGAAGGTCGCGTCGATGAAGGCGTAGCTCGCCCCGATCCGGAAACCGCCGCGCCGCACGCCGAGGCTCGCCTCGAAACCCTGGCGCCGGGTGCGCCCGATATTCTCGAAGAAGCCGCGCCCGCGGGTGCTGGAGGCGATGAACTGGATGTCGTTGACGTTGGTCGCGCGGTAGGCCGAGGCGAGCCAGTCGATCTCCCATCCGCCCGCCCGGTGGCTGCCCGATGCGCCGAGCTCGAACGTCTTGGCGACCACCTGTTCCAACGGCGGGTCGGCGATGAAGAAATTGGTGAGGCTGCACGGCGCGTCCTCGTCGGCGCAGGACAGTTCCGCCTCGGTCGGCACGCGGTTGCTCTCGGCATAGCCCGCACGCAGGCTCACCTCGGGCGTCACCGCCCAGTCGAGCTCGATCCCCGGATTGAGGCGGCTGAAGGAATGGTCGCCGTTCAGCGCCGTGCCGATCTGGTCCTCGAGCACGATTCGCGCATGGTTCCAGCGCAGTCCGATCTCCGCGGTCAGCGTCTCGCCCAATGGCAGGGTGTCGCTGGCGAAGAGGCCCCAGAAGCGCGATCGGGTTTTCAGCTCTACCGGGGCGATGGCGTTGTCGGCCTGGTCGATGAACACGCCGAGTCCCTCGACGCTGCGATCCTCGGTCAGGGCGCCGAGTTCGGTCGAGGCGGCGAAGTCGTTCTCGCTCGAATCGTAGCTCACGCCCAGCACCAGCCGGTTGGTACGCGCGCCGATGTCCTGCTCGGTGATAATCTGCGCGAGGAAGCCTTCCGAGCGCGAGCGGATGGTGCCGCGGTTGAAGACGCCGTAATCCCCGCCGTCGAGGACGTCGCCGATCACATTGCCCGCGCCGTCGGTCAGCAGCGCCTGCTCCTCGTCGCCGTCATCGCCGACGCTTTCGAGGCACAGCAGGCCCTCCAGCGCCGGATCGTCCTCGCATTCCTCGATGTCGGCGGCATCACCGTTCAGGAGCGATGCCTTGCGGCGCTGGCGGTAGAGCGTCGCCTCGAAGCGGACGGAATCGCTGATAGCCAGCCACGGGTGGAGGCTGATCCGGCCGTAGGAGTTGCGCTGGTTGTCGGGCCAGGTGAAGACTGACTGGCGGCGGGCCTCAAGCAGCTCGACCGGCGCGACGCCGTTGCCGGTGAGGTCGGTATCGGCCCCGATGGCCTTGACGTGCAGCCCGGCGCGCGCGCCGTCATAGCCCAGGTCGACGAAGCCGTTGACGAGGTCTGAGGGGCTGAAATCGCGCCATCCGTCTTCCTCGCGGTACTGCACCGCGCCGAACCAGCTGAAGCCGCCGATCGCATCGCCGGCCGAGAGGCTGAGATCGCGCTCGCCGTATGAGCCGATGGCCGCCGCCGCATCGACGCCCTGCACACTCTGACCGGTTGCAGTCTCGATCACCAGCGCGCCGCCCAGAGTGTTGAGCCCATAGACCGGGCTCGCATCGCGCAGGGTGACGGAGCGGATCGCGGCATCGGGGATCAGCTCGAAGTTGACCGTATCACCGAAAGGCTGGTTGAAGCGCGCCCCGTCGACATAGGCGGCAAGGCCCTGCGCCTGCCCGACCAGCGGCGAGGCGACATAGCCGCGATAGACGAGGTTGGGCTGCCACGGATTGTTCTGCGCGTCCTGCGCGCTGACGCCGGCGAAATTGCGCTGGAGCGCGGCGAGCAGGTCCGGGGTGCCCGCGATGGCGATGTCGCGCCGTTCGAGCGCGAGCGCATCGTCGAGATCGATGTCTCCGCCCGGCGCGGTCACGATGATCGGCGCGTCCGGAGCATCTGCCGACGCCGCGTCCTCGGCCTGTGTCACCGCAGGAACGACGCACGCCGCCCCCGTCAGCAGAAATGCTGCAACCCTTCGCACTTCCCCTCCGTTCCGGCCGTCTGTCGCGGCCATTGTCCCTCTGTTCGTTTCCTATTCCGCCAGCACGACCCCCCACGGCCCTTCGCCCGCCGGGATGCGGGAGACCAACTGGCCAGTGGCGAGTTCGACCACCGCGACATCGTCGCTGGTGCCGTTGGCGACCACGGCGCGTGTGCCGTCGGCGGTGATGGCCAGGTGCCACGGGCGTCCGCCGGTGTTGACGTAGCCGCGCACCTTGCGGGTCTCGACATCGACCAGCGCGATGGAGTCCGCCCGGCCGAGCGCGATCACGGCGGTCTTGCCGTCCGGTGTGAAGCGGATGCCGCAGGGCAGCACCTTGTAGGGCATGGCCCCGGGCGGCGCGAAGGGGATCGTCTCCACAATCTCGCGCGTCGCCACGTCGATCACATGGACCGTCTGCCCGATCTCGGCGGCGATCCAGACATGGCGGCCATCGGGCGTGAACTCGATGTGGCGCGGACGGGCTTCGGTTTCGATTTCGGCGACAGTCTCGCGGGTGGCGAGGTCGATCCAGCTGACGGTGTTCTCCTCCTCGGAGGCGACGAGCAGCCACTTGCCGTCGGGGCTGACCGCGATGCCTTCGGGCTCCTCGCCGACCTCGACCTGCCAGGCGACCTTGCGGGCGGCGAGGTCGATGGCGGTGGCGGCCGCATCGTCCTCGTTCGAAACGAACAGCGTGGTGCCGTCGGGGGAGAGGAAGAACTGTTCGGGATCGTTGCCCGCCGGCATCACCGCGACCAGCGCGCCGGTTGCGGCGTCGCGGATCTCGACCGCGTTGTCGAGGCTGGCGCAGATGTAGAGGTACTTGCCGTCGCGGCTCAGCAGGATCCCGCGCGGGCGCTGGCCGACGTCGAAGGTGGCTTTCACCGTTCCGCTGGCGATGTCGATAACACTGACGGTGCTTCCGCGTTCGTTGCTGACATAGGCCGTCTGCGCGGCGGCGGGTACGGCCAGAGCGGCGGCAGCCAGACAAAGGGGCAAGCGACGGAATATCATGGCAGGCATCCTACAGACCCCCTTTCGCCCCGCGATTGTACCAAAGTGCAATGGGGATTCGGGCACTTGGGCGTAATCTGATGGCACGGGAGAATGTCGCTGCGCGAACCGCGCGGCACCTGAGGCACAAAGGGGTTTGTGAGATGAAAAACTACGCCGGACGCATCCTGCTCGGTGCGGCGATCGCCTCTCTGGCGATGGCGGCCGGGCCCCAGATCATGGCCCATGGCGATGTCACGCCGCAGGCCGTCGACACATCCGACCTGCCCGACATCGGCGAGGCCTGGCTCGAGAAGAATCCCTACAGCGGCAACGCCCGGGCGATCGAGATCGGCACGTCCGCCTACAACCAGAACTGCGCGCGCTGCCACGGGCTCGAAGCGATCTCGGGCGGGATCGCACCCGACCTGCGTTATCTCGAACTCGGCGAGAGCGGCGACCAGTGGTATATGGAGCGCTTCCGCAACGGGTCGAGCCATGACGGCAAGGTCTACATGCCGCCCTTCGGCGAGGTGCTCGGCCAGAAGGCGGGCTGGGCGATCCGCGCCTTCCTCGAAACGAAGTACACGGAAGAGTAAGGTGGCCGATACCCGCAGGGGATTCCTCGCCGGCATGGTCGGCGCAGGCTGCGCAATGGCACTGTCGGGACCGCTCGGGGCGGCGCCCCTCGCCAAGGTGCGGGAGCTCGGCATCCTGCGTGTCGGGCTCTATGCCGACAACCGCCCGTGGTCGTGGGACCGGGGTGGCGGGCAGCCGGCCGGGATCGACGTCGATCTCGCGCTCGCGATCGCCGAGCAGCTCGGCGTGAAGCCCGAGATCGCGCTGTTCACCGCCGACGAGGAACTCTCGGACGACCTGCGCAACGTGATCTGGCGCGGCGGGCTGCTCGGCTTCCGCCGCTGCGACCTCATGCTGCACGTGCCCTTCGACATGCAGCTGGCGGCGAAGGAGGACCAGGTGGTCTTCGTCGCGCCCTATTACCGCGAGGAATTCAGTGCACTGTGCTCGGCCCAGACCCGCGATTGCGACCAGCCGCCGCAGCGGTTCGTCGGCAGCAAGGTCGGTGCGGAGCTGGATTCGATCCCCGATTTCTACCTCGTCGGCGGTTTCGGCGGGATCCTGCGCGGCGATGTCCAGCACTATCCCACCGGCCATGCCGCAGCCCTCGCGGTGCATGAAGGCGAGGTCGAGATGGCCGTCGCCACCCGCGCCCAGATCGAGGCCGCGATGGCAGACAGCGCCGGCAGCGGGGCGAAGCTTCGCAAGACCCCGCTGCCGATGCTGCCCTCGGACGGGTGGGACATCGGCATGGCGGTGCGCGAGGACAGCCGCACGCTGGGCTTCGCGGTCGAGGACATCGTCGCGCGCATGACCGCCGATGGCCGGATGAAGGCGCTCTTCGCCAAGGCCGGCGTCACCTGGCAGGCGGCCGCCGCGACGAAGGCCATCGGCTAGGCCGCCCGCCTAGTTCCAAGGTTCAATTGTTGCCGCTGGCACGGGGGCTAGGCTTGGATTTCCTGATGGGGGTGTGACCCGCTCGGGCCCTTCGCGGCCGGTCGGGGACAAAGAGAAGAGATAAGGAGGGAATGATGAAGGGCTTGACCAATATCCTGGCCGCGGGCGTCGCGCTTGCAGGCCTTGCGATCACCGCACCGGCTCTGGCCGAAGACGGGCCGACGATGGATCAGCTGATGAACGACGCTGCGACGACCGGCGACGTTCTGACCTACGGCATGGGGCCGCAGCAGCAGCGTTTCAGCCCGCTCGAGCAGATCAACACCGAAAACGTCGCGAAGATGGTCCCGGCCTTCGCCGCCTCGCTCGGCGGGGAAAAGCAGCGCGGGCAGGAATCGCAACCGATCGTCTATGACGGGGTGATCTACGTTACCGGCTCCTATTCGCGCCTCTTCGCCTTCGATGCGCGCACCGGCGAGAAGCTGTGGGAATACAACCATCGCCTGCCTGACGGCATCATGCCCTGCTGCGACGTCGTCAACCGCGGTGCGGCGATCCACGGCGACAAGGTGATCTTCGCCACGCTCGATGCGCGGCTCGTCGCGCTCAACCGCAAGACCGGCAAGGTGATCTGGAACAAGATGACCGCCGACTACAAGGCTGGCTATTCCGCCACCGCCGCTCCGATCATCGTGAAGAACCTCGTCATCACCGGCAATTCCGGCGGCGAGTTCGGCGCGGTCGGCGAGGTGCAGGCGCGCAATGTCGACACCGGCGAGATCGTCTGGACCCGGCCCGTGATCGAGGGCCACATGGGCACGCTCAACGGCAAGGACAACGGCATCACCGGCAAGACCAACGCCACCTGGGAAGGCGATCTGTGGAAGACCGGCGGCGGGGCGACCTGGCTTGGCGGGACCTATGACCCCGACACCAACCTCGTCTTCTTCGGCACCGGCAACCCGGCCCCGTGGAACAGCCACCTGCGCCCGGGCGACAACCTCTACACCGCCTCGACCCTCGCAATCGATCCCGATACCGGGGTGATCAAGTGGCACTACCAGACCACTCCGCACGACGGCTGGGACTTCGACGGCGTGAACGAGTTCATCCCCTTCGACGGCGAGTTCAAGGGCAAGAAGATGAAGCTCGGCGCCAAGGCCGACCGCAACGGCTTCTTCTACGTGCTCGACCGCACCAACGGGAAGCTGATGAACGCCACGCCCTTTGTCATGCAGCCGACCTGGGCGAGCAAGATCGACCTCAAAACGGGCCGTCCCGTCTACAACGACGACAACCGCCCCGGCGCGCCGGGCACGGCGGAAAAGGGCAAGTCGGTGTTCGCCGCGCCCTCGTTCCTTGGCGGCAAGAACTGGATGCCGATGGCCTATTCGCCCGACACCGAGATGTTCTACGTCCCCTCGAACGACTGGGGCATGGACATCTGGAACGAGCCGATCGCCTACAAGAAGGGCGCGGCCTATCTGGGCGCGGGCTTCACCATCAAGCCGATTGCCGAGGATCACATCGGCGCGCTGCGCGCCATCGATCCCAAGACCGGCAAGGTCATGTGGGAATACAAGAACAAGGCTCCGCTGTGGGGCGGCGTCCTGACGACCCGCGGCAACCTGGTCTTTACCGGAACGCCTGAGGGCTACCTCAAGGCCTTCGACGCCAAGACCGGCAAGGAGCTGTGGAAGTTCCAGACCGGTTCGGGCGTGGTCGGGTCGCCCGTCACCTGGGAACAGGACGGCGAGCAGTATGTCGCGGTCATGTCCGGCTGGGGCGGCGCGGTGCCTCTGTGGGGCGGCGAGGTCGCCAAGACCTTCAAGGAAATCAGCCAGGGCGGTTCGCTCTGGGTGTTCAAGCTGCCCAAGTGAGGGCAAGCGCAGACGGGGGCGGGGGCCGAGGCTCGCGCCCCCCTCTGTTGCATCCTCTTGCCCCGCCGGGTTCAGGCGATAGAGATATCCCATGACCGAAGCGCCGCCCCTCGAACGCGTTCTGATCGTCGATGATCACGGGCTGATCCGCGACGGCCTCAGCGCCATCCTGCTGTCGAGTTTCCCCGACTGCGCCATCGCCGAGGCCGGCAGCTTCGCCGAGGCGCTGGCGGCGCTCGAGGCGATGCCCGACCCCGACATGGTGCTGCTCGATCTCAACATTCCCGATGCACAGCGCTTCTCCGCGCTGGAACAGTTGCGCGCCGACTTCCCGAGCCTGCCGGTGGTGATGGTGTCGGGCTCCTACGACCGCGTCACGGTGCGCGATGCGCTGGCGGCAGGCGCGGCGGGGTTCCTGCCCAAGACACTCGACCGGGCGACCATCCTCGATGCGATCGGCCAGGTGCTGATGGGCGAGATCTACGCCCCCGGCGAACTGCAGAGCGACCCACTGGCGGACGAGGAGGAGGAGAAGATCCGCAAGCTGATCGACAGCCTCACCCCCCAGCAGCGCGTGGTGCTCGGGCGGCTCGTGGCAGGTCGGCTCAACAAGCAGATCGCCCACGAACTCGACATCTCGATGACGACCGTCAAGGCGCACGTCTCGGCGATCCTGTGCAAGCTCAACGTCTTCAGCCGCACCCAGGCGGTGATCCTCGCCAACCGGGTGAATTTCGAGGGCTAGGGCCCTAGGCCGGGACCGCGAGCTGGCGCAGCAGGGCGCGCAGCTGGGCGGGCTTGATCGGCTTTCCGAGCACCGGCAGGCCCTGCGCCGCAAGGCTCGCGCGGACTTCCTCGCTGCGGTCGGCGGTGACGATCGCGGCGGGCAGATCGCCCTTGTGCATCGCCCGCACCCGCGCCACCGCGATATCGCCGGTAAGCCCGTCCTCGAGGTGATAGTCGGCCAGCATCAGCGACAGCCCGGCTTCGGCCGCGGCGCGCACCTCGGGCCGGTCGGGGCCGACCGCGGTGATCGCCCGGTGCCCCCAGTTCTCCAGCAGCGCGCGCATCCCGGCAAGGATCGCCTCGTCGTTGTCGATCACGAGGATCGCGCCGCTCGCCGGGGCCGTCTTGGCCCCGCGTGCCGCGACCGTGGCCGCTGCGGCCACATCGGCATCGGCGGCCGGCAGCGTCACCGAGAAGGTCGAGCCGCGCCCCGGCGCGGAATCGAGCGCGACCCCGTGGCCCAGCTTGGCGCAGCTGCGCCTCACGATCGCGAGGCCGAGCCCGTGGCCGGGGATCTTGCGCGTCGCCTCGAGCCGGCGGAATTCCTCGAACACCACGCGCTGTTCGCCGGCAGCGATGCCGGGGCCGGTGTCGGTCACCGCCACCGTCACCCGGTCGCCCTCGCGCTGCGCGCTCACGGTGACGCTGCCCGCGGCGGTGTAGCGGATCGCGTTCGATACGAGGTTCTGCAGCACCCGGCGCAGCATCTGCACGTCGCTCGAGACATGGAGCCCCGTTTCGGCGACGCTGAACGCCAGCCCGCGCGAACGCGCGAGCGGGGCGAACTCGATCCGCAGCGCCGACAGCATCCGGTCGAGCGAGATGGTGCGGATCTCTGGCTGGATCGCGCCTGCATCGAGCCGCGATATCTCGAACAGGCTCTCGAGCAGGTCCTCGACCGAATCGAGCGCGATCGAGGCCTGCCCGACCAGCCCGCGCGTGCTCGCCGCCAGCCGCTTCTCGTGCAGCGCCGAGACGAACAGGCGCGCGGCGTTGAGCGGTTGCAGCAGGTCGTGGCTGGCCGCCGCGAGGAAGCGGGTCTTGGACAGGTTCGCCAGCTCCGCCTCGTCCTTGGCCTCGGCGAGCTGACGGTTGACCTCGACCAGTTCGGCGGTGCGCTGCTTGACGGCCCGTTCCAGCGTCTCGGCGACCTCGGTCATGCTCTTCTGGAACCGGATGCGGTCGGTCACGTCGTCGAAGGCGAAGGCCATGCCGCCGCTCGCGAGCGTGACCGAACGGATCACGAAATTACGGCTGCCGAGCATGCAGTCGGTGGAAATCCGCGGGCCCCGGCCCTCGCGCCATTCCACTGCCTGCGGCCGGTCCAGCCGGCAGCGCGAAATGCAGTGCTGCACGAACTGCCCGTGGGTGCCGATCACCGCCATCACGTCGCGGTTGAGGTGCAGCATGTTGGCGAGCTCGTCGTTCCACGCCTGTAGCTGCCCGTTGGGGCCGAACAGGCACGCGCCTTCCGAGAGGGTGTCGAGCGTCGATTGGAGCGCGAGGTTGCGTTCGGCCAGTTCGCGCGCGCGCTGGCGGGCGTCCTCCGCCTTCACGCTGGTGATGTCGGTGTAGATGCTGACCGTGCCACCCTCGCTGGTGCGCAGCTCGTTGATCTGGAGCCAGCGTCCGTCCGACAGGAGCTGGACATGGGCCCCGGCGTTGCGGTGCCGGGCGAGGCGTTCCTGCTTCCAGCGTTCGGGCGCGACCAGCGATCCGACCGCGCTGCCGTTGCCCGCGAGCACATCGACCAGATCGGCGAAGCTCGGGCGTTGCTCGACCAGATCGTGGAATTCGGGCCAGATCGCAAGGAAAGCGGTGTTGCACATCACCAGCCGGTCCTCGGCATCGAACAGGGCGAAGCCGTCGGAGAGGGATTCGATCGCGTCGCGCAGCCGCGCGCGGGCGGCGTCGGCATCGTTGCGGGCGGCCTCGATCTGGGCGTTGATGGTTGCGAGCCGCACCATCGCGTCCTCGAGCTCGTTGGTGCGGCCACGCACCATCGCCTCCAGCGTGATCGCGTTCTCGAACATCGAGAAGGCCCCGCCGTGCAGGTCGCTGGCGCGCTCGACACGGTCCATCAGGGCGGCATTGATCGCCTCGAGCTTGCGCACCTGCTCCTTCAGGCGGGCAATCTCGTCGCTCTCGAGCGTTGCCGTCATCAGCGGCCGATCACCAGGCAGCTGAAGGTCTGGTTGAGATGGGCGGCGCGGAACTGTTCGCCATAGGTGTTGAAGCCCGTCACGCGGTTGGCGGCGTAGATGTCCGAGATCGCGCGGGTGATCTGGCGGGTTTCGGCATCGATGCGGTTGAGCACGCAGTCGAAGCCGAGCACGTGATCGACCTCGCCGAATTCGGCGCGCAGGCGGGCGAAGAAGGCTTCCGTCCGCGCGATCCGGTCGACCGGCTCGCCGACCGAAAGCACGATCCCGCGATCGACCGCGCCGTAGAAGGTGAGGCTGCCGTCGGGGTTGGCGGTCTGGATCGCGCGCACGTGATAGACGCCGCCGGCGCGCACCATCGGCGGATGGGCGGCGAAGAAGGCGGTGTCGAGCTCGGCCCCCGGCGCGCCGGCGAGACGGCGGTATTCGTCGGCGGCGGGCGCGGCGTTGATCTCGTGGACGATGCGCCGCTCGGGATCGGCGGCGGTCACCACCATCTTCGCGGGGCCCGGCTCGTAGAAGCATTCGGAATGGACCTGCATCGGCCGGGCGCTGGTGAGCATGATGATCGCCGCCGTGCCGGATCGGAAGGCGCCGTCGCACAGCACGCCGGTCTCGCTGAACAGCAACCCGTCGCCGCTCGATCCGCCGATCAGTGGGATGTCGCCGAGCGCGTCCTGCACGGTCATGGTGAGCAGCTCCTCGCGGTGCGAGAGGCCGTCGACCAGGAACAGCGCGACCTGGCTCGCATTCTCGCCGAGAACGCGCGCCTCGTGGCGGGCATTGGCCGCGAGGTGGCGGACCTGGCGGCGGGCGTCCTCGGGATCGAAGCTGTCGATGTCCGAGACGTGCAGCACGCGGAAGGTGAAGCCTTCGGCCGGGAAGCCCATGAATAGCAGGCTGTCGGCATCATAGCCGCGCCCGGTGATCTCGCCCGCGCTGGTGCAGCCGGCGAGCGGGATGTGGCCGAGATGCGCTCCGATCGCGGCGGCGAGCGTGTCGCGCGGGTAGGTGCTCGAACAGAAGATCACGCCGCCCGCCAGCGCGCGTCCCTCGATCGCGGCGGCGATCTCGGCGACGGCCCTTTCCGGACACGCGGCGTGCGAACTTGCAACGACAAGACCGCCAGCCGCCGAAGGGCGCGGTGCGTGCAATGGCCTCTCCCAGATCTCCCATGAAGGCCGGGCCTTCATCCCGGTGTCATAATGTTGCAGATTCGCCATAGCGGCAAGCCCTTTCAGCCCCCTTTCGGCGGGTCGCCCGCCGCATCGAGCGCGGCTGCTTCGGCATCGGTGAAGACCCGGCTGCGGGTGACGAAGCGCACGCCTTCGGGTGCCTCGAGGCTCATCCCCGAACCCCGGCCCGGCACGACGTCGATGGTGATCTGGGTGTGGCGCCAGTATTCGAACTGGCGGGCGCCGATCCAAACCGGCGTGTCGCCCGCGAGGTGGCCGAGAAGCACGTCCTGCGCGCCGACCCGGAACTCGCCGCGCACGAAGCACATCGGGGCGGACCCGTCGCAGCAGCCGCCGGACTGGTGGAACATCAGCGGGCCGTGCGCAGCGGCAAGGCGCGCGATCCAGCCTTCGGCCTCGGGCGTGGCGAGGATCCTCGGTGGCAGGGTGTCGTCAGTGGTCATCGGGCATCTCTCCTTCGCCGACAAAGCGGGGCGGACGGCCTTGTGGCCATCCGCCCCGTGGGACGCCGGAACCTGCTCGGGGAGAGAGGTTTGCGGGAGGAGGTCCCGGCCAATCGGATCAGAAGAAGCCCAGCGCCTTGGGGCTGTAGCTCACCAGCAGGTTCTTGGTCTGCTGGTAGTGCTCGAGCATCATCCTGTGGTTTTCGCGCCCGATGCCCGACTGCTTGTAGCCGCCGAAGGCCGCATGGGCGGGGTAGGCGTGGTAGCAGTTGGTCCACACCCGGCCCGCCTCGATCGCGCGGCCGAAGCGGTAGCAGGTGTTGGCATCGCGGCTCCACACCCCGGCGCCGAGGCCGTAGAGGGTGTCGTTGGCGATGGCGAGGGCCTCGGCATCGTCCTTGAAGGTGGTCACCGACAGCACGGGGCCGAAGATTTCCTCCTGGAAGATCCGCATCTTGTTGTGGCCCTCGAGCACGGTCGGCTGGACATAGTAGCCTTCGGCCAGCTCGCCTTCCTGGACGAAGCGTCCGCCGCCGGCGAGCACCTTCGCGCCCTCGCCCTTGCCGATCTCGATGTAGCTCAGGATCTTCTCGAGCTGGTCGTTCGAGGCCTGCGCGCCGATCATGGTCGCGGCATCGAGCGGGCTGCCCATCTTGATCGCGTTCACGCGGGCCAGCGCCTTTTCCATGAAGCGGTCGTAGATCGATTCGTGGATCAGCGCGCGGCTCGGGCAGGTGCAGACCTCGCCCTGGTTGAGCGCGAACATCGCGAAGCCTTCGAGAGCCTTGTCGAGATAGTCGTCATCCTCGCGCATCACGTCGGCGAAGAAGATGTTGGGGCTCTTGCCGCCGAGTTCGAGCGTGCAGGGGATGAGGTTCTCGGACGCATACTGCATGATCAGCCGGCCGGTGGTGGTTTCCCCCGTGAAGGCGATCTTGGCGATCCGCGGGCTGGTGGCGAGCGGCTTGCCCGCCTCGATGCCGAAGCCATTGACGACGTTGACGACGCCTTCGGGCAGGAGGTCGGCGATCACTTCCATCAGCACCATGATGCTCATGGGGGTCTGTTCGGCGGGTTTGAGCACCACGCAGTTGCCGGCGGCCAGCGCCGGGGCCAGCTTCCACACCGCCATCAGCAGCGGGAAGTTCCAGGGGATGATCTGGCCGACCACGCCGAGCGGCTCGTGGAAGTGGTAGGCGATGGTGTCGTGATCGATCTCCGAAATGCCGCCTTCCTGCGCGCGCAGGCACCCGGCGAAATAGCGGAAGTGATCGACCGCCAGCGGCAGGTCCGCCGCGGTGGTCTCGCGGATCGGCTTGCCATTGTCGATCGTCTCGACCAGCGCGAGCATGTCGAGATTGTCCTCGATGCGCTGGGCGATGCGGTTGAGAATGTTCGACCGCTCGGTGGTCGAGGTGCGGCCCCACGCGGCCTTGGCCTTGTGCGCGGCATCGAGCGCGAGTTCGATATCCTCGGCGCTGCCGCGGGCGACCTGGCACACGCGCTTGCCGTTCACCGGCGAGATGTTGTCGAAATACTGGCCCTTGACCGGCGCCACCCAGCGGCCGCCGATGAAGTTGTCGTACTTGCCCTTGATCAGGGACTTGCCTTCGAAATTGCTCAGGGCCTGTTCCAGCATGGTGCTTCTCCTCTCGCCGCAGGTTGTCGTGAGCGGAGTGTGCGCCTGTCGCGGGGACGGGCCAATTGTACCTTAGGCCGAGACGCGCGCCGCGCCGGTCTCGGCACCGGAACGGCAAGGGCCCCGCGCCGGACGGGCGCGGGGCCTTTCCTGATGCGCCGAGGCCTTGCGGGTCAGACGACGCCGAAGGCCAGCATCGCGTCTGCGACCTTCTTGAAGCCGGCGATATTCGCTCCCTTCACGTAGTCGATATAGCCGCCGCCCTGATCGCCGTAACGGATGCAGGAATTGTGGATGCCCGACATGATGTCCTTGAGCATCTGCTGGAGTTCCTCCTCCTTCCACGAGCGGCGCTCCGAGTTCTGGCTCATCTCGAGGCCCGAGACCGCGACCCCGCCCGCGTTCGATGCCTTGCCGGGGGCGTAGAGGATCTTCGCCGCCTTGAAGGTGTGCACCCCGTCGAGGTCGGTCGGCATGTTCGCGCCCTCGCTGACCGCGCGGCAGCCGTTCGCCACGAGCGTCTTGGCGTCCTCGCCGAGCAGCTCGTTCTGCGTTGCGCAGGGCAGGGCGACGTCGCAGGGCACGCCCCACGGGGTCTTGCCCGCATGGAAGGTCGCCTTGGGGAAGGCCTCGACATATTCCTCGATCCGGCCGCGGCGATGGGTCTTGTGGGTCTTCACCCAGTCGATCTTCTCCTGATCGATGCCGTCCGGATCATGGATGAACCCCCCGCTGTCGGACAGGGTCAGGACCTTGCCACCCAGCTGCACGATCTTCTCCGCCGCATGGGTCGCGACATTGCCCGAGCCCGAGATGACCGCAGTCTTGCCCTCGAGGTTCTCGCCCTTGGTGGCGAGCATGTTCTCGAGGAAATAGACCGCGCCGTAGCCGGTCGCCTCGGTGCGGATCAGCGAGCCGCCCCATTCGAGGCCCTTGCCGGTCAGCACGCCGGTGAAGTTGTTGGTAATGCGCTTGTACTGGCCGAACATGAAGCCGATCTCGCGCCCGCCCACGCCGATGTCGCCCGCCGGCACGTCGATGTCGGCGCCGATGTGGCGGTAGAGTTCGGTCATGAAGGACTGGCAGAAGCGCATGATCTCGCGCACGCTCTTGCCCTTGGGGTTGAAGTTGGAGCCGCCCTTGCCGCCGCCCATCGGCAGGCCGGTGAGCGCGTTCTTGAAGGTCTGCTCGAAGGCGAGGAACTTCAGCACGCTCTCGGTGACGGAGGGGTGGAAGCGGATGCCGCCCTTGTAGGGCCCGATCGCGTTGTTGTTCTGGACGCGCCAGCCGCGCTGGACGCGGATGTTGCCGGCATCGTCCTCCCAGCACACGCGGAAGCTCACCACCCGGTCGGGCTCGGCGATGCGGCGGAGGATCTGCTGGGAGTGATACTCCTCCTTGTCCTCCATGAATTCGAAGATGTCCTCGGCCACTTCCTGGACCGCCTGGACGAATTCCGGCTGGTGCGGATTGCGCTTCTTCACGCCCTCCATGAAGCCGTTCAGGTCGACGTGATCGGTGACTGCCATGTTCATTCCCCCCCTTTTTGCCGATGTATGCGCCCGATAGAGACTCCGCTTGTCTGTTTGCGGCATTTTATCCGCCCAAAGCGGACCTCTGGCAAGCACCAACAGGGAAGGGGGAGGGCGGTCAGATCGCCGAGGAGAAGCGGCGGGGGGTCAGGGCGCGGTAGCTGTCGAACAGGGCGGCGATCACCCGGGCATAGGGCAGCCCGCCTGGCAGGATCGCGAGCCGATCTCCCGAAAGGGCGGCGAGCCCTGCGGCCGTGAAGGGGGCGAGCCGCTCGGCCGCCCCAGCCAGCAGGTCGGCGGGCACCGCCGCTTCGCCCCGGCACAGCAGCGCCTCGATCACCTCGCCCCGGCGCCGGTCCTCGGCCGAGCGGACGATCCCGTGCGAGGCGGACAGGCGCCCCTCGCCCGAAAGCTGGCGATAGCGACCGGTGTGCTTCTCGTTCTGGGCCAGCAGACCCGCAAAGCCGCTGATGGCGGTCGATCCGAGGCCGATCAGCGCCTCGGCCTGATCGTCGGTGAAGCCCTGGAAATTGCGACGCAGCGTGCCGTTGCGCACCGCGCGCGCCATCGAATCCTGCGGCAGGGCAAAGTGGTCGAAGCCGATCGCGTCGTAGCCCGCTCCGGTGAGGATCCGGTGCGCCTCGCTCGCCATGATGAAGCGCGCCGCCGCGCCGGGCAGGGCGTTCTCGGGGATCATCGTCTGGCGCGGCACGAGGTGGGGCACATGGGCATAGCCGAACACCGCGATCCGATCCGCCCCGAGCTTGCGGGTCATCTCGAGGCTGTCCTCGAGATCCGCCTCGCTCTGGTGGGGAAGGCCATACATCAGGTCGAAATTGAGCGAGGTGACGCCCGCGCTGCGCAGCCAGTCGACGCTGCGGCAGATCATCGTGAGCGATTGCTCGCGCCCGATCGCCTTCTGGCAATGGGCGGCGAAGGTCTGCACGCCCATGCTCGCCCGCGTGACGCCGACCGCGCCGAGCACGTGGCTCCACTCGGCGGTGAGGCTGCGCGGATCGAGCTCGATCGACCATTCGGGCGCGGCGAGCGGCATGTGGGCGTGGAGCGCATCGACCAGCGCCAGGAACTCGCCGGTCAGGATCGCATTGGGGCTGCCCCCGCCGAAAGCGATGCGCCGCACCCGCGCCGACGGCGGCAGCAGGCTGCCGACCGTGGCGATTTCCTGGTGCAGCGCGTCAAGGTAGTGCTCGACCCGCGCGCGCTTGCCGGATGCGCCGGTGTTGCAGCCGCAATAGTAGCAGATCTGCTCGCAGAAGGGGATGTGGAGGTAGAGCGAGACATCGCCTTCCGTCTCGGCCACCGCGCGCTCGATGGTGCCGTCCTCGAGCGGGCCGAAATCGGCCGCGGTGGGGTAACTGGTATAGCGCGGCACGGGGGTCGCGAGCAGCTCGGGAATATATGACCACATCTTCTTGCGCTCCTCGCGGCGCTGGTCCGCGGATCGCGCCAGCCATCCTCGACTTGACGCGCCAGTGGTCAGGCGTCTTTGCGCGAGATCAATTTGTCCGGTTCGGGCGCTTTTGTTCGTCCTTCTGGCGGCAGGTGCCCGCATGGCAGGCCTTGGGGTGGCAATCGCGCTCCCCGGCGGGGGCGTCGCCGTCGCCGACCGGAATGGCGATGGTGCCGCCGTTGCACAGCTTCGCGGTGATCGTCGCCGCCTGCGCAGGAAGCGGGCCGATCATCACCGGCACCAGCGCGAGCGCGGCGAACAGCGGGGATAGGGCGCGGATGGGGGTCACGCGGGCTCGTCCCCCGGCACGTCGTCGTCGATAAGGATGCGGTTGGCCGCGCCGTCCATGTCGTCGTACTGGCCCTCGCGCATCGACCACAGGAAGGCGGCGAGCCCGAGCAGGCCCATGCCGAGCGCGATGGGGATGAGAAAGGCAAGGCCGGTCACGGATTGGCACTCCGGGCAAGACGCAGGGAATTGGCGACCACCACCAGCGAGCTCACCGACATGGCGATGGCGGCGACCAGCGGCGTGACGAGGCCCATCAGCGCCAGCGGCACGGCGAGGAAGTTGTAGAGGATCGAGAAGCCGAAGTTCTCGCGCACGATCCGCATCGTGCGGCGGGCAACGCGCACCGCCAGGGCGACGGGCATCAGCCTATCGCCGATGAAGACGGCATCGGCCGCCTGCTGGCTGGCGTCGGACGCGGTGCCCGGTGCGATCGAGGCATGGGCGGCGGCGAGGGCGGGGCCATCATTGAGGCCGTCGCCGACCATCAGCGGGCGGTGCCCTTGCGCCTTCAGGCCCTCGAGCGCGGCCAGCTTTGCCTGCGGGCTCGCCTCGGCCTCGGCCGATAGGCCGAGCGCGGCCGCCACTGCCGCGACCGGCGCGGCGCGGTCGCCCGAAAGGATGCTGGCGGCAAGGCCCTCGCGGGCGAGGGCGGCGAGCGCCTCGGGCGCATCGGGGCGCAGAGGATCGGAGAAGGGGATGATCTGGAGCCGCTCGCCGATCCGCAGGCAGGTTGCGAGCAGCGGGCCTTCCGAGGAACCCTCGGGCACGGGGCCCTCGGACTTCTCGAGCGCCACCGTGAGGCCTTGCCAGCGTCCGGTGAGGCCCTGCCCGCCGGTCTCGCGCACGTCGTCGACGGCGGCGGGGGTCACGCCCTCGCGCGTCAGGGCGGCGGCAAGGCCGCGGCTCAGGGGATGGCGGCTGGTCTGGGCGAGGGCGAGCGCGATGCTGCGCGCCTGCGGGTCGAGCTTGCTTACGTCCGCGCGCGGTTCGCCGAGGGTCAGTGTGCCGGTCTTGTCGAGCAGCGCCACATCGCATTCGGCGAGGCGTTCGAGCGCGCTCCCGTCCTTGACCAGCAGCCCGCGCCGCAGCAGCGCGCCCGAGGCGACAACCTGCGCGGCCGGGACCGCGAGACCCATCGCGCAGGGGCAGGTGATGATCAGCACGGCGATGGCGATGGTCAGCGAGGTGTGCCACCCCGCGCCCGCGATCATCCACCCGGCAAAGGCGACGAGGGCCAGCGTATGCACAACCGGCGCATAGAGGCGGCTGGCGCGGTCGGCGATACGGACGTAGTGGCTGCGCGATTGCCCCGCTTCGTCCATCAGCCGCGCGATCTCGGCGATGGCGGTGTCCTCGGCGACGCGGGTGAGGCGGACGCGCAGCGCCGCGCCGAGGTTGATCGCCCCGGCATGGACCGGCGCGCCCGGCTCGACCGGCTCGGGCGCGCTCTCGCCGGTGAGCATAGCATTGTCGAGCGCGCTGGTGCCCTCGATCACCTCGCCATCGGCGGCGAGCGCCTCTCCGGCCGCGACCAGCACCAGCATCCCGGGCTCGAGATCCTTGGCGGCGACGCGGCGGGTGGTGCCGTCGGGCGCGATGACGCTGGCGCTCTTGCCCATGCGGCCGAGGAGCGCGCCGATGCCCGCGCGGGTGCGGGTGCGCATCTCGGCGTCCAGAGCGCGGCCGGCGAGCAGGAAGAACAGCAGCATCACGGCGCTGTCGAAGAAGGCGTGCTCCCCGCCGGTCACGGTCTCGTAGAGGCTGAGGCAGGTCGCCAGGATCACCCCGATCGAGATCGGCACATCCATGTTGGTGCGGCGGTGGCTCAATGCCATCCACGCGCTCGCGAAGAAGGGTCTGCCGGAATAGGCGACCACCGGCAGGGCGATCAGCGCCGAGAGCCAGTGGAACAGCTCGCGCGTCGCCCCGTCCGCGCCCGACCAGACGCTGACCGAGAGCAGCATGATGTTCATCATGCCGAAGCCCGCCACCCCCAGCGCGCGATTGAGCGCCTTGCGTTCCTTGCCCTCGTCGCCGAGCGGGTTGTCGGCGACCGGCTGGGATTCGAACCCGAGGGCCAGAAGGGCGGCGGTCAGCGCGCCTTCGTCCAATGCCGGATCGTGGCGGATCGCGACACGCTTGGCCGAGAAATTGGCCCGCGCGGCGGCGATGCCGACAGTCTTGGGCAGCTCGCGCTCGATCTTGCCTATGCACCCGGCACACTTCATGCCGGGCACGGTCAGGCGCGTGGTGACGAGGCCTGCCTCGTCGATGCCGGGGGAGATGGCGGCAGGCGCGTTCACCGGATTTCCGCCTCCCCGGCCCAGGCCTGATCGCCTGCGCGGATCGCCATGCGAACCTGCCAGCGGCCCGGTGCGAGCGCCTTGTCCGAGACCCAGCGGCCACCGCCCGCAGGCGCGAAGGCGAGCGGCGTGTCATCGCGCGTGCCGAGCGGGCGTTCGGCGGTGGCGGAGAGGGTGGCTTCGGCGGGAACCATCAGCGTCTCGATCACCACCCGCCCGTCCGCGCGGCGGTGCGGGACCGCCTGCCAGCCGAGGGCCTTCGAGGCCTCGGCCTTCGCGATCCATCCGTTGTATTTCTGGCTCGCGACATAGGAATTGTCGACCACCGTGCCGTGGAAGCTGCCGATCGCGCGGGTCGCCATGAACAGGTTGACCGCGATCACCACCGCGAAGCCGCCGACGAAGATCGCCGCCATGTGCCTGCCGGTGAAGGTTCCGGATTTGCTCGTCATCATTCGTTCCCCGGCATCGCGAAGGTGGTCTCGGCCAGATCGGTCTCGCGCTGTTCGTCGAGGCTGGTGAGGCGGAAGGTGAAGTGTTCGGCGCGTTCGCCCTCCGGCAGCAGCACGTAGGCGCGCAGCACCTTGGTGGCGTTGGCGTCGACGGTGAGAACCTGCGTCGGCGCGGCGTTTTCGAGGCTGACGCTCTCGGTCCACATCACCGCGCCCGCGGGCAGGCCGACCAGCGCCACTTCCATGTCGCGCGGGCGGGCCTCCATGTTGCGCAGGCGCAGGGTGTAGGCATTCCTGACCGAGCCGTCCTTCAGCAGCATGAAGGGCGGGTTGCGGTCGGGCGAGACCGTGAGGTCGGTGTGGGTGCGGGTGCCGAGCGCGAAGAGGAGCCCCGCGCCGAGCCCGCCCCAGACGCCGAAATAGATGAGGGTGCGCGGGCGCAGCAGGGCCTTCCAAGCAGGGGTCGCAGGGGCTCCGGCGGCCTCGGCCTTGCACTGGTCGAGCGTGGCGTAGTCGATCAGGCCCCGCGGGCGCCCGACCTCCTTCATCACCCTGTCGCAGGCGTCGATGCAGAGGCCGCAGGTGATGCAGCCGATCTGCTGGCCCTCGCGGATGTCGACGCCGGTGGGGCACACCGCGACGCACATGTTGCAGTCGATGCAGTCGCCATATTGGTCGGGGTTCTTCGCCGCCTTCTTGAGGCTGCCGCGCTGCTCGCCGCGCCAGTCCTTGTAGGTGACGATCAGCGACTTCTCGTCGAGCATCGCGGTCTGGATGCGCGGCCAGGGGCACATGTAGATGCACACCTGCTCGCGCATGAAGCCGCCGAGCCAGAAGGTGGTGCCGGTGAGGATCGCGACCGTGGCGTAGGCGACTGGCGCGGCTTCGCCGGTCCAGAAGTCGCGGGTGAGGGTCGGCGCGTCGGCGAAGTACATGATCCACGCCCCGCCGGTCCAGAAGGCGATGGCGAGATAGACTGCCCATTTGGCACCACGGCGGGCGATCTTGGCGGGCGTCCATGGGGCCTTGTCGAGGCGGATACGGGCGTTGCGGTCCCCGTCGAAGAAGCGGTCGACGTGCTGGAAGACGTCGGTCCACACCGTCTGCGGGCAGGCATAGCCGCACCACGCGCGGCCCACCGCGGAGGTGACGAGGAACAGGCCGATCCCGGCCATGATGAGGAGGCCTGCGACGAAATAGAACTCGTGCGGCCAGATCTCGATGTCGAACATGTAGAAGCGGCGGTTGGCCAGATCGACCAGCACCGCCTGATCGGGGGCATAGGGGCCCCGGTCCCAACGCAGCCAGGGGGTCGCGTAGTAGATGGTGAGGGTGATCGCCATCACCGCCCACTTGAAGCGCCGGAAGGGCCCGTCGATCCGCCGGTTGTGGACCGTCTTGCCCTTCTCGTAGAGCGCGCTGCCCATGAAGCCCACGTCCTCCGCATCGGAGGACCGGGCTGCGGGCGTCGCCGCCGGCCCGAGCCCCGCCGCCCAGTCGCGGCGCGGCGCGTCCGGGGCGGGGGGGCGATCGAGCTGGTCGCTGTCAGCCATCGCTGTCGGCCTTCTTGCCTTGCGCGACGTCGTTCCCGGCAGCGGGCGCGGCGGGCACTGCGGGGGCCGCGTCCTGCCCGCCGCCGCGCGAGTGGACATAGGCGGCGAGCATCTTGATGGTCACGGGGTCGAGCCTGCCCTTCCACGCCGGCATGATGCCGTGGCGCGGGGTGAGGATCTGCTTCCTCACGTCGGCCTCGGTCCCGCCGAACAGCCAGATCGCGTCGTTGAGCGCAGGCACGCCCATCGCCGCCATCCCCTCGCCCGAGGAGCCGTGGCAGGCCGCGCAGTTGTCGGCATAGAGCTGCGCGCCGGTGGGGCTCGCCTTGCCCTTGCCCGACAGCGAGAGGACCTGGCCGGCAAGCGCGTTCACTTCCGCGGGCTTCAGCATCCCGTCGAAGGCGGGCATGAGGTTCACCCGGGTCTCGTCTGAGCCCTCCCAGCGGATGCCGTGGTTGAGGGTGTATTCGATCTCGGTGAGCGTGCCGCCCCAGATCCAGTCGTCGTCGTTGAGGTTGGGGTAGCCCGGCGATCCGGCCGCGCCCGCGCCGTGGCACTGGACGCAGTTGACCTTGAAGGCCGCCGCGCCGCCCGCGACCGCGGCCTGCATGAGGTCGGGGTTGGCGGGGAGCGCCTCGATGTCCATCGCCGCGATCTGCGCCAGCGTGTCGGCGCGGGCCGCCTCGGCGGCGCTCATCTCCCGCGCGAGATCGCCGCGGCTCGACCAGCCGAGCGTGCCCTCGGTCGCCTTGTCGATCATCGGCCAGGCGGGGTAGAGCACGACATAGACCGCCGCGAAGGCGATGGTCGCGTAGAAGGTGTAGAGCCACCAGCGCGGCAGCGGGGTGTTGAGCTCCTCGATGCCGTCCCACTCGTGGCCGACGAATTCGGTGCCGGTGGGCTCGTCGATGCGCTTATTGCTGGTCATGGTCGTCGTCCCTGAAGATCGAGTGCTTGGCGTCGGCGACGTAGCGCCGGGCCGCCGGCCGGAAGTGCCACAGGCACAGGGTCAGATAGAGCGCGCAGATCCCCGCCAGCGCGTAGCTGTCGGCGAAGTGGCGCAGGGCGGTGTAGAGGCTCATCGACCCTTGTCCCCCTTGGTCAGTTCCTCCTGCGCGGCGGCGCTGTTCACGTCGACCAGCGTGCCGAGCATCTGGAGGTAGGCGACGAGCGCATCCATCTCGGTGACGCGCTTGGGGTCGCCGTCGAAGTCGCGGATCTGCGCCTTGGGGTAGCGGGTGGCGAGATCGCCCGCGTCCGCCTCGGGATCGGCCTGGGCCCTCAGGTCCTGCGCCGCCTGCGCGATGTCGGTGTCGGAGTAGGGCACGCCCACGCCGCGCAGCGCCTTGAGGTTGGCGGCGGGGTCGGCGACCTTCAGCTCGGTCTCGGCGAGGAAGGCGTAGCTCGGCATGATGCTCTCGGGCACCACGGAGCGCGGGGCCTTGAGGTGCTGGACGTGCCATTCGTCCGAATAGCGCCCGCCGACCCGCGCGAGGTCGGGCCCGGTGCGCTTGGAGCCCCACTGGAAGGGGTGGTCGTACATCGATTCCGCGGCGAGGCTGTAGTGGCCGTAGCGTTCGACTTCGTCCCTGAAGGGCCGGATCATCTGGCTGTGGCAGGTGTAGCAGCCTTCGCGGATGTAGATGTCGCGGCCCGCCTGTTCGAGCGGGGTGTAGGGGCGCATCCCCTCGACCTTCTCGATCGTGTTGTCGATCCAGAAGAGCGGGGCGATCTCGACGATCCCCCCGACCGCGACGACCGCAAGGGTCGCGGCGGCGAGGAGGGTGACGTTCTTCTCGAGCTTCTTGTGGCTCTCGAAGACATCGGAATGGGCGGCGTTCTTGCTCATGGGTGCGTGTCCTTGTTCCCGCGCGCCTTATTCGGCGGGCTCCGCTTGGGGCTGGGGGAGGATCGGGCGGTCGGCGGCCTCGTCGTGCGGGGTGTCGCCCAGCGGGGCTTCCTCGCGCAGGTGGCCGGCGATCGTCATGGCGATGTTCCAGGCCATGATCCCGGCCCCGGTGAGGTACATCAGGCCCCCCACGGCGCGCAGGATGTACATCGGGTGGAGCGCCGCGACCGTGTCGACGAAGCTGTTCACCAGGTACCCGTCAGCGCCATATTCGCGCCACATCAGGCCCTGAGTGATCCCCGCCACCCACATCGAGGAGGCGTAGAAGACGATCCCCAGCGTCGCGAGCCAGAAGTGCCAGTTGATCATGCGCAAGGAGTAGAGCCGCTCGCGGTTCCACAGGCGCGGGGCGAGGTAGTAGACGCAGGCGAAGGTGATCATCCCGTTCCAGCCAAGCGCGCCGGAGTGCACGTGGCCGATCGTCCAGTCGGTGTAGTGCGACAGCGAGTTCACCGCCTTGATCGACATGAGCGGCCCCTCGAAGGTGCTCATCCCGTAGAAGGCGAGCGCGAGGACCATCATGCGGATGATCGGATCGGTGCGCACCTTGTCCCACGCGCCGTTCAGGGTCATCAGGCCGTTGATCATCCCGCCCCAGGACGGCATCCACAGCATCACCGAGAACACCATGCCCAGCGTCTGCGCCCAGTCGGGCAGCGCGGTGTAGTGGAGGTGGTGCGGGCCGGCCCAGATGTAGAGGAAAATCAGCGACCAGAAGTGGATGATCGACAGGCGGTAGGAATAGACCGGCCGCCCGGCCTGCTTGGGCACGAAGTAGTACATCATCGCCAGGAAGCCGGCGGTCAGGAAGAAGCCGACCGCGTTGTGGCCGTACCACCACTGGGTCAGCGCATCCTGCACGCCCGCGAAGGCGGAATAGCTCTTGGCGCCCAGCAGGCTCACCGGCAATGCGAGGTTGTTGACCACGTGCAGCATCGCGATGGTGACGATGAAGGCGATGTAGAACCAGTTGGCGACGTAGATGTGCGGCTCGTGCCGGCGCAGGATGGTGCCGACGAAGACCGCCAGATAGGCGAGCCACACGATCGTCAGCCACAGGTCGACATACCATTCGGGCTCGGCATATTCCTTGCCCTGGCTGATGCCGAACAGGTAGCCGGTCGCCGCCAGCACGATGAACAGCTGGTAGCCCCAGAACACGAAGCGCGCGACGCCGGGCAGCGCCAGCGTCGTGCGGCAGGTGCGCTGGACGACGTAGAAGCTGGTGGCGAGCAGCGCGTTGCCCCCGAAGGCGAAGATCACCGCGCTGGTGTGCAGCGGGCGCACCCGGCCGAAATTGAGCCACGGCTCGATGTTGAGCCAGGGGAAGGCCATCTGCGCGGCGATGAACACGCCCGCGAGCAGGCCGGCGATGCCCCAGAACATCGTCGCGATCACGCCCCAGCGGATCACGTCGTCGTCGTAGCGGCTCGGCCCCGGGGGCATCCGGAAGATGCTCTGGGCGCGGGCCAGCGGGTCGTAGCTGGTCGCCGTGGCGATGATGAGGATCACCGCGACCAGCGCGACGATGCCGAGGTGGATGGCAAATCCGCTGTCCGCGGTAAGCGCAAGCCCGGCGATGCTGGCGAGCAGGACAAGCGCCCACACTCCCAGCCGCTTAACGACTGTTTCCATGTTGATTAATCCCTTCCGACGGCCGCCGCTTTAGCGTGCCACCCCATTCCTAGTGTTTGACGGAGATCAAAAACCGGTCCGCTTTTTTCGCGTCATTCCATCTGGACGCGGGTGCGCCCGGCCATTTTCGCGAGCGCGCCGATGTCCGACAATCGTACTTTGGACCGCCCCTCGGTCTCGACCAGGCCCGCCTCGCGCAGCTCGGTGAGCTGGCGGCTGACGGTCTCGATCGTGAGCCCGAGCGAATCGCCGATGTCGCGGCGGCTCATCGGCAAGGCGAAGTCGCAGGCCCCCGAGGTCGCGCCGGTCAGCCGTTCGGCCATCGAGACGAGGAAATCGGCGATCCGCGCGGCAGCGGACTTGTGCCCCATCTGCATCATCCGGGTGCGCGAGCGGTGCAGCGCCTGGAGCGAGCGCGACAGGACCGAGCGCAGTACCGCCGGATCGCCCTGGGCGATGTCGAGGAAACGGTCGGCGGGGAAGATCGCAAGCTCGCAATCGGCAAGCGCGACGAGGCGGAAATCGCCGTCCGACTGGCGCAGCACCGAGACGAGATCGCCGGCGAAGTGGAAGGCCAGCACCTGTCCGCCCGGCGCGCCGCCGCCATGGGCGGCGACCAGCTTGGCCGAGCCCGAGGCGATCCACACCAGCCGGTCCTCTTGCGGGTCGGGCGCAAGCTCCTGCCCGCGCGCCAGATGCGCCGCCGTGCCCAGCGCGCAGAGCCGGCCTGCGGTCGGCCCGTCGCCCGTTCCGGCCGGCAGCGCGGCGCGGAAGGCGGCCAGCTGCGGGCCGGCAGGCGTCGAGGCGGGCGGGGGACTGAGTGTCGCCATGATGGATGCGGCAATGGGCCGGGCCGCGCAATTGGTCTTTGATCGGGATCAATGAGGCGGCGCGGCGGCGCGGTTTATCCGGCGCCCACAGGCAGCAAGCATCCTGGGCCGCGGAGGGCGGCCACTGCTGCCGATGAGGACGCATAAAATGAAGACTATCCTGATGCTTGGCGGTGCCGCACTGGCGCTCGCCGCGACCCCTGCGATGGCGCAGGCGGATACCGACCGGGCCGGTG
Organism: Porphyrobacter sp. CACIAM 03H1; assembly: GCF_002215495.1. Taxonomy (NCBI): domain Bacteria; kingdom Pseudomonadati; phylum Pseudomonadota; class Alphaproteobacteria; order Sphingomonadales; family Erythrobacteraceae; genus Porphyrobacter; species Porphyrobacter sp. CACIAM 03H1. Next base: position 1,294,963 of record NZ_CP021378.1, read on the forward strand.
ACGTGCAGATCAAGGTGCTCGCCACCGCGGTGCTGCCCGACGGGAAGATCACCGACATCAACGTCAACCTGCCGCGCCTGCCGGCCACCTTGCAGACCAAGGCCAACGACAATGTCGTGCCGACGCTGGCGATCGAGTATTTCCTGAGCAACAACGTCTCGATCGAGACCATCGCCGGGACCACCCAGCACGATGTCGACACGGTCGCGGGGCTTCCCGCCGGGGCCGAGCTCGTCTCGGATGCGCTGCTGTTGCCCGCGACAGTGACCGCCAAGTATCACTTCGACCTCGGCGGGGTGAAGCCCTATGTCGGGGCGGGGGTCGCCTATTTCATGTGGCTCAAGGACGATCCGGGCGCCGCTACCCTGCCGCTGGGCGTGACCGAGACCAACCTCTCGGACGAATTCGGCGTGGCGCTGCAGGCCGGCTTCGACGTGCCGGTGAACGACAAGGGCCTCGGCATCAGCGTCGACGTGAAGCGCTACTTCATCGACACCACCGCGCAGTGGTTCGTCGGCAACACGCTGGCGATCGAGACCGAGCACAAGCTCGACCCCTGGGTGATCAGCGCCGGTATCAGCTACCGCTTCTGAGATTGCCGTTCAGGCGAGGGACCCCGCTGGCCGGATGCGGCTGGCGGGGTTTCGTTTGCCTGCCGCCGGACTCTCCGGCGCCCCTTGCTGTCGCCGGCCTAAGACCTTTGTCTGACAGCGCCCGGCGTGTAGTCTGGGCTAGAGTAGGGCAAAGTCAGGGAGAGTCGATATGATCTACGCCGTCGAGCGGCCCAAGGCCCACACCCCCACCCACTGCACGCCCGAACAGTACGACGCGCTCTATCGCGCCTCGGTGGAGACGCCCGACGCCTTCTGGCTGGAACAGGCAAAGCGGCTGGACTGGGTCAAGGCGCCGACGGTCGGCGGCGACTGGGCCTATGATCCGGTCGCCATCAGGTGGTTCGAGGACGGCACCCTCAACCTGTGCCACAACGCCGTCGACCGCCACCTGCCACACCATGCCGACCGTGTGGCGCTGATCTTCGAGCCCGACGATCCGGCCACCGAGAGCCGCACCCTGACCTATGGCGAACTCCACCGCGAGGTTCTGCGCATGGCCAATGCGCTCAAGGCCCTCGGGGTGTCGCGGGGCGACCGGGTGACGCTCTACCTGCCGATGATCCTCGAAGGGGTGGTGGCGATGCTCGCCTGCGCTCGGCTCGGCGCGGTGCATTCGGTGGTGTTCGGCGGCTTCTCGCCCGAGGCGCTTGCCGGAAGGATCGAGGACTGCGGCAGCCGCTTCGTCGTCACCGCCGACGAGGGGCTGCGGGGCGGGAAGCACGTGCCCCTCAAGGCCAATGTCGACGCCGCGCTCAGCCTTGCGGCGCACGTGACCGACGTCGCGGGCGTGCTGGTGGTCCGCCACACCGGCGGGGCGATCACGATGCAGGAGGGCCGTGACCACTGGCTCGACGACCTCGCCAGCGATGCCGATGTGCCCTGCGAGGAAATGGGCGCGGAGGACCCGCTGTTCATCCTCTACACCAGCGGATCGACCGGCAAGCCCAAGGGCGTGCTCCACACCACTGGCGGCTACGGCGTGTGGACCGCGACCACCTTCCACTACATCTTCGACTACCAGCCCGGCGAGGTGTTCTGGTGCACCGCCGATATCGGCTGGGTGACGGGTCATAGCTATGTCGTCTACGGGCCGTTGCTCAATGGTGCGACGGCGGTTGTCTTCGAAGGGGTGCCCAATTACCCCGATCACGGGCGCTTCTGGGACGTGGTGGACAAGCACCAGGTCAACATCATCTACACCGCCCCCACCGCCATCCGCGCCCTGATGCGCGAGGGCGATCACCACGTCACGAGCCGCTCGCGCGCCTCGCTGCGCCTGCTCGGGAGCGTCGGCGAGCCGATCAACCCGGAAGCCTGGCGCTGGTATTTCGACGTCGTGGGCGAGGGCCGCTGCCCCGTCATCGACACCTGGTGGCAGACCGAGACCGGCGGCTGCATGATCACCACGCTCCCCGGCGCGCACGACATGAAGCCGGGCAGCGCGGGGCTGCCCTTCTTCGGCATCCGCCCGCAACTCGTTGATAACGAAGGCGCGGTGCTCGAAGGCGCGACCGAGGGGAACCTGTGCATCACGCACAGCTGGCCGGGGCAGGCGCGCACCGTCTACGGCGATCACGACCGCTTCGTGCAGACCTATTTCAGCACCTATGCCGGCAAGTATTTCACCGGTGACGGGTGCAAGCGCGACGAGGACGGCTATCACTGGATCACCGGTCGGGTCGACGACGTTATCAACGTCTCGGGCCACCGCATGGGCACCGCCGAGGTCGAGAGCGCGCTGGTGCTCCACCCCAAGGTGGCCGAGGCGGCGGTGGTCGGCTATCCGCACGATCTCAAGGGGCAGGGCATCTACTGCTACGTCACCCTCAACGCCGGCGAGGAGGGCACCGACGCCCTGCTCGCCGAGTTGAAGGCGCACGTGCGCAAGGAAATCGGCCCGATCGCAACGCCCGACGTGATCCACTTCACCGACGGCCTGCCCAAGACCCGTTCGGGCAAGATCATGCGCCGCATCCTGAGGAAGATCGCCGAGAACGAGTTCGGCTCGCTCGGCGACACCTCGACGCTCGCCGATCCCTCGCTGGTCGACCGCCTGATCGAGGGACGGCAGAACCGCTAGACCGCGCCTACTGGTCGATGTTGCGGCGGAAGGTCTCGGGCAGCAGCACGAGGCCGACCGCCACGGTCAGGGCGCAGACGATGATCGGGTACCACAGGCCCGAATAGATGTCCCCCGTCGCGGCGACGATGGCGAAGGCGGTGGTCGGCAGGAAGCCGCCGAACCAGCCGTTGCCGATGTGATAGGGCAGGCTCATCGCGGTGTAGCGGATGCGGGTCGGGAACAGCTCCACCAGCAGCGCGGCGATGGGGCCGTAGACCATCGTCACCAGCAGCACGAGCCAGGTCAGCACCGCGATCACCAGCGGCGTATCGATCGCCTCGGGATCGGCCTTTTCAGGGTAGCCCGCTGCGACGAGCGCCGCCTTCACCTCGTCCTGGAAGGCGGTGATCGCGGCCTTGCGGTCCTCGCCCGTGACCATCGCCGGATCGGGGGCGGTGAAGGTCCGGCTGCCGATCCGGATTTCGGCGATGCTGCCTGCGGGTGCCTCGATCCGCGTGTAGCTTACCCCGCTCTTGGCCAGAAAGGCCTTGGCGATGTCGCAGCTGCGCGCGTCGAAGCGGTTGCGGCCGACGGGATCGAACTGCACCGAGCAGTCCGCATCGTTCACGACCACGCTCACCGGCGCCGCCCGCTGCGCCCGCGCCAGCGCGGGGTTGGCCGCCTCGGTCAGGAGGTGGAAGGCGGGGAAATAGCTCAGCGCGGCCAGCGCGCAGCCGGCGAGGATGATCGGCTTTCTCCCGATCCGGTCCGACAGCCAGCCGAAGAATATGAAGAAGGGCGTGCCCAGCGCGAGCGCCACCGCGATCAGGATGTTGGCGCTCGCGCCGTCGACCATCAGCATCTTCTCGAGGAAGAACAGCGCGTAGAACTGCCCCGTGTACCACACCACCGCCTGCCCGGCGACCGCGCCAAGCAGCGCAACCAGCGCCACCCTGCCGTTCTTCCAGTTGCCGAAAGCCTCGGAAATCGGGGCTTTCGACGCGGTGCCTTCCTCCTTCATCTTCCGGAAGACCGGGCTTTCCTGAAGCTGCATCCGGATCCACAGCGAGACCCCGAGCAGGAGCGCGGAGATCAGGAAGGGCACGCGCCAGCCCCAGTCCGCGAAGGCCTCCTCGCCGATCAGGGTGCGCGTGCCGATCACCACCAGCAGTGCCGCGAAGAGGCCGAGCGTCGCGGTGGTCTGGATGAAGCTGGTGTAGAGCCCGCGCCGCCCCTCAGGCGCGTGCTCGGCGACATAGGTCGCCGCGCCCCCGTATTCGCCCCCCAGCGCCAGCCCCTGCACGAGTCGCAGGCCCACCAGCATGACCGGCGCCGCCACGCCGATGCTGGCATAGGAAGGCAGCAGGCCGACGGTGAAGGTCGCCGCGCCCATCAGGCCCATCGTCACCAGAAAGGTGTATTTGCGCCCGACCAGATCGCCCAGCCGCCCGAAAACCAATGCGCCGAAGGGCCGGACCGCGAAGCCCGCCGCGAAGGCCGCGAGCGCGAAGATGAAGCCGGTGGTCTCGTTCACTCCCGAGAAGAACTGCGCCGAGATGATCGTGGCGAGCAGGCCGTAGAGGTAGAAATCGTACCACTCGAACACCGTGCCCAGCGACGAGGCGAGGATCACGCGCTTCTCGGTCGCGGTGGCGGCATGGTGTTTGGGCAGGGCGTCCGCGCTGCCGTGCCTCGAGGTCGCTATGGTCTGTCTCCCGCGCAGGTGCCTCGGGCGCACCATGCCCGCCGCCATGGCGCTTGCAAAGCCCCTGCTGCGATCCCGCTGTGCGCGGTTACTCGGCGGCGGCGAAGGTGAAGCGCAGCTCGGGCGTCTCGATCACCAGCTGGCGTCCATCGAGCGTGATGGTGAAGCGCGTCGCCTGGGCTAGTCCCGCGCCGAGCTGATCGCCGAAGCTGGGGGACGGACAGAGCATGCGCGTCGAGGCGATCGGACTGATGTCGATGCTGCCGGCCCCGTTCGCGGGCATGCCCGCCGTCCAGGTGCCGCGGCCGCGGTTGCAGTCGAGCTGCGCCGCCAGTTCGCCGCCGTCGCGGAAGGCCAGCGTGTGGCGGCGTTGCAGCGTCGGGGTGAGGGTGGTGGTGCTGCCCGCAGTGTCGATCGTGGTCAGCTCCCATTCGGTGCCGGCAAGCGGGTGGGTGTCGGGGATGGTCACGCAGCCTCCCAAGGACAGCGTTGCGGTGGCGGCGACGATGGCGACGATGGCGCGATGCATGATCCGGCGAACTCCCCTGTGGCTTGCCCGGCGGATGATAGCGCGCGATCCTGAACGCAGGCAATCCGGCGAGAACGCCCCGAGCACGCAAAAAAGCCGCCGGAGCGCGAACTCCGGCGGCTTTCGAAAAGCGTCATGTTTGCGGCGATCAGGCCTCGCGGGTGCCCGACAGCGGCATCGCCCCGAAGGCGCCTGCGTTGACCGAACCGGTCAGGGTGTCGCCGTCGATGGTCGCTTCGCAGTCGAGCGTCATCGGCATGGGCACGACCATGTTCATCTTCCACTTGATGGTGTTGCCCTCGACGGTGCCGTCGTTGATGTCCATCGAGCCGAGGCTGCCGACCAGCGAGCCGGTGAAGGTGTCGCCGTCGGGGTTCACGGTGAGGGTGCCGGTCTGGTCGCCCATCGGGCTCTTGACGACGGTCTTGTAGGTTCCTGCAACAGACATGATCCAACTCCTTTGTTCAGTGCGGACCATCGGCGACCCGTCACTTCCGGCTGCGTTGCTTACAACAATGTCAGCGCGCTTCAACCGGATTCCGGCTGAGGCGCGCCGGCATTTTCCTACTCCCCTTCCATCTCGCGCTGCTCGACTGGCAGGCCGAGCTGGTCGAGCTGGGCGCGCACCTTGCTGGCGTCGCCGACGACGACCCACACGAACTTGCCCATGTCGATCGCCTTGCGCGCGGCGGCATTCAGGCTTTCGGTGGTCTGCGCGCGGTAGAGCCCGGCGAGCGTCTCCTGGTAGTTGTCGGGACGGCCGAACAGGGCGTTGCCCTGCATCGCGCCGAGCACCGCGGGCGAGGTCTCGAACCGGCCCGGCAGCGCGCCGATGTCGTTCGCACGGTAGCGGTCGAGCTCTTCGGCGGTGATGCCCTTGTCGGTCAGGAACTCCTTCGTCTCGCGGATCATCTCGGCGAGCGAATCCCCGGTGCGGTCGGCCTGGACCCCGCCCGAGATGCCGTAGATCACCGCGTTCTCGCGCGCCTGCGCGCCGCCGCGCACGCCATAGCTCCAGCCCTTGGTCTCGCGCAGGTTCATGTTGAGCCGCGCGAGGAAGTTGCCGCCCAGCGCGTTGTTGGCGCTGGTGAAGTCGACGAAGGCCGGATCGCCAGCGTCGAGCGGGGTGACCTGCGCGCCGAAGATGAAGCTCTGCGGCGAGTTCGGACGGTTGACGAGGATGATGCGCCCGCCGGCGCCGACCTGCTTGGCTTCGACCGCCTTGGTGCCCTTGGGCGCCGAGGGCGCCTTCCAGTCGCCGAAGGCGGTGTTCAGCGCGGCGACGACCTCGGCCAGCGGCTTGTCGGAGATCACGAAGACTTCGCCGTTATCGGGGCGGATCCAGCGGTCCTTGAAGCCGATCAGATCATCGCGGGTAATGCTGCCGACGCTCGCAACCGTGCTTACCCCGCCATAGGCGCTGTCCGCCCCGAACAGTTCGGGGGTGAGAGTGCGCTGGGCGATGCCCTGCGGCGACTTCATCGCCTGCTGGATGCCGGTGATGGTCTGGTTGCGCACGCGTTCCAGGTCTTCGGGGTTGAAGGCGGGCTCGCGCACGATCTGGCGCATCAGGTCGAGGCTCGGGGCGAGGTTGGCCGACAGCGCCGAGAGGGTGAAGGTCGACCGGTCGTCGCCCCCGCCCACCGAGACGCTTGCTCCAAGCCGCTCGCCGGCTTCGGCGATCTGCTGCGCGGTGAGGTTCTTGGTGCCCTCGTCGAACAGCGCCATCGTCAGCCCTTCGAGCCCGCGCTTGTCGAGCGGATCGGCCGCGCCCCCGGCGTTGAAGGCCATCGCCACCCAGGTCGCGGGCACGGCGGTGCGGCGGGCGTAGGTGACCTTCATCCCGTTCTTGAGCGTTGCGCGCTCCACATCGGGGAAATCGAGCGCGGCGATGGTGTCGATCGCAGGCTTGGGACGTTCGACCGACACACTGATCGTCTCGGACGCACGGTCGCGCTCGGAGGCGTTCTCGCCATCGGCCTTGACCGATGCGGCTTCCTCGTAGCTCGCATCGCGCGCGCCCGGCTCGAGCACCACGGTCAGCGCCGGACGGGTCATCCAGCGGCCCATCGCCGCCTTGACGTCGGCCGGGGTGAGCTTGGCGAGGGTCTCGAATTCCCGCGCGTAGAAATCAGGATCGCCGGCCAGCACCTTGCCCTCGGCGAGGGTCTGCGCCTTGCCGGTGAAGCCGCCGACCTGTTCGAGCCCGCGGATCGTGCGGGCAAGGTTGCTGGTCACCGCGCGGCGCACCTCGTCCTCGGTCGGACCTTCGGTGATGAGCTTGTTCATGACCGCGTCCATCCGCGCCTCGAGCGTGGCGATATCGACGCCCGGCTTGGCGACGGCCTCGACCTGGAGCCCGCCGACCCGCTGGAAGATCTCGGTGCCCGCAGACACGCTCACCGCCAGCTGCTCATCACGCACCAGCACGTTGTCGAGCCGGCTGGAGGCGAGGCCGCCGAGAATCGCCGCACCGACATCGAGCGCGATGCGATCCTTGCCGGTGAGGCCCTCGACCGGCCAGTAGCGGGTGACGCTGGTGGCCGCGACCTGATCCTTGAAGGTCTTGCGCACCGGCTCGGCCAGCGTTGGGACTTCGGCCTGGGCGGGGTTGTTCACCGGCCCGCGCGCGATGCCGCCGAAATACTTCTCGACCAGCGGCCGCGCCTCGGCCGCCGAAATGTCGCCGGCAAGTACGAGGGTCGCGTTGTTGGGGCCGTACTTGTCGCGGAACCACGCCTTGACGTCCTCCATCGAGGCGGCGTCGAGATCCGCCATCGAGCCGATCGTCGAATGGCGATAGGGGTGGCCTTCGGGGAACATGGTCTTGAGGACCTCGTAATAGACGAGGCCGCCCGGTTCGTTGTCGCCCTGGCGCTTCTCGTTCTGCACCACGCCGCGCTGGTTATCGAGCTTGCCCTGCGTCACCGCGCCGAGCAGGTAGCCCATGCGGTCGCTTTCCAGCCACAGCGCGCGTTCGAGCGCGGGGCGGGGGACGGTCTGGAAATAGTTGGTGCGGTCGAACCAGGTCGTGCCGTTGAAATCGGTCGCGCCCATTTCGGCGAGGTAGGCGAAATAGTCCTCCGGGGCGTTTTCCGAGCCGTTGAACATCAGGTGCTCGAACAGGTGGGCAAAGCCGGTCTTGCCCTTCGGCTCGTCCTTGGAGCCGACATTGTACCACACCGTCACGTTGACGACCGGCGCCTTGCGGTCCTCGTGCACCAGCACGGTGAGGCCGTTCTCGAGCTGGAATTCCTGGTAGGGGATCTTGACCTGCGAGACGAGGCTCTGGAGGTCGGCGGTCGCCTGCGGGGCGGCAGAGGCGGCGGCATGATTGTCGGCCAGCGCCGGCGAGAACGGGACGGCGAGCGCGAGGGCGAGCGCCGAAAGGCTGGCGGCAGCAAGGCGGTGGGTCATGAACGGGTCTCCGGTGGAAGGATCAGGCGAAGTGAATGAAGGGCCGGTCAGCGCCGGTTGGTGACGGTGCGGCGGACGCTGGCTTTCGCCAGCACATCATCGCGCCAGAAGCGGACAGGCTTCAGCCGGTGATCGACGAACAGCCGCATCTGGTCGGTGTAATGCTTTGATTGCGGGCGGGTCGAGGCCGCGCCGAAGGGCTGGACCGAGCGCGAGACGACGCGCTGCCCCGGGGCCCATTCGATCCACATGATGAAGCTGTCCCCGTGCTTCAGACTGAGGCGCCCGTCGGTGTCGACGTCCCAGGTGGTCGAGGCGCGCAGGGTGTCCGAACCGCCGTCGAGCGGCAGGTCGATGCTGCCCTGCCGCAGCCGCAGCAGGTCGGCCATGGGCGGATCGAGGCGGCCGAAATGGGTGGTGAGGTGATCGGCGGCGGCTTGCAGCTTCTCGGCCACGTCGGGGAAGGGCTTGTTGCCGTAGTCGGCGGACATGAAGTCGCGGATCATCAGCAGCGCGATGGCATCGGCGGGGCCCTTGCCGTCGGCGTCGAAGTCCCACGCGAGCAGCAGGTCGCGTGCCTCGGCCAGCCTGCCCTCGGCCTTGAGCGCCGCGAGCCCCTCGAACAACCGCGCGACATAGCCTTCGCGGGCATAGCCGGTGTCGTACTTGATCGCCTCCAGCGTCGCCCGGTCGAGCACGCTTGCCTCGGACAGAAGCCTGTAGGCGCGGCGCGAGCGGTTGGTCTGCTTGAGCTCGATCCCCAGCAGCGGCGAGAAGGCCTGCGGATCGAGGTCGCTCCCCGCGCCGGCCGCGGTGAAGGGGGTGTTGTTCGAATTGTAGAGCCACCCGCTCGCCGGGTTCACGATGCGCGGCAGCGCCTTGTAGTCCACCGCGCCCTGCCAGATCAGGTCGCTGCGGTCGCCGGGCAGCACCGAGCGCCAGTCGGCTTCCACGCCCTCGGGCCGCGCGGGGATCGCGGCGTTGTAGACATAGGCGATGGTGCCGCCCTTGTCGGCATAGATGAAGTTGGTCGAGGGGATAGCGAGGCGCGCCAGCTGCGCTTCCCACTCGGCGAAGCTCTTGGCCTTGTTGAGCCGGTAATAGGCGTCGAGCTGCTCCAGCCTGCCGATCCCGCCATAGCGCACCGCGAAGGCGCCCTTGTCGTTCCGGATCACCGGCCCGTGGACCGAACGCAGCACCTCGCGCCGGATCGGCAGGACCACCGGTCCCATCTTCACCGGCAGCGTCACCCACCGGCTTTCCAGATCGCGCCACTCTCCGTCGAGCCGGTAGCGGGTGCCGGTCTCGTCCAGCTCCAGCTTGTAGACGTCGATCATGTCGGGGGTATTGACCGTGTTGGTCCAGCCCAGATCCTCGTTGTGACCGAGGAAGGGGAAAGGCGAGCCCGGGAAATTCGCGCCCGCGAAATGCCAGCCCTCGCCGCTCTCAACGACGAGTTCGTACCATGCAACGCCGCCCCGCAACGGCTGGTGCGAGTTGGAGACGAGGGTCGTCGTGCCGCCACCTTTCTGCGGGGCGACGGCGAAGGCATTGGAGCCCATGTGTTCGGCATCCTCGCCCAGAGGCAGCACCAGCCTGCGGGCCTGCTTCGTTGCAGAGGCGGACGCCGGGCCGAGCGGTTCGGCTGCGGGCAGGGGCGGGCGCGGGAAGCCGGGGATGTCGGGGCCGTGCTCGCGGCGCAGTTCCTCGTTGGCGACCAGCGGGCCGATCACGCTGTCGAGCCCGAAGAAGAACGGCTGGCGCAGCGCGAAGCCCGCCGCCACGTCGACCCCTGCGACGGGGAACAGGTTGGCGAGCTTGACCTCCTCGGGGTGCTCTGCGGCATACTGGTTGAGCCCCGCGGCATAGGCCTCGAACAGCGCGCGGGTGTCCTGCGGGAGCTTCGGATATTCCCGCTCCGCCGTGCCGCGCGCATCGATCAGGTGGTAGACGTAATCGACCTTCGCGCCGTCCTCGCCCGCGATCGCGCCGTAGCGTCCGCGCGCCATCGCCACGACGTCCTGCAAGGTGAAGAAGTCGTCCTCGGCATGGGCGATGGCGACGCCAAAGGCGGTGTCGGCGTCGGTCTGGCCGTAGATATGGGGCACGCCCCATTCGTCGCGGACGATCTCGGCTCCATAGGTGCGGCCCTGCAACGGCGCGGCGGCGCTGGCGAAGAAGGGTTCCCATGTGGCGAGCACCGCCACCGCGAGCACAAGCAGCCCCACCAGCGCAAACGCGCCGCGCTTCACCCAGACCATCACCGATTTCTCTCCCAAATCGCGCGGGCCTTCCTTCGCTTGGGAGCCCGGCAAGGTCAAGGCTCGCGCGGCAAGTGCAAGACCTCTTGCCATGCGCCTCGCAGGAACCCACCTAGTCGGCTAATACACCTGTGCAGGAAATTTGCGGCGGGGTCTTGTGTGGCCAAAGTGCAACACTATCTGCCGGGTGTAACCTTTGGAGGGGTTAGACGATCATGAATCTCGAGAAGTTCACCGACCGCGCGAAAGGCTTCCTGCAATCCGCGCAGACCGTCGCGATCCGCATGAACCACCAGCGCATCACCCCGCTGCACATCGCCAAGGCGCTGCTGGAAGACAGCGAGGGCATGGCCGCCGGGCTGATCCAGCGCGCCGGCGGGCAGGCCCCGCTGGCCGCGACTGCGGTCGATGCCGGGCTCTCGAAGATCCCCGCCGTGACCGGTTCGGGCGCGCAGGCGACCCCCGGGCTCGACAATGACGCCGTGCGGGTGCTCGACCAGGCCGAACAGCTCGCCGACAAGGCGGGCGATTCCTACGTCACCGTCGAGCGGCTCCTGACCGCGCTGGCCCTGTCCCAGACCCCCGCCGGCGAGGCTCTGAAGGCCGCGGGCGTGACCCCGCAGGCGCTCAACACCGCCATCGAGCAGCTGCGCGGCGGCAAGCGGGCCGACAGCGCCGGGGCCGAGAGCACTTATGACGCGATGGAAAAGTTCGCCCGCGACCTCACCAAGGCCGCGCGCGAGGGCAAGCTCGACCCCGTCATCGGCCGCGACGAGGAGATCCGCCGCACCATCCAGATCCTCGCCCGCCGCACCAAGAACAACCCCGCCCTGATCGGCGAGCCCGGCACCGGCAAGACCGCGATTGCCGAGGGCCTCGCGCTGCGCATCGCCAATGGTGACGTGCCCGATAGCCTCAAGGGCCGGACGCTCATGTCGCTCGACATGGGCGCGCTCATCGCGGGCGCGAAGTATCGCGGCGAATTCGAGGAACGGCTCAAGAGCGTGCTCGACGAGGTCAAGCATGCCGAGGGCCAGATCATCCTGTTCATCGACGAGATGCACACCCTGATCGGGGCGGGCGCGTCCGAAGGCTCGATGGATGCCTCGAACCTGCTGAAGCCCGCCCTCTCGCGCGGCGAGCTGCACTGCATCGGCGCGACCACGCTCGACGAATACCAGAAGTACGTCGAGAAGGACCCCGCGCTCCAGCGGCGGTTCCAGCCGGTCTATATCCAGGAGCCGAGCGTCGAGGACACGATCTCGATCCTGCGCGGCATCAAGGACAAGTACGAGCTGCACCACGGCGTGCGGATCACCGACGGCGCGATCGTCGCCGCGGCGAAGCTGTCCGACCGTTACATCCAGAACCGCTTCCTCCCCGACAAGGCGATCGACCTGATGGACGAGGCCGCGAGCCGCATCCGTATGGAGGTGGAGAGCAAGCCCGAGGAGATCGAGGCGCTCGACCGCAAGATCATCCAGCTCAAGATCGAGGAACAGGCGCTCCAGAAGGAGACCGACGCGAACTCCAAGGACCGCCTTGTCGCGCTGCGCGAGGACCTCGCCAATCTCGAACAGCAGTCCGCCGAACTCACCACCCGCTGGCAGAACGAGCGCGACAAGATCGCGGCGGAGGGGCGCATCAAGGAGGCGCTCGACGCCGCGCGGCTCGAACTCGAACAGGCCCAGCGCGAGGGCGATCTGGCGAAGGCCGGGGAGCTTTCCTACGGGCGCATCCCCGAGCTGGAAAAGCAGCTCACCGAGGCGCAGGGCCAGGCCGCCAACGCCATGCTGCGCGAGGAGGTGACCGAGGAGGACATCGCCGGCGTCGTCAGCCGCTGGACGGGCGTTCCGGTCGACAAGATGATGGAGGGCGAGCGCGAGAAGCTGCTCGACATGGAGAACATTCTCGGCAAGCGGGTGATCGGCCAGTCGCAGGCGATCGAGGCCGTGTCGAAGGCCGTCCGCCGGGCGCGTGCCGGGCTTCAGGACCCGGGCCGTCCGCTCGGCAGCTTCCTGTTCCTCGGCCCCACGGGTGTCGGCAAGACCGAGCTCACCAAGGCGCTCGCCGGCTTCCTGTTCGACGACGACAGCGCGATGGTGCGCATCGACATGAGCGAGTTCATGGAGAAGCACGCCGTTGCCCGCCTGATCGGGGCGCCTCCGGGCTATGTCGGCTACGAGGAGGGCGGGGTGCTGACCGAGGCGGTGCGCCGCCGGCCCTACCAGGTGGTGCTGTTCGACGAGGTCGAGAAGGCACATTCGGACGTCTTCAACGTGCTATTGCAGGTGCTCGACGACGGGCGGCTGACCGACGGGCAGGGCCGGGTGGTGGACTTCGCCAACACGCTGATCATCCTGACCAGCAACCTCGGCAGCCAGTATCTCGCCAACCTCCCCGACGGAGCCGAGGTCGCGACGGTCGAGAAGGACGTGATGGACGTGGTGCGCGGGCATTTCCGGCCCGAGTTCCTGAACCGCCTCGACGAGATCATCCTGTTCCACCGCCTCGGGCAGGAGCACATGGCGCCGATCGTCGAGATCCAGGTGAAGCGCGTCCAGAAGCTGCTCGCCGACCGCAAGATCACGCTCGACCTGACCGATGCGGCGCTGCGCTGGCTCGGGCGGGTCGGCTACGATCCGGTCTACGGCGCGCGGCCGCTGAAGCGTGCGGTGCAGCGTTACCTTCAGGACCCGCTGGCCGAGATGCTGCTCGAGGGCAAACTGCCCGACGGCGCGACGCTGGTGATCGACGAGGGCGACGGCCAGCTGTCGATGACGATTCGCTGAGCACGGGCCTTCGGGCGGATCCAGGACCGGCGCAACATTCTATCGCCGCCGCGCTTCAAACGTGAAGCGCGGCGGTTTGTTGCGTGCAAACCTTGTCACATTTTAAGATATGGAAAGCCATAATCGAACAAAGTTGCTGAAATCAGCCTGCGCCGCGCCTGAATGTGGGATTAACGCAACACGCTTCGGAAAAGTGCGCCGCCGCGACGGGCTTCTTTGACATCATTCTTTCGCCATTGCACAAAAAGGTCACTGCGGGGACTGAGTTGGGCAACCTTTAGCGCCTTCGCCAACCACTGGGGGCAATCTTGTGGTGGCGGGGTGCGGTTGTCCGTTGCGTCTCCGGTTAGGGCAACTGGAGTGACCATGAAGAAATTTCACAGCAATTCGATCAAGGCGCTTGCCTTCTCGGCCTCGGCCATCGCTTTCGTGATCGCCGGACCCGCCTCTGCCCAGGATGCTGACGACCAGCCGAAGGAAGAGGAAGAGGAGCAGGTCAAGGTCGGGACCGACGCCAAGGGCCGCACCGAACAGGGCGCCATCGTGGTCACCGGCTCGCGCATCGTGCGCGACACCTATTCGTCGATCTCGCCGCTCCAGGTGCTCTCCACCGAAAACCAGCAGGCCGTCGGCGCCTTCGACCCGGCGCAGATCCTGCAGCGTTCGGAAGCGGCCGCAGGCCAGCAGATCGACGCGACCTTCCAGGGCTTCGTGCTCGACAACGGCCCGGGTTCGCAGACCCTGAACCTGCGCGGCCTCGGTGCCGACCGCACGCTGCTGCTGGTCAATGGCCGCCGCCTCTCGCCCTCGGGCGTGGAAGGCGCGCCCTCCAACCCCTCGCTGAACCTGATCCCGGCCTCGCTGGTCGATCGCTACGACATCCTCACCGACGGTGCCTCGTCGGTCTATGGTTCGGACGCAGTCGCGGGCGTGGTCAACGTGATCCTGCGCAAGGACTTCGACGGTCTGGAAGTGCAGCTCAACGGCAACCTCAACGAATACGGCGCGGGTGACGACTTCACCGTCAGTGCCGCGTGGGGCTTCAACACCGACCGTGCGGTGTTCGGCATCGGGGCTGAATGGCGCCGCGTCGACCGCATCCTGCTCGATGACCGTCCGTTCCTCGCGGGCTGCGACCGTCACTTCGAAATCGACCAGGACGGCAACGTCCGCAACCTCGACGTGCAGACCGACGCCGTGGCGCGCAGCCGTTCCAACGGCCGCGTGCGCACCCAGATCCAGGAGTGCAAGTTCGGCAACATCGGCGGCCGCATCCAGCTGTCGGGCACGCCCGGCACGCGTCTGGGCGACGTGTTCTTCGATCCGCGCCAGTACGGCCTGACCCTCAACGGCCAGCCGATCGCGGGCAACACCGGCGTGCCGTTCTTCTCGGACAACGCCAACACCTTCCTCGATCCGATCGACCGCAACGGCGACGGGTTCCAGGACGTCGACTTCATCAACTACGCCCAGGTCGAACCGGGCCGCACCTTCATCCCGCAGCAGGACACCTACAACGTCTTCACCTATGGTGAATACACCCTGCCGGGCGAAGCCAACCTGACGCCCTTCTTCGAAGCGAGCTACAGCCGCTTCGAGCAGTTCGTCGAGAACAGCGGCACCCCGCAGTTCTTCCCCTGGGTTCCGGGCTCCAACCCGTTCAACCCCTGTAACCAGGCGGCGGGCGGCGTTTCGTGCCGCGCGATCGACAACAACTTCCAGCAGATCAACCCCGGCCAGGCCAACTTCGGCCGTACGCCCGGCGTGAACGCGCTGGCGCCGGTCGGCACGCTCTCGGTTCGCCCGATCCCGTTCGTGCGCGGCGACCGTAACAACGTCGACGTGGAGCAGGAACAGTATCGCGGCGTGCTCGGCCTGCGCGGCGACCTGCCGTTCATCGGCTCGAGCTGGACCTTCGAGGCCTCGGGCGTCTACTCGCGCTCGATCGGCAAGACCGTGCGCCGCGGTATCCGCGAGGACAAGCTGGCCTTCGCGCTCGGCATCGACCCGTCGGCCGACTTCGGCGGCAGCCCGCCGAACACGATCGACAACAACGGTGACGGCATCGCCGACGACTACGTCAGCCTCGACCAGAGCCCGCTGCTGCTCGCCGCCGGCGGCCGCCCGCTGGGCACGCCCTGCAACCAGGCCGGTCTGCGCAACCCCGGCCTGCTGCCGGCCGACGTTCTCCAGGGCTGCGTGCCGGTGAACCTGTTCTCGCCCACGCTCTACGGCAACCCCGGCCCGGGCGGCAGCCCGGTCGGCGACTTCGCCACCCAGGCCGAGCGCGACTACCTGTTCGGCGAGCGTTCGTTCAACACCGTCTACGAGCAGATCCTCATCTCGGCCTACATCACCGGTGACCTGTTCGAACTGCCGGCCGGCCCGGTGGGCGTGGTGCTCGGCGGCGAATGGCGCGAGGACACGATCGACTCGCAGCCCAACTTCGTCGCCTCGAACGGCCTGTTCTGGGGCTTCTTCGCCGACGGCGGGGCCAAGGGTTCGAAGTGGATCCGCGAACTCTATGGCGAAATCGACATGCCGCTGATGGCGGGCAAGCCGATGGTCGAGGAACTGACCGTCAACCTCGCCGGCCGCATCACCGACGAAGAGTTCTACGGCACCAACGGCACCTTCTCGCTCAAGGGCGGCTGGCGTCCGGTGGCTCCGCTGCTGCTCAAGTTCAGCTACGGCACCTCGTTCCGTGCGCCGAACCTGCGCGAGAACTTCCTGCTCAGCCAGTCGGGCTTCGGCAACATCGTCGACCCCTGCGCCGTTCCCAACGCCGCGTTCCGCGCGGGCACGGGCTACAGCGCCGCGGACGACCTGCGTGACCCGGCCGTTCTCGCCAACTGCCGCCGCGAAGGTCGCGATCCGACCCGCGTCGGTATCGACCCGCTCGGCCTCAACACCGTGCAGGCGACCAGCACCCAGGTCTTCAGCGGCGGCAGCCTCGACATCCAGCCCGAAACCTCGCGCTCGATCACGACCGGCTTCGCCTTCGAGGAAGACTGGGCCAGCGGCTTCGAGTTCGCCTTCAACTTCAACTACTACGACATCAAGCTGAAGGACTCGATCATCGAGCCGAGCGGCGCGTTCATCGTCGCCGACTGCTTCGGTCGTCTCGAAGGTGGCCGCAGCCCGTTCTGCGACCGTATCACCGCGAGCACGGATCCGACGGCGCGCTTCCTGATCACCCAGGTGCAGTCGGGCTTCATCAACCTCGACCAGGAATCGGTGCGCGGCATCGATATCAACACCACCTTCGGTTACCCGGTGAACATCAGCGGCGAGGAATTCGACCTCTCGCTGAACCTCACCGCCAACCACCTGATCGAGCGTTCGACCACGACGCGCGATGCGGCGGGCAACCGGATCACCGACAACTTCGCGGGACGGTTCGCCTTCCCGAGCTGGATCGGCCGGGCGACCTTCAACATCCGCTACGACGACTTCCTGTTCACCTGGCAGACCCGTTACATCGGTGATGTGTCGCAGGATCCGGCCTTCGTCGACGTGTTCTCGGATGCCTTCGGCTTCGGCCCGAACGGTCAGCCGACCGGCGTGGTCGCCAACACCTGCCTCGGTGGCGGTTCGCGTACCAACGGCGTGCCGAACGGCATCGTCCCGGGCGACGGCGTCTACTGCCGCAACATCGGCTTCGCCGACGAGTGGTTCGAGCACACCGCTTCCGTGCGTTGGGACAATGGCAGCTTCCGCATCATCGCGGGCGTGACCAACCTGTTCAACACGGCGCCGCCGCGCGTCGACAGCTCGGAAGTGTTCTCGATCGCCAACACCCCGCTGGGTGCGGGCTACAACCTCGACGGTCGCGAATACTTCGCCCAGCTGCTGTATCGCTTCTGATCGAAGAATGACCTGATCGACCACAAGAATGCGGCCTTCCGGTTCCAGCCGGGAGGCCGCATTTTTCGTTTGAACCGGTCGCGCCGGACGCTGCCGCTCCGGCCCCGGTAACCGCTTCAACTCTCGCCCCCACGGGAACGCACGGATCATGAAACTGCTCAAAGCCTCGCTCGCCGCCGCCCTTGTCGGCGCTTCCGCCCTCGGCCTCCTCACCGCCGCTCCCGCGCCCACCCAGGCGCAGGGCAATGTCCCGATCGAGGTCTGGGCGCTGCGCGATGTCGTAAATGCGGTGCAGATCTCGCCCGACGGCAAGCACCTGCTGGTCCACAAGGTCGAGAGCCGCGAGGGCGACTACATCCTCGAGATCTACCGTACCGACGATCTGTCGAAGCCGCTGCGCCGGCTGGCGGCGGACCCGATGGAGATCATCTCGGCCACCTGGGTGAGCGGCACCAAGATCTACGGCAGCGCCTGGCAGGTGATCCGCAAGACGGTGAAGGGCCAGGAAGAGGACGTGCGCGGCTACCAGTCCTTCTTCTACGATCTCGAGGCGAACAAGTTCAGCCGCGTGGACGGCAATTTCGGCCTCGTGAACACCCTGCCCAAGGAACCCGACCACATCCTCGTGTCGACCGGCACGGCCGTGGGCGACGGCACCGGAAGCGATCCTTTCGCCCGGTTCCGGCCGCGCTCCTACTACAAGTTTGATCTCAACACGGGCGCCCGCACGCTGGTGCTGCGCGGTTCGGGCAAGTTCCCGCAGGCGACTTTCGACAACGACGGCAATCCGCGCTTCACCCAGAGCATCGATTCCGTCTCGAACAAGCTGCAGTTTTTCTACCGCAAGCCAGGGGACGGTTCATGGACGCAGTTCCTCGAATATGATCTCAACGACGTGAAGAACGTCGCCACGGTCTACACCGACATTCCCGGCCTCGTCGGTCTCGATCCCGACAATCCCAACCTCGGCTACTTCGTCAACTGGGCCGAAGGCGAGGACAAGGCGGCGCTGTTCGAATTCGACTTCCAGACCGGAAAGCTCGGCAAGAAGCTGTTCCAGGACAAGGACGCCGACGTGATGGGGATCCAGACCCATTCGATCCCCGGCAACGACAGGATGGTCGCCGCGATCTATCCCGGCGCCAAGATGGAACGCCACTGGTTCGACGAGGAGGAAAAGGCGCTCTACCAGGCGCTGGAGCAGCAGATCCCCTACGCGCACCAGGTCAGCATCTCCAGCCGCTCGGTCGACGGGCGTTCGATGATCGTCACCAACCGCGGGCCGCGCGATCCGGGATCCTTCTGGCTGGTCAAGGACGGCAAGCTCGCCAAGCTCGGCAGCCGCAACCCGCTGCTCAACCCCGAGACGCTCGCCGATGTCGAGTACATCCGCTACCCCGCGCGCGACGGGCGGATCATCCCGGGCTACGTAACCAAGCCCAAGGGCAAGGGTCCGTTCCCGCTGATCGTGCTGCCGCACGGCGGCCCGATGGTGAACGAGGTCATCACCTATGACGAATGGGGCCAGCTGCTCGCCAACCAGGGCTACATGGTGCTCCAGCCGCAATACCGCGTGACGGTCGGCTGGGGGCGCGAGCATTTCCTCGCGGGCTTCGGCGAATACGGCAAGGCGATGCAGGACGACAAGGACGACGGCGCGCTCTACCTCGTCAAGCAGGGCCTGGTCGACCCTGACCGGATCGCGATGTTCGGCTGGTCGTATGGCGGCTATGCGGCGCTGATCGCGGCGAGCCGCGAGCCCAACATCTACCAGTGCACCATCGCCGGGGCGGCGGTCTCCAACTGGCCCAAGCTGAAGGCGGTCTGGGGCCGCGGGCGGGACAGCGCGGTCGACCAGTACTGGCTCAATACCGCCTTCGGCGTGAACCCGGTGGACGAGGTGGCGAAGGTGAACATCCCGCTGCTGATGGTGCACGGCGATGTCGACCGCCGCGTGCTCTATTACCACTTCACCGATTACAAGAAGGCCTTCGAGCAGACCGGCAAGGACGGCCAGTTCATCACGCTCGAGGGGGCGGACCACTTCTACAACACGCTGATGTACACCCACCAGCAGCAGTTCTTCACCAAGATGCTGGATTATCTCGCCAACGATTGCGGTCCCGGCGGGCTCTAACGCCCTTCCGCCCGGCGCACGAAGGGCCCGGCCAGCGATGGCCGGGCCCTTTCGCGTCCGGCCCGGTCAGGAGACCCGCCGGCCCTTCACGCCGATCTGGCCGTTGATGCGGATGAAATAGTAGCCGAGCGCCGCCTTCTTGAAGACCACCTTGTCGCCCGCGTTGATCGGGGCGATCTTGCGCGGCGGGTTGTTGATCTCCCACACCGCACCTTCCACGGTGGTGAAGCGCCACGTGGCGGGGCCGACCTGGCGGCCGTTGGCGATGGTGGTCTCGAACAGGTCGGAGCTGTCCTTTTCCTCCGCCGCGTCCTTGGCGTCGGGCTTGAGAATGTCGACCTCGGGCATGCTGAGGCCGAACAGCTGGCGGCGGGTCTTGCGCACCTGCTCGCGGTCGACCAGCCGCACGTCGCCCGCGTCCACCGCGCCGAGCAGCACGCCGACCTTGTCGTCGTAGCAGGCCAGCCTCTCGCTGCTGCCGGGCAGGGCGCGGCAGGCGCGCAGGCCCTCGACGAGGCTGGCAGAGCCCTCGAACACCGGCTGGGCCATCACGGCCGCGCCGGCCACCAGCACGAGACCGGCGGCGGCCGCGCTGCGGGTCAGGATGCGCCTTGCGGACGGGCGAGAAACGGACGAACGGATCATGGCATATCTCCCTTGCGACCGCTGCATAGCGGCCATCGGCGGCGCAGTCCAACCGGCATATCTGCAGCAAATTGCAGATATGTCACACCGGCGACCCTAGGGCGGGAACCGAGGTGTATCCGAACTGCAACAGGCGTGACCCAAGTGTCTTCAAATCGCAACGGGCCGATTGCGAGGCTCGATGTGATTAACCTAGGAGGGCCTCCTTAGCTTCGTGCGCATGGCGCGCGCGCATCAGAGAGGGACCCCTAAATGCAACGCTTCCAGAAGGCATCGCTGCTCGCTGGCACTATCATGGCAGGCGCCATGTTTGCCGCTCCGGCCTATGCGCAGGATACCGAGACCGCCGACGTCTCGTCCACCGGCGCGCAGACCGAAGAATCCACCGCCATTCTCGTCACCGGTTCGCGCATTCAGCGCACCGACCTCCAGTCGACCAGCCCGGTGGCGGTCGTCTCGCCCGAGGAATTCCGTCTGACCGGTGCGGTCAACGTCGAGCAGGTGCTCAACACCCTGCCGCAGGTTCTTCCCGGCCTGACCGGCTTCTCGAACAACCCCGGCAACGGCGCGGTGACCCTCAACCTGCGCAACCTCGGCGCCACCCGCACCCTCGTGCTGGTCAACGGCCGCCGCTGGATGTTCTACGATACCAACCAGATCGTCGACCTCAACACCATCCCGCAGTTCCTGCTGGGCGGCGTGGAAGTCGTGACTGGCGGTGCCTCGGCCGTTTACGGCTCGGACGCGGTCGCCGGTGTCGTCAACTTCAAGCTGCGTGACATCGAAGGCCTCGAACTCGGCGGCAGCTACTCGCTGACCAGCCGCGGCGACGGCGAGCGTTACCAGTTCAACGCCGCCATCGGCTCGTCGTTCGACGACGGCCGCGGTGCGGTGACCATGTTCGCCAACTACACCCGTCGTAGCCCGGTCTTCCAGGACGCCCGCGTGTTCTCCGAGCGCGCCGGCGGCGATGGCTGTATCGTTCCGGGCAGCACCGGCCGTGGTGACATCGGGACCCCGTTCCCGTCCGGCATCGCTGTCGGCACCTGCCTCGCCCGCGGCGGCGAGCTCGGCTTCATTCCGCAGGGTTCGGCGACCACCCCGATCGGCACCTTCATCGCCGGTCCGACCGGTGCCCAGAACACCTACATCGCCAACCCCACCGGTGGCGGTTCGCGTCTGTTCCAGGATCCGCAGGATCTCTACAACTTCGCGCCCGACAACTACCTCCAGCTTCCGCAGGAGCGTTACCTGATCGGGGCCTACGGCCACTACGAGTTCACCGACGGCATCGAAGCCTATTCGGAACTCTCCTTCGTGCGCAACGAAGTGGCCCAGGAACTCGCGCCGACTCCGGCGGGCGTTTCGGTTCCGCTGTTCGTGAACAGCCCGTTCTTCAACGACCAGACCCGTGCGCTGCTGCTGCAGAACCCGGTGAGCACCACCGCGGGCCCGACGCTCGGCAACCCGCTCTACCGTCAGACCCAGGTCAACTTCCGCTTCAACGACATCGGCTCGCGTAACTCGAACGCCAGCCGTGAAGCGTTCCGCGTCCTCGGCGGTGTCCGTGGTTCGATCACCGACAACATCAACTTCGACGCGTATTACTCGTACGCCCGGACGACCAACACCAACATCCAGCAGGGCAACATCTCGGCCAGCCGTTTCCGCAACGCGCTGACGACCGAAGTGGTCAACGGCCAGCACCGCTGCATCGACGCCTCGGCGCGGGCTGCGGGCTGCGTGCCGCTCAACGTGTTCGGCCTTGGTCTGACCGACCCGGCGGCGCTGCGCTACCTGTCGATCAACGCCACCAACATCACGACCTCGGAAATGAGCAACGTGGTGGGCTCGATCAGCGGGACGCTGTTCAACCTCGGCTTCGGCGCGGATGATGTCGGCTTCGCGGCCGGTGTCGAATACCGCAAGATGGACTCGGAGTTCATTCCCGACACCTTCCTCGCTTCGGGCGACGTGCTCGGCTTCAACGCCGGTCTGCCGACCCGCGGCGGCTACGACGTGAAGGAAGTCTTTGGCGAAGTCCGCGTGCCGATCGTCGAGGACGGTCTGATCCACTCGATGACCGTCGAAGGCGCGTTCCGTTACTCGGATTACTCGCTCGATCGCGTCGGCGGGACCTGGACCTACAACATCGGCGGCGAACTCTCGCCGATCGAGGGGATCCGCTTCCGTGGCCAGTACTCGCGCGCGGTCCGTGCACCGAACGTGCAGGATCTGTTCGGCGGTGCCTCGACCGGCTTCCCGGCGGCCACCGACCCCTGCTCGAACCGCGGTCCGGTGGCCGAGCGCACCGATGCGCTGCGGGCCTTCTGCATCGCCTCGGGCGTGCCGGCGGCAGCCGTCTTCGGTGCGGGCGTCCAGCCCAACGCGCAGATCCAGGCTGACTTCGGCGGCAACCCCAACGTCGGCGAGGAAACCTCGGACACCTACACCATCGGTGTGGTGCTCCAGCCGAGCTTCGTGCCGCGCCTGAACATCACGGTCGACTACTTCAACATCACCGTTGAAGACACGATCAACACCCGTCTGGGTGGTCTTGCTTCGGCTCTGTCGCTCTGCTTCAACACCATCCAGAACCTGACGGATCCGGCGTGCTCGATCTTCGCCGGCAAGCGCAACCCGGGTACCGGTGCGCTGGGTCTGAACTCGGGCGGCCAGAACCCGTCGCTGGTGCAGGACAACGTCGGCAAGCTCGAAACGGCGGGCATCGACGTCCAGCTCGACTACAGCCTCCCGCTGTTCAAGGGCGAGCTCGGGTTCTTCTACCTCGGCACCTGGCTCGACAAGTTCCGCAACACCCCGGTGGCCCTGCTGCCGCTGCGCGAGAACATCGTCGAGGGCACCTATGGTCTGCCCGACTACCGTCACAACGTCCGCGTCACCTACACCCAGGGTCCGGCCCTGTTCTCGGTGCGCTGGCGCTATGAAGGTCCGACGGAAGATTTCCGCGTGCAGAACACCTTCAGCGGGAACACCCGGATCGAGAACAACGCTCTGCCGCTGCGCTCGATCGGTGCGTGGAACTACATCGACCTCGCCGTCGGCTTCGACATCGACGAGCGCATGACGATCAACGCGGGCGTCAACAACCTGTTCGACAAGCAGCCCCCGGTTCTGGGCGCTTCTGCCGAACAGGCGAACACCCTCCCGAGTTTCTTCGACGTGCTCGGCCGTGACTTCTTCATGGGTGTGAACTTCCGCTTCTGATCCCGGTCGGAAAGCGAACGAAAGGGGCGGCGGACCATCCGGTCCGCCGCCCTTTTTCGTTGTGCTGTCGTCGTGCGGTCGTCGGCGGGCCGTCGGCCGGTCGTGTGCCGGTCATTTGCGCGTTTGCGGCGGTCAGACCCTTGCCGTGACGTCGAAGGCGACGGTCATCCGCGTGCCCTCAGTGATCGGGCGGGTGCCGTGGAACAGCGTGCTCGGAAACAGCACCAGCGTCCCCGCCTCGGGCCGCACCGCGTGCAGGCTCCCGAGCCCTTCGGCCAGCCCAGGGGGCGGATTGCCGAGTTCGAGCCAGCCGGGCTGGCCTGGGCCGTCGACCTCCTCGGGCACCAGCCAGTAGCTCGCCGAGGAAAGCAGCCCGCGCGGGTGAATATGGGCGGCGTGATGGCCCTGCCCCTCGAGCCGGATCGACCAGCTGCCGACGATGGCCCAGGGATCGTCCCGCCGCCGCAGCAGGGGATGCGCGGGGTCGGCAGGTGGAAGCCCCGAGCGATATTCCTCCATCGCCGCCCGCAGCGCCGTCTCGAGCCGCGCCAGCTCCGGCTCGGCCCGGGCAAACAGCGCTCCCTTGGTCTGGCTGCCCTGCTTGACCGACTGCCCGATCGGCATGGCGGAATGGGCGTGCAGCCGGGTCAGCAGGGCGGTGATCTCCGCCCGCTCCCTCGCGCTGAGCGGCAGGGCGAGCTGGCGCACCAATCCGGGCTGTCCGTGGAGCCACGCGTGCCGCGCATCGCCCGAAAGCCGCCACGCGCAGTCGATCAGCGCCCAGGCCGCGACATCGTCCGGCCGCGCCGCCAGCGCCTGTTCGAGCGCTCCGGCGGCCCCCGGCGCATCGCCCAGCCGCAGCCGGTTGCGCCCCCGCGCGATGGCCCAGTCCGGGCCGGTCTCGCCGGGATGATCGTCGAGCACCGCCTGCGCCGCCTCCGCCTCGCCGGCCTCGCCGAGCGCGACCGCATGGGCGAGGGCTAGGCCCGTGTCCGCCGGAAAGGCCGCCCGCGCACGGGAGAGGATGGCCGCGCTGTCGGCATGGCGGTCGACCCCGTCGAGCGTCTCGCTCCACGCCCGCCACACGGCAGGGCCCGCGCCGGGGGCAGCGACCGCCTGCTCGAAATGGGCGGCGAAGTCGCCGCGCTCGCCCGCCGCCCAGCGCAGCTCGGCATGGAGCTTCAGGGCCTCGGTCCAGCCCGGCAGGTGGGTGACGAGCGTGGTGGTGCATTCCAGCGCCTCGCCCATCCGCCCCGCGACCGCGAGCGCCTGGGCGTAGTCGAACAGCAGGTGCGGATCGCCGCGATTGCGCATCAGCGCCGCCTCGATCAGGGGCACGGCATCGGGCGCGCCGCGTTCGAGCGCGAGGCGGGCGCGGCTGCGGGCGGTTTGCGGTCCTTTGGGGTCGAGCGCGACCGCGCGCGCCATGCTGGCGCTCGCCGCGTCGTGGCGCCCCGCCTGCCGCTCGCTATCGGCCCGGATCCGCCAATAGCCCGCATTTCCCGCGCCCGCGCGTTCCAGCTGGGCGAGCAGTGCGGCGGCGCGGGCGGGCTGCTCCATCCGGCCGAGCGTGATCGCCGCATTCACGGCCGCCTCGACCAGATCGGGCGCCAGCGCCAGAGCACGCTCGAACAGCGCCAGCGCGCGGTCGAGCCGTCCGGCCCGGAAGTGGAAATTGCCCGCGCTGTTGGCGAGTCGCGGGTCATCGGGGAAGGCCGCCAGCCCGCGGGCGTAGAGCGCGTCGGCCTCTCCGTCGCGCCCGGCCGCCGCGAGCTGGCTCGCCGCCTGCGCCACCCCTTGCGCACTCGCGGGAAGGTTCATCGGCTGCGCAGCCATCCCGTGACCGCCATCCGCCCGATCGGCGCGAAGGGCGGGACATAGCTGACGCTGTGCGACTGCGGCACGCGGAACAGGTTCAAGGCGTTGAAGCGCGGGCGGAAGCCCTCGATCACGTCGCCCTCCTCGTCGAGGAACAGCAGATAGCCGCCCCAGTCGGGATGCCAGTCCTCGCGCGCGAGGTTGAGGACATAGGCGACCTCCCAGCCCTCGGCCACGTGGCTGTCGATGTGGCGGCCGAGATAGTGGTTGGGGGCGAACAGGGTGGCCTGGGCATCTGCCTTGAACAGCCCCCGAATGCCCGTCACGGCGCGTGCCAGATCGAGGAAGGCCGGGGCGTTGAGATGCTCGATCAGCACCTCGTGCGGGCCGCCCGGATCGAGGCCCTGCTGCAGCGCCTCGATGATCGGGTAATGGGCGAAGCGGAAGCCGTATTCGCCGCGGGCCGAGTGCTGTTCGGCATTGCGCGAGGCTTGCTGCAAGTTCTGCTGGCCTTGCGGCGTGCGGCTTTCGGCGGCGCTGATGCTCACCGGCTTCTCCGCCCCCGCACCCACCGCCATGCCCCACGGCGTGCCGCGGGCGAGCACCATCTGCAATTCGCGCGCGCTCTCGGGTGTCAGCACATTGCGGATCTGCACCCGTCCCGCCGCCGCGAAACGCGCGGCGAGCGCGGGCACGTCGAGCGCCGGGTCGATTGCGAACAGGGTCTTCAGATCGCCCTCCGACACCTCAGCGCACCCTCCGGCCCTTGACGCCCTTCTGGCCGTCGATGCGCAGGAAATAGCTGCTGAGCGCGCCGCTCTTGATCTCGAGCGACTGGCCGACCTTGGGCGACATCAGCCGCGAGGGCACCTCGTCGAGCTGCCATTCCGCGCCTTCCGCCGTGGTGATGACGAAGCTGCCCTTGATCGGCCGCACCGCCGCGATGGTGGTTTCGAGCGCCGAGAATTCCTCGGCCTGGTCCGGGTCTTCCTTGTCGCTCCTGCCGCCGAAGATGCCGAGATCGGGCAGCGCGAAGCCGAACAGCTTGCGGCGGGTCTCGCGCACCTCCTCGCGGTCGACGACGCGCACCTCTCCCTCGGTGCTGGCAGCGACCATCGCGGCAACGGCGGTGTCGTAACAGGCGAGGCGCTCGGACGGATCGGTCTTGGCCTGACAGTCGCGCAGCGCGGTGACATAGCTGCTCTCGCCCTTGGCATCCTGCGCGGCGAGCGGTGCGGCGGCGAGCGCCAGGAAGGCGGCACCTGCGGCTCGGAAGGCGGTCATCCTCGTCATGTTCCCTCGCATGGGGCCGCGAGGCCCCGTCCTTGCCGCCACCGTTACGCCGGTGCGGCGATGCTGGCAAATCCTGCGGCGCTCACCCGTCATAGCCCATCCGCGCGATCCACGGGGCAAGGAGCGGCATCACTGGTGCGAGCTGTTCGGCATACCGCTCCCAGCGCCCGCGAGCCCGGGTGTAGAGCCGTTCACCGATCTGCGCATAGCTCGCGGTGCGCACACGGCTGCGGGTGCGCGCGGTCTCCTCGTGGGCGAGCAGGCGGTCGTTCCAGGCAAGGCCGAGCCATTCGACCAGCGGCTGCAATTCGGCGCGCGGATTCTCCACCAGCCGCTCGTAGCGCACCGCGCGGGCCTCGACGGGCAGCAGCGCCAGCGCCCTGTGCCACGCGGTGAAGACCGCGTCATAGGTGCGCGCGGCCTCCTCCAGATCGGTGAAGCTGCGCATCGCGTGGTTGAGCGTGAAGTTGGCCATGAAGCAGCTCAGCACGACATCGGCCGGGTGGCGTTCGGCGAGGATGAAGCGCGCCTTGGGGAAGAGGCGGTGGATCAGGGGCACCCGGGCCATGTTGAGCGGGTGCTTGTCAACCAGCCAGCGCGTTCCGTCCCACCCGTGGGCGCGGGCGCTGGCGAAATAGGCTTCGCGCAGTTCGGCGCATTGCGAGCCGGTGAGCGCGGCCGGATCCTCGCTTCCGAGAAGGCGCGCTACCTCCGTCACCATCGGCTGTTCCTCGAGAACGCAAAGCTCGGGCAGGCCCATCAGCATGGTGTCGAGCAGGGTCGTGCCCGAACGCGGGAAGCCGACGAGGAACACCGGATCGGGCCGTGCCGGATCGGGGGCGAGGGGCGGGGCCCAGGCGGCGGCCCAGGCCGGGGTCCAGCGGGCGCTCTCGGCCTCCAGCGCGGCGCGGAAGCTCGGGCCGCGCTGGGGCGGGGCCTCGGCCATGGCGGCGGCGTTCATCGCGGCGAAGGCGGCAAAGGCGCGCGGGGCATCGCCGAGCCGCTCGGCGATATTGCCGATCAGCGCCTCGCGGCGGACCGGGTGGATGGTCGGCGGGATCGCCTCGGCGTGGCGCGCGGCATCGGCGAAGCGGCCTTCGCGCTGGGCGAGCCAGGCGTGGAGGAAGGCGACCTCGGGCGGGCAGGCAGCGGGATCGAGGCCCGCGAGAAAGGCGGCGAGATCGGCGGTGCGGTTGGTCGCCTCGTAGAGCCGCCCCAGTTCGAGATGGCTCTCGCCGAAGTCGGGCCAGCGCGCGACCGCCGCCTCGAGCACGGCGATCGCCTCGTCGAGCAGCTCGTTGTGCGCGAGCGCCATCGCCAGTTCGGTCTGCACCGTGCGGTCCCCCGGCGCGAGAGCGGCGGCATCGCGCGCGACCTTGAGGCGGGCCGCGCCGCGGTCGGCCCGGCGCAGCACGTCGGCAAGGTTGAGGTAGATCGCGACCGCATCGGGCTGGTGGGTGATCGCCTGTTCGAGCGCCGCGATGGCCGGGTCGAACCGGCCCGCGGCGGCGTGGATGTTGCCGAGATTGTTCCAGCTTGCAGCGTCCCCCGGCTCGGCCGTGAGGACGCGGGCATAGGCCGCCACCGCCTCGCGGTGCTGCCCGCGCTCGGTGCGGATCCACGCCTCGATCCGCGCAAGGTCGGGCTCCGGCGCGCCCTCGGCGAGGCGCAGGGCATCCTCGGCGCGGCCCGCGGCGAGCAAAGCCTTGGCGAGGTCGGCGCGCACGCCCCGGTCTTCGGGGCGCAGCCGGGCGAGGGGTTCGAGATGGGCGAGTGCGCGCAGGCCCTCGCCCAGTTCCAGCGCCGCCAGCCCGGCGATGGCGAGGAAGGGCGCACCTGCCTCGTCGGGGGCGGCATGGGCCTCGGCCAGCGCCAGCGCGCCCGCGGCATCGCCTGCCTGGCGCAGGCGGATCGCCTCGGCAAGCGCAGCGGGGGACGGGGCGGGCTGAGGGGTCATGGGGTTCAATCCTGTCGGGGGCGGGCGATGTCGAAGGCGACCGTCAGCCGCTCGCCCTGCGGGAAGGGGCGGGTGCCGTGCCACATGGTCGAGGGGAACAGCACGAGCCGCCCTGGCTTGGGTTCGATCAGTCGGCGCGGGGGCAGGCCGGGGACGAGATCGCGTTCCTCGCCGAGGGCGAGCCAGCCGGCGTGGTCGCCGGTGCCGCCGCGCCCGAGGGTTTCGGGCAGGGCGACGTAGAGCGCGGAGCTGAACCAGCCCTGCGGATGGACGTGATCCTTGTGGAAGCCCGCATCGGTGAGCCGGACCGACCACGATCCGGCGATGCGCAGCGGGGCGCGGGCGAACGGCAGGGTGGGGTGGCCCGCCTGCGGCTCCGGAAGCTGGGCGACATGGCGCTCGACGATCGCCAGCAGCCGCGCCTTGAGGTCGCGGATCGCCGGTTCGATGCGGAGCAGCAGGTTGCCGTCGGTCTGGGTGCCGCCGCGCACCGACTGGTCGAGCGGCGCGTCCCGCGTCACGTGGAGCGCGCGCAGGTGATCGGCGAGGGCGCCGAGCTCTGCCGGGGAAAGGCCGATGTCGTAGACCCCGACGAGGCGCGGATCGCCTTCCAGCCAGCCCGCACGCGCGTCGCCGGTCATCCGCCAGGCGAGCGAGACATAGGGCCACAGTGGCCCGGCATCCGGCGTGGCGAGGCGCGGCTCGAGCAGGGCGGCGGCGGCCTCGGGGCGGCTGGCGCGGATCAGGTGACGGGCGTGCATCCACGCCGCGTTGACATCGCCGGGCGCGCCGGCGGCGGCGAAGTGGGCGTCGGCCTCGGCCAGCGCGCCCGCCTCCGAGGCGATGTGGGCTGCGAGCAGGCTGAGCCAGCCCGGGCTCCCGAGCGCCGCGCGGGCGGCTTCGACGGCGGCGGCGGCGCGCGCAAGCTCACGGGCCTGCAGGGCGAGCGCGATGGCGCAGTGGTGGAGCGCGTCGGAGCGGGGATGTCCGGCAAGGGCGGTGGCGACGCTCTCGAGCGGGTCTGCGCCCATCTGTCCGGCAATCGCGGCGCGGCTGCGGTGTCCCTCGACCCACAGCGGGTTCGCGGCCAGTGCGGCATCGAGCAGGGCGATGCCCTCGGCGGCGCGGGCTTCATGCAGCAGCGCGGCCGCATGGCCGAGTATCACCCCGCCGTCCTGCGGTGCGAGGGTGGCGGCGGCGGCGAACAGGGCGGCGGCGGGCAGGCCCGCCTCGAGCGCGGTGCGGGCGCGGGAATGGGCGATAAGCGCATCGTGCGGGGCGATCCGCGCTGCGGCAGCGAAGGCCTCGTGCGCGATCATGCTCTCGCCGCAGGCTCGCGCGGCAAGGCCGAGCAGCTGGTGCGCACGGGGGCTTGCCGGATGGAGCTCGGCACAGCGGCGCGCGTGGGGCAGGAGGAGTTCGGGAAAATCGGCATTGATCAGCGCGAGGCCCTGCCCCAGCGCCGCCGCCGGATCGGCGAGGGGGAAGCGGGCGATCCGGGCGAGGGCTTCCTCGTGGGTCACGCTGGCAGGGGTCCTCGAACAAAAATGGCGGGCCTCGCGGCCCGCCATTCGTGGTCTATCGAAGCGGACGCTTAGAAATCAAGCGTGACGCCCGCGAAGAGGTAGCGCCCGAGGGCGTCGTACACCTGCGCGAAGGTGTTGCCGTTGCACGGGCCGGCAGGGCAGGCCTGCGAGCCGGTGACCTGCGGCGCCTTGTCGAAGACGTTGTTCGCGCCGAGGACGAAGTTGAAGTTGTCCCCTGCATCGAAGGTCAGCGCGAGGTCGAAGTAGCTGACCGCATCGAAGCCCGCGATCCCCGGCTGGGTGGTCGCCGTCAGGCCGTCGAAGTCAACCCCGTCGAAGTAGCGCCAGCGCACCGAGGCGCCGAGACCGTTGCGGAAATTGAAGCCCAGACGGGCGTTGTGACGCCATTCGGGGTTCGGCGTGCCGCACAGGTTGCCGTAGAGGCCCACGCACTCCACGTCCGCCGCGCCCGGGACGCCCGGGTTCGAGTTCAGCTCGTCCAGCCAGGTGCCGACGAAGTTGAACGTCAGGATGCCGGCATTGCCGATTTCCGTGCGGTAGGAGCCGTTGATGTCGACGCCCGAGGTGGCGAGCGAGCCGATGTTCTGCGGCAGGTTGACGACGAAGCCGCCCGGCGAACGCCACAGCGAACCGGACGCGTCGCGGTTGACCAGACCGCAGAAGAACGGATCCGCGGTGTCGGTGCACTGCTGGACGATGAGGTCCGCACCGATGCCCTGGATCGCGCCGTTCACTTCGATGTTGAAGTAGTCGACCGACAGGTTGAAGCCCGGCAGGAAGGTCGGGGTCAGCACCACACCGGCGGTGTAGGTGTCGGCCACTTCCGGCTGCAGGTTGATGTTGCCGCCCACGAAGCCGTTGTACTGTTCGGCCGGGTTGGGGGCGACGAACTGCCCGACGGCAAGGCCCTGGGCCCGGCAGCCGGTATCGGCAGCGGTGATCACGAAGCCCGCGCACGGGTCGGTCGAACCGTCCAGCGCGACCCGGTTCGGAGCGAACAGGTCCTGGATGGTCGGCGCCCGGACCGCGCGGTTGTAGCCGCCGCGGATGCGGATGTCGCGGATCGGGGCGAATTCGCCTTCGATCTTGTAGGTGTCGGTGTTGGCGCCGGTGCTGTAGTCCGAATAGCGGTAACCGCCGGTGACGGTGAAGTCGTAGACCCAGCTGTCCTGCGCGATCGGGATACGGATTTCGGTGAAGAATTCCGTCACGTCGAAGCTGCCCGAAACCGGGAGCGTCGGCGCGCCCTGGCCCGCAAGGTCACCCGTGCTGAAGGCGACGTCCGAGTTGAACTCGAGCTTTTCCTTGCGGTACTCCGTCCCGAACACGACGTCGACGCCCTGGTCGGACCAGGGGCTCTTGATGCCGTATTCGCCCAGGGTGCCCGACACGAAGGCGTTGGCGACCTGCTGGCTCACGACCCCGCGCGAGAAGCCCGGCGTGGCGAGGTACTGGACCGAGGCCTGGCTCGGGGCGACGGTGCCCGGCGAGAAGATGTCCCACGGCACGCAGTTCGGGTCCGAACCGTCGAGCGTCGAACGGCACACCGGCGTCCCGTTCGGACCGGTCACGACATCGAGCGCACGGCCGAGGCGCGTGACCGAGAAGTCGTTGAGGTAGGTCTGGGAGTAGTTGTTGCGGCCGTACTGGTAGAAGGCATCGTAGGACCATGCCGGCGACAGGTCGCCCCTCACGCCGAGCACGGCGCGGTAGCTGACGTGCTGCAGGTCGTCCTGACGCCCGCCGCCCTCGACGTTGCGGCGCAGGATCTGCGCGAAGGCACGGTTGTAGGTGGTGCCGGTCAGCGGGTTGACGAAGTTGAACGGCGTGGTCGGCAGCAGGGGCTCGCCCAGGCCGCGGTCGATGCGTGCCTGGTTCTCCGCCGCGACGTTGCCGACGACGAAGAAGGCGTCACCCGGCAGCGGGCTGACGAGCAGGTTCTCGCCGTCGCAGATCTGGGCACGCTGGCCGGCGCCGAGCAGCGGGTTGTCGCAGTTGATCGACAGGGTGTTGCCGAAGTTGCCCGAGGGAGCGATCTGGGCGACCGTGCGGTCGTCCATGAACATGAACTCCATGTAGGGCTTGATCGCGCTCGAGATCTCGTAATCGGCAAAGACGCCCGCGGTGTAACGCTCGTCGGGACGCTGGAAGTAGTTCAGCGGGCCGAAGTTGAACGGCGTGAAGCCGCCCAGCAGCGTGCGGTTGGGGCCGAACTGGCCGATGGTCGAGGTCAGCGAATCCGCGACGCCGTTGCCGTCGGCATCGGTCAGGTCGTCGAAATCGTCGAAGTAGAACACGGTGCCGGTCGCCGAGGTGGCCGAGCCGCCGCAGTTGTACTGGCGACCGCCGGCCGCGACCGAAGCCGCCGAGTTGGCCGAGAGGGCGCAGGCCGAATAGTCGCGCCGGGCCTGGAGCACCGGATCGATCTTGCGGTAGCCGGCATAGGCGGTGACACGGCCGCGGCCGTCATCGAAGCTGCTGCCGAAGGCGATCGTGCCGTCGAAGGTGCCGCCATCGGTGACCATGCCCGACGGATAGCCGAAGCCGCGCGCGTCGAGCGCGCCGCGGATGTCGTTGCCCGAGCGGTTATTGTGGTTGTAGACGCCGTAGTTGGCGTTGATCTTGAAGCCTTCGAAGTCGGTATCGAGCACGAAGTTGACAACGCCCGCGACCGCGTCTGCACCGTACACCGACGAGGCACCGCCGGTCAGCACGTCGACGCGCTCGATCAGCGCGGCCGGAATGGCGTTGATGTCGGCGGCCGAGGTGCTCGGCGTGCCCGGCATCAGGCGACGGCCGTTGACCAGCACCAGGGTGCGCTCGGAGCCGAGGCCGCGCAGGTTCAGGGTCGCGGTGCCGGTGGCGCCGTTCGAGACGCTGCCGCCCTGCGCCGCGAAGACCTGCGGGAGCGAGTTGATGAGGTCTTCGGTGCGGGTCGTGCCGGTGAGCGAGAACTCCTCGGCGGTCACGACGGTGACGGGGCTCGCGGATTCGAGGTTGGGCGAACGCAGACGCGTGCCGGTGACGACGATCGCCTGGACGGGCTCTTCTTCGGCGGCGGCGTCGGTGGTGACATCGGCGTCCTGCGCATGGGCCGGGGCACCGAGGGTGAGCGCGATGACGGCAGTTGCCGCACCGGCCTTGAGAAGCGTGTGCTTCTTCATTGTGGTCGTCCTCCTTTGGGTTTGACCGTCGATTGACACTTCAAACGTCAAGGGCGTCTGGCGAAAATCCGGCCAGACGACCCCCTCCACCGTGCCGGATGGGCGATGCCCGCATCTGGCGCAATTTCCATGTCATGAAGATGCAAACTTTTGCAGATGTCCTGTTCCTTATCTGCAACAGTCTGCAGATAAAGCGTGTCGTTCGAGCGACGAACGGGTGGCATTTTTGATCGCTTGATTTGGCCTTCCCGCTTCAATAGGCGGGGCGGCAGGCGAGTGGCGATGCGCAACTGATCGCGCACGCGCGGCCCCTTTCGCCCGGGCCGAAGACAGAGGAGAGCTTATGAGCACAGCTTATATCGTCGAGGCCGTCCGCACGGCCGGTGGCCGTCGCGGCGGGCGTCTGGCCGGGGTCCATCCGGTCGATCTGCTGGCCAAGTCGCTCGATGCGGTGGTCGAGCGTTCGGGCATCGATCCTGCCGCGATCGACGACGTGGTGACGGGCTGCGTCACCCAGGCGGGCGAACAGGCGATGCAGGTCGGGCGCATGGGCGTGCTGGCCAGCAAGCTGCTCCCGCAATCGACCCCGGCCGTCACCATCGACCGCCAGTGCGGATCGAGCCAGCAGGCGATCCAGTTCGCGGCGCAGGCGGTGATGAGCGGCGTGCAGGACGTGGTCATCGCCAGCGGCGTCGAGAGCATGACCCGCGTGCCGATGGGCTCCAACGCGACGCTGCACATGAAGGAAGGCCTCGGCCACTACATGTCGCCCGAGCTTCAGGCCAAGTTCCCCGGCATCCAGTTCAGCCAGTTCATGGGCGCCGAGATGATCGTGAAGAAGCACGGTTTCTCGAAGGAGGATCTCGACCGTTTCGCGCTGTCGAGCCACCAGAAGGCGGTTGCCGCGACGCAGGCAGGGGCCTTCGAGCGCGAGATCGTGCCGGTGGAGATCGAGACGCCCGAGGGCACCCAGATGCACACGGTCGATGAAGGCATCCGCTTCGATGCCACGCTGGAAGGCATCGCCGGCGTCAAGCTGATCAGCCCCGATGGCGCGCTGACCGCGGCCTCGGCGAGCCAGATCTGCGACGGTTCCTCGGCGGTGCTGATGGTGTCGGAAGCGGCGCTGAAGGCCCACGGCTTGACCCCGCTGGCGCGCATCCACAACCTCACCGTCACCGCGGGCGATCCGGTGATCATGCTGGAAGAGCCGCTGTTCGCCACCGACAAGGCGCTCCAGCGCGCCGGCCTGACGATGGCCGACATCGATCTCTACGAGGTCAACGAGGCCTTCGCCTCCGTGCCGCTCGCCTGGCTCAAGCACACCGGTGCCGATCCGGAGAAGCTCAACGTCCATGGCGGCGCGATCGCGCTTGGCCACCCGCTCGGCGCGAGCGGCACCAAGCTTATGGCGACGCTGGTCCACGCGCTGCGCCGCCACGGCAAGAAGTACGGCCTCCAGACGATGTGCGAAGGCGGCGGCGTCGCCAACGTGACCATCGTCGAGGCGCTCTGATCACCCCCAATCCGAGAGGAAAACCAATGGAAGTTTCAGCCAATACCCCCGCCGTCGTCACCGGCGGTGCCTCGGGCCTCGGCGCGGCGACCGCCCGCGCGCTGGCCGCCAAGGGCGCCAAGGTCGCGATCTTCGACATGAACGCCGAAAAGGGCGAAGCCCTCGCGGCCGAGATCGGCGGCGTGTTCTGTCTGGTCAACGTGACCAAGGACGAGGACGTCGACGCCGGCTTTGCCAAGGCCCGCGCGGCCCACGGGCAGGAGCGCATCCTCGTCAACTGCGCCGGGATCGGCAACGCGATCAAGACCGCCAGCCGCAGCAAGGAAGACGGCTCGATCAAGCACTTCCCGATTTCGGCCTTCGACTTCGTGATCCAGGTGAACCTGATCGGCACCTTCCGCTGCATCGCCAAGTCGGCGGCCGGCATGATGACCCTCGATCCGATCGACGAGTTCGGCGAGCGCGGCGCGATCGTCAACACCGCGTCGGTTGCCGGTGAAGACGGCCAGATCGGCCAGGCCGCCTACTCGGCCTCGAAGGCGGGCGTCATCGGCATGACCCTCCCCATCGCGCGCGACCTCATGAACGAGGGGATCCGCGTCAACACCATCCTGCCGGGCATCTTCGACACCCCGCTGCTCGCCGCCGCGCCGCAGAACGTGCGCGACGCGCTGGCCGCATCGGTGCCGTTCCCCAAGCGCCTCGGCATCCCCACCGAATATGCCAAGCTCGCCATGACCATGATCGAGACCGGCTATTTCAACGGCGAGGACGTGCGCCTCGACGGCGCGATTCGCATGGCGCCGCGTTGATCGGTGCCCTCGCGGCAATGCGAGCCTGAAGGTTTGCGCCGCTGCGGGCGGGCGGTTGCCCTTGCGGCCCTTCCGGGCCCGAGGTGAACGCCGGAAGCCAGTCAAGGAAAGCCCTCGCTTTTGCGGGGGTTTTCTTTTGCCCGGGCCGTGGCATCAAAGCGGCAAGCAAGGAGAGGGATTTCCATGACCCAGTACACCCAGATCATCGTCACCAAGGCCGATGGCATCGCCACCATTACCCTGAACCGCCCCGACAAGATGAACGCCTATACCCGCACCATGGGGCAGGAGATCATGGCTGCGATGGACGATATCGACGCCGACGACACCGTGCGCGCCGTGATCTTCACCGGCAGCGGCGAGCGGGCCTTCTGCGCGGGCGCGGACCTGACGCCGGAAGGGGGCGGGCATGTCTTCTCCGATCCGACCGAGGTCAGCGACCTATCCGATCCCAAGGTGCGCGACGGCGGTGGGCTGCTGACGCTGCGGCTGTTCGAGAGCACCAAGCCGCTCATCAGCGCCTGCAACGGGGTGGCAGTCGGGGTGGGGGCGACGATGCAGCTGGCGATGGACATCCGGCTCGCCAGCAGCACCGCGCGCTACGGCTTCGTCTTCGCGCGGCGCGGGATCGTGCCCGAGGCCGCCTCGAGCTGGTTCCTGCCGCGCATCGTCGGCATCCAGCAGGCGCTCGAATGGTGCTACACGGGCCGTATCTTCGATGCCGAGGAGGCCAAGGCGGGTGGTCTCGTGCGCTCTATCCATGCGCCGGAAGACCTGCTCCACGCAGCGCAAGGCCTCGCCCGCGAGATCGCCGACAACACCTCGGCCATCTCGGTCGCCATGACCCGGGCGATGATGTGGCGTCTCGCCGCCACCGATCACCCGATGGAGGCGCACAAGATCGACAGCCGTGCGATCTACCGCCTCAGCCGCGGCGCCGACGCCAAGGAGGGGATCGCCAGCTTCCTCGAGAAGCGCAAGGCGATGTATCCCGGCAAGGTCAGCGCCGACATGCCCGATTTCTACCCCTGGTGGGGCGAACGCGCCTATGAGTGATGGCGCAAGGCGGGACGGGGCGGGGGAGCTTGCGGGCTTCCTGCCCTACCAGCTCTCGGTCACGTCCAACGCGGTGAGCGCGCTGATCGCCGAACGCTACCGCAAGCGGTTCGGCCTCAAGATCCCCGAATGGCGGGTGATCGCGGTGCTGGGCGACAGCGGCGCCAGCGGCGGTCCGATGACCCAGCGCGCCCTAACCGCGGCGACGGTGATGGACAAGGTCGCGGTCAACCGCGCGGTCAAGGTGCTGGAGGACCGCGGCCTGATCGCGCGGGTGCCGAACCCGGTCGACGGCCGCTCGCACCTGCTGGCGCTGACCGACGAAGGCACGGCGATCCATGCCGAGGTGATGCCGCTTGCCCGCGCGACCGAGGCCGATCTGCTGGGCGGGTTGGCACCGGCGGACGAGGCGCTGCTGCGCCGCCTGCTTGCCGATCTGCGCGAGCGCGCGATGCGGCTGGCCGAACCGCGCTAGCCCCGCAGACAGGAAGGGCCGGAGCAGGGGTGTCCCCGCTCCGGCCCCTGCCGTTTCCGTTTCGCGATCCTCGCGCCTACTTGATGAGGTTGTCCGAGATCGAGCAGGCCGCGGGGCCGAGAATGACCACGAACAGCGTGGGCAGAATGAAGACGATCAGCGGCACCGTCATGATCGCGGGCAGGCGCGCGGCCTTTTCCTCGGCGCGCATCATGCGCTCGTTGCGGAACTCGGCCGAGAGCACGCGGAGCGCCGAGGCGAGCGGGGTGCCGTAGCGTTCGGTCTGGATCATGGTCGTCACCACGCCCTTCACCGCTTCCAGATTGACGCGGTAGGCGAGGTTGTTGAAGGCGTGGCGCCGTTCGTTGAGGAACGACAGCTCGATCGCGGTCAGGGCGAATTCGTCGCCGAGTTCCGGATAGGCGCGGCCCAGTTCCTTGGCGACGCGGTTGAAGGCGGCGTCGACGGTGAGGCCGGCCTCGGCGCAGATCACCAGCAGGTCGAGCGCGTCGGGAAGGCCCTTCTGGATTTCCTTGGTGCGCTTGGTCGCCTTGTTGCTGAGGTAGAGTTCCGGGCCCTTGTACGAGAGGAACACCGACAGCGCGAAGGCGCCGAGCCGGGTCATCGGACCCCAGTCGGGCCAGTATTCGACGACATAGATCAGCAGGCCCATGATCGCGCCCACCACCAGCGGCAGGATCGCGCGGGCGCCGATGATGATGACCGCCAGTTCCTTGTTGCGGTAGCCGGCATGGGCGAGCTTCTGCTGGATCGCCTTGATCTGGCTGTCCTGCAGCACGTTGAGGCGGTCGAGGCTCGACTTGACCTTGTCGGTCGTGTCGGTGCGGCGCACCAGGCTGGTGCGCTTCTTCGAGGCCGCGGTGACGATCCCGGCCTTGAGCTGCTCGCGCCGCGCCTCGAGCGCCTTGACGCGCTTGGACATGGGATCGCGGATGGTGACGGCCGCGTAGATCGCCAGCATCATGGCGAAGGCAGCCATCGCGACGAGCATCGTCCCGACGAGGATGACGTCGAAGCCGAGCAGCGTCGGTCCGGCGGGTTGGTCGATCATTGGTCTCTAGCCCCCGCCGTCAGATCTCGAAGTTGACCATCTTGGCCATGATGAACACGCCGATGCCCATCCACACGCCGGCGCCGAGGCCCGCCACGATCAGGCGGTCGTCGGTGAAGAAGGTGCCCATGTATTTCGGGTTGATGTACATGATCGCGCCGAAGACGAGGAAGGGCAGAGAGCCGACGATATAGGCCGAGGCCTTCGATTCCGAGCTCATCGCCTTGATCTTGAGCTTCATCTGGGCGCGCTGGCGCAGCACGTGGGCGAGGTTCGACAGCGTCTCTGCCAGGTTGCCCCCCGTCTCGCGCTGGATCGCCAGCGTGATGGTGAAGAAGTTGAATTCCGGGATCCCCAGCTTGTCGCCGGTGTCCTGCAGCGCGTCTTCCATCGTCTTGCCGACCTTGATGCGGTCGATCACGGTCTTGAATTCGTAGCCGACAGGGCCGGGCACTTCCTGGGCGACGATGCCGAGCGTCTCGGTCACCGGAAGGCCGGAGCGCAGGCCGCGCACGAGCAGCTCGATCCCGTCGGGGAACTTGGAGACGAAGGCATTGGTGCGCTTGCCGATCAGGTAGCCGACCACGAAGTGCGGCAGCCCCGCGCCGACGAACAGCCCCACGCCGAGCGAGAGCAGCGGCGCCTTGCTGAGCACGAACACCACCACCGCCACGCCAAGCGCGAGGCCGACCGAGGCGTAGATGTACTGGGTGACGGTCCAGTTCTTGCCGGTGCGGTTGAGGCGCACCGCGAGCGCCTCGAGCCGCGAGCCCGAACCCGCGACGCGGTAGGCCTTGGGCTTGCGGGCGGCGATCGCGCGCTTGAACTGCGCATCGACCTTGGCGTCGAGGCTTTCGGAGTGGCGATAGCGCACCGCCTGCATCCGGCGCTTCTGGGCCTTGGCCACGCCCGAACCGGCCACGAGGGCATACCCCATGACCAGCACGGAGAAGATCGCCAGCGTGATGAGCAGGGTTTGGAAGAAGTCCATGCTGTCGGTTCCTGCCTCGGGCCGCCGCAGAGCGGCGGGTGCCTGTTCTCGTGTCGCGGCTGGGGCGCGGGGCGGGACGGGCGGTCTGCCGCCCCACCCGCTGCCCCCCGGCGCGGTTGCTTATTCGGCCTCGGTCAGATCGACCTTCGGCTTCTTGGCGAGCATCGACTTGAGGTCGAAGTTGCCGAGCAGCGATTTCTTCTCGCCGGCAACGCCCGCGCCGTCGTCCGAGCTCACGCCCATCACGCGTTCGGCGATCTGGCGGATCGCCGCGGTCGCCTTGCTCGAGCGGTTGGCATCGACGAACACCTGGCCGAGCTTGGCCGCGTTCGAGGCCGCCTTGATGTCGTAGGGCACCACGAAATCGACCTTGCGTTCGATCGAGGCCTCGAAATCGGCCTTGCTGATCTCGGCGAGGCTCGGCTGCACCTTGTTGGCGACGATCATCGGATGCGCATGGCTCGCGTTCGACTTGAGCCACGAGAGGATCCGGATCGTGTCGCGCGCCGAGGCGAGGGTGAGCTCGCAGGTCAGCACCACCAGGTTCACGTCAGCCAGAAGCTGCGGGAAGTTGATGAGCATGTTGCGCGGCAGGTCGATGACCGTCATCTCGAACGCCTGGCGGAACTCGTCCTCCAGCTGCACGAAGGCCGAACCGTCGGTCATCAGCGGCTGGTTGATCGGGGCTTCCGCCGAGAGGATCGACAGGTTGTCGCCGGCGCGCACCATCGCGCGCTCGATGAACAAGGGGTCGATGCGGCTCGGGTTCTCGATCGCGTCGGTCAGGCCCCGGCCCGGTTCGAGGTCGAGCGCCAGCGCGCCGGTCCCGAAGTGCACGTCGAGGTCGAGCAGCGCGGTCGGCGCCTTGTGCGCCTCGCTGAATAGCCAGGCGAGCGAGGTCGCGATGGTCGAGGCGCCCACGCCCCCGCGGGTGCCCACGACGGCGGTGGAGATGTGGCGCTTGGCCGAATCCGCATCGCCTGCCTTGGGGCTCATGAACACCGCCAGAGCCTGGTTGAGCGCATCGTGCACCTGCTGCGGCGACAAGGGCTTGAGCAGGTAGTCGTGGATCCCGCTCGAGAGCAGGTCGCGGTAGAGGCGCACGTCGTTGACCTGGCCGATGGCGATCACCACCGTGCCCGGCTCGCAGACTTCCGCGAGCGCGTTGATGTCGTTGAGCGGATCGCCGCTTTCCGACAGGTCGACCACGAGGATCGCCGGCGAGGCGCTGACCGAGAGCGATTGCACCGCGTTGCGCAGGCCGCCCTTGTTGCACTTCTCCGGCTGCCAGCCGAGTTCGATCACCACCGGGCGCAGCACATCCAGCGCATTGTCGTCGCAGATGTAAGCCGAGAAGGGATCGCGATTTCCGGGCAAGCCCGATTTCCAGGGTGCATTCATGGCTTAGTTACCTCCTCCGCCGCCGCCACCGCCGCCGCCACCGCCGCTTCCGGCGCTGCCGGCATCCATCAGACCGGTCGCGCCGGTCGGGGCTGCTTCACGATAGCTCTTGATCGCCTTGTTCGAGGTCGCGGTCAGCGTCTCGCTGTCGCCCTTGCGGCCCTCGATCAGGTCCTGCGGGTCGGCGACCATCGCGGCGAGGTTGCTGTTGACCGCGCAACCATAGCCGGGGCTCGTCCCGTTGGTGTAGTTCATGTCCGACTTCGCCGACCAGTCCGGGCAACCCGGCACGCTGGCGCTGGTGCGGGTGATGACGACACGCGCCTGGCCCGGCTGGATGAAGCCTTCGGTGACCGGGGCGGTCTCGCTCAGCATCAGGCCGTAGCGCGCGGCGATGTCGCGGATCGCGTTCGTCACCGCGGGGTTCTGGCCCGGGTTCTCGATCGCGACGCGGTCGCCGTAGCGCAGGTCCATTGTCTCGAACCAGCCGTTGAGGCGCTGCTGTTCGGAGATCGGCAGGCCCGCGGTTGTGGTGGCGAGATCGAGAGTCAGGTTGGTCCGCTCAACCACCGGCTGCTTGACGCTGTAGAGCGAGGTGTTGGTCGGCATCCCGCCACAGCCCGCAAGGCCGAGGCCGAGCGTCAGCGCGAGTGCAATCTGTCGTGCATTGGGCATCTGAGGCACCTTTCTCGGATTAGAGGCTGAAGCCCGGGGTGGCGGCACTTGCCGCGCGTTCCTGGCGGCGGTTCTTCTTGTCGGCGCGGCGCGGCTTTTCCGGGCTCGAGGGCACGATCGCTTCGGGATCGGCCGCGCTCACCTTCGGCTGCGGAGCCTCGGGCTGGCTCGACACCGGGCCGGGGCGCTGTTCGCCCGACTTGC
This sequence comes from Porphyrobacter sp. CACIAM 03H1, assembly GCF_002215495.1. NCBI lineage: Bacteria > Pseudomonadati > Pseudomonadota > Alphaproteobacteria > Sphingomonadales > Erythrobacteraceae > Porphyrobacter > Porphyrobacter sp. CACIAM 03H1. The sequence goes on from NZ_CP021378.1 coordinate 1,336,201, forward strand.
CGGCGTTGTTCTGGAAGCCGAGCAGCTGCTCGAACTCGTTGGCCGAACGATAGCCGTCGGTCGGCAGCTTGATGTCCTTGGCGTCGACCGGCTTCACCAGATAGGGGGTGACGACGATCACCAGCTCGGTCTCGCCGCGGCGGAACTGGCGGCTGCGGAACAGGTTGCCGAGGATCGGCACGTCGCCGAGACCCGGGGCCTTTTCGAGCAGCTGCTGCGAGTTGGCGCTCATCAGGCCGGCGATCATGAAGCTCTGGCCCGAGCCGAGCTCGACCGTGGTTTCGGTGCGCCGCGTGGTGATCGCGGGAACCTGGAAGCCGTTCAGCGTGATCGCGCCCTGGGTGGAGAGCTCGGAGACTTCCGGGCGGACGCGCATCGAGATGCGGCCGTTCGAGAGCACGGTCGGGGTATAGGCGAGGCTCACGCCGAACTGGCGGAACTGCACCGTCACCTGGCCGAGGCCCTGCGCGATCGGGATCGGGAACTCGCCGCCCGCAAGGAAGGTCGCGGTCTCGCCCGAAAGCGCGGTGAGGTTGGGCTCGGTGATGGTGGTCACGAGGCCGAGGCGCTCCGACAGGTCGAGCGCGCCGAGCACGTCGACCCCGAACAGCTTGCCGAGGCCCGACAGCGAGGTGCCGCCGCGCGAATCCACGGCCGGGCCGGGGATCTCGGTGCCGTCCGGCAGGACGAAGGCCGACTGGGCGACCGCATTGCCGGTGCCGAGCGGGCCGTTGGCAAACCACTGCTCGGTGCCGCCCAGCGAACGGCCGGTGCCGACGCCGAAGCGGAAGCCGCTCGAACCGTCGATGGTGGCAAGGTTGCCGCCGATCTCGCGCAGCAGGCTGCGATTGACCTCGGCGAACTTGACCTGGAGGTTGACCTGCAGCGGGGTCGCGGTCTTGAGGCGGCTGATGACATTGGCGCCCTCGCCGAGGAAGGCCTGGACGAGGCGCTCGGCCTCGGCGGCATCCTCGGGCGCGCCCACGGTGCCGGTCAGCAGGACGGTGTTGGCCCCCATCGTCGCCACGCCGACCTTGGCATCGGGCATGGCGAGCGCGAGCATCTGGTCGATGCTGCCGATGTTCGAGCCGACCCGGATGTTGGCCGAGAAGATCACGTCGCCGCGTTCGTTGCTGGCATAGACCGTGGTCTCGCCGCCGGCCTTGCCGAACACGTAGAGCTGGCGCTGCGACTTGACCTGCACGTCGGCGATGTCGTCATTGGCGACGAAGACATCGGCCATGGTGCCGGGCACCGTCACCAGCTCGCCCTTGCCGATCGACAGGACGATCTCCTGCGAGGGGCTGACGACGGCCTGCGCGGTGGCGGTCGCCGCCGGCATCGCCGCCATCGGCACCGCGGCGAGCGCGGCCACCAGCAGCTTGGTCTTGAACTTGGGCTTCATGGGTTGTCCCCCCTCGGGATGGATCGGCATGGTTGTCGCTCCCCTCACTTGATCACGGTCGCGCCGGCGGACGGCAGGACCTGGCCGGTGCGGCGCAGGCCGCCCGACGGGCTGGTGAGGATCGCACCCGCATTGGCCTTGGCGCTCACGGGCGTTTCGGTGGTGTCCTTGCCGCGGGTGACGCGCACGCTCGGGCCGGTCGGGGCCGGGGCGTCGCCGCGCCCGGTGCCGCCGCGCGCCGACGGGGCGGGAGCGATGTATTGCGGCTGCGGCTGAGTGCTCGTCTTGGGCGGCACGGTGGTGCGCTGGAAGCGCGACACGTCGCCGCCGGTCACGAAGGTCGTGCCCTTGTCGATCGGGCGGCCCATCGCGGCCTTGAGCATCTTGTCTTCCTGCTCGGGCGTGGCATTGGCCGGGATCTGGACATCGCCTGCGGCCACGGCCCGCTCGAGATCGGCGGGGCTGTCGGCGAGAGAGCGCAGCACCAGGCTGATCGTGCCGATGGTCTGGGCGACCGCGACCTTCTCGGCGATCTTGGGCGTCACCTCGAGCGTCACGGTGCGGAATTCGGTCACCACGGTCTTGCCGTTCTCGTCGGTGGTCTTCTCGACGGTCTGGTCGGTGGCGAGCACGCGCAGGTTGCGCAGCACCGTTTCAGCGGTCTTGAGCGACGAGCTGTCGTCGGCGCCGTCGATTTCCTGGGTCAGCACCAGGTCGACCCGGTCACCCGGGAACACGAAGCCCGCGACCCCGGTCATGGCCGAGACCGGCACCGTCACGGCGCGCATCCCCGGCCCGAGCGCGGCGGCGAGGAAGCCGCGGTCGCCCGGCGCGACGAGCGAGCCCTGGGTGACCGGCTCGCCGGCGGTGATCGGGTAGCGCACGACAGTGCCGAGCAGCTTGTTCATGTCGGCCTCGCCGTCGATGAAGTAGGCGTCCTGCACCAGCTCCTTGGGCCAGGGCTGGAAGCCCAGCGCATCGGCGGTGATGATGGTGCCTGCGGTCAGCGCCCGCTTGGCGACCAGCACCCGCGGGCCGGTGGGCACGGCGGCGGCGTCTGCATCGGGGGCGGCGCCTCCGGCGAACATGCTGCGCGCGGCAATCGCCGTTCCGATCGCGATGATCAGCGCACCGAGCAGCAGAACCAGTTTCTTCCTATCCATGGCTCAAATAGCCCCCTCGTAATCGCCCTTGGGTTGGTTAGCGGGCAGGTATGGTTTCAGTGCGTAAGGCTTGACTGGTTAAAATCGGGTTATGCGCCGGGAAATGCGCGCATCACCGCATCGTGATGGTTGAGCGCGAGCACCCATAGCCCGCCGATCGCGATCGCCACGCCATAGGGCAGGCGGCCGGGCGTCTTGGGCTTGAACACCAGGCGCCGGACGATGAAGCCGATCGCGAGAAAGCCCCCGAACACCGACATCACCGCCAGCATCTGCACGTAGCTCACCGGCGTGAACCACAGCGACAGCGCCGCCAGCAGCTTCACGTCGCCTCCGCCCAGGATCAGCACCTTGAGGCGGTAGCCGATGTAGGCGATCCCGATCAGCACGCCCGAGACGATCCCGCACAGCAGCAGCTGCCAGCCCACGTCGGGCCACAGCTTCATCCCGCTCGCCCACCAGAAGGCGGGCGCGGCGAGCGCGATCCCGGCGTTCAGCCAGTTGTCGATGTGGCGGTGGCGGATGTCGGTCACCGCGGCAAAGACCAGCGCGATTGCCAAGGCGATCAGCAGACCGTAGGAAATGGAACTCATCGACTTCGTGCCCCCGGGCAGGGCCCCGCCTCCCGGCGCGGACCGTCCTTCTTTGGGACACTGCTACAGGTTATGACTTACCAAATGGTAACCACGATCTCCGCCCCGGAGCCCGCGAGCAGGGCCTTGCGCGCATGATCGATCGCCGCGCGATTCCGCCTCACGCCGCTGAAAGCCGCTGGACCGCCGCCGACGGGCACAGCCTGCGCCGGATCGACTGGCCCGGCGCTGCCGAACCCCCGCGCGGCTCGCTCCTGTTCCTCCCCGGACGCGGTGATTTCTACGAGAAATATCTCGAGACGCTCGAGGAATGGCACCGCGATGGCTGGCGCGTGACCGCCGCCGACTGGCGCGGGCAGGCCGGGTCGGGGCGCCTCGGGCGGGACGCCGTCACCGGCCACATCGAGGATTTCGGCATCTGGATCGACGATCTCGCCCACCTCTGGGACAGCTGGGTCGCCGAAACGCCGGGCCCCCACGTGCTCGCCGCGCATTCGATGGGCGGGCATCTGGTGCTGCGCGCGCTGGTCGACGGGCGGGTGCATCCCGATGCCGTGGTGCTGAGCGCGCCGATGACCGGCGTCGCCGGCCCGCCGCTGCCGCTTCCTGTGCTCGCCCGCGTGGCGCAGGGCATGTGCCGCATCGGCGATCCGCTGCGCCAGGCGTGGAAGTGGAGCGAGAAGCCGGGCGAGCTGCCCTCGGCCCGGGCCAACCTCCTCACCCACGATCCCGAACGCTACGCCGACGAGCAGTGGTGGCGCGACCATCGCCCCGAACTCGTCATGGGCCCGGCCAGCTGGCGCTGGGTCGAGCGCGCCTATGCCTCGTGGATGCGGCTCGAGGCGCCCGGCGCCCTCGAGCGGGTCGAGGTGCCGGTGCTGATCGTCTCGACCGCCGCCGACAAGCTGGTGAGCCACCCGGCCAATGTCCGCGCCGCCGCGCGCCTGCCCAAGGGCGAGCTCCTCGCGCTCGGGGCCGAGGCGCATCACGAGGTGCTGCGCGAGGTCGATGCCGTGCGCGGGCCGATCATGGCCCATATCGCCGCTTTCCTCGACCGCGTCGTCCCGCGCGAGACCGTGCACGCATGATCCACGATATTGCCGTGATCGGCGCCGGGATGGCGGGCGCCAGCATTGCTGCCGAACTCGCGCCCCACGCGCGGGTGCTGCTGCTGGAGGCGGAGCATGCGCCGGGCTATCACGCCACGGGCCGCTCGGCGGCGTTCTGGGAGGAATGCTACGGCGGCCCCGGCGTGGTGCCGCTGACCCGCGCCTCGGGCAGCTATCTGGCCGAACACGGCTTCCTCACCCCGCGCGGCGCGCTCTATGTCGGGCGCGGGGAGGACCGCGCCGCGATGGCGGCCTTCCGCGAGAGCTACGAGGGCACCGGGGTGCGGCTGGAGGCGCTCGGGCCTGCGGCCCTTGCGCGGATCGTGCCGCACATCCGCCCCGAATGGAGCGAGGCGCTGCACCAGCCGGCCTGCGCCGATATCGACGTGGCGGCGCTCCACCAGCACTACCTCGCCCGCGCCCGCCGCGGCGGGGTCGAGGTGATCGCCCGCGCGCGGGTGACAGGGCTGGCGCGCGAGGGCGGGGCGTGGACGATTGCCGGCGAACGCGGCGAGGCCTGGCGCGCCGCCACCATCGTCAATGCCGCCGGAGCCTGGGCGGACGATGTTGCCCGCCTCGCACGCGCGGCGCCCGTCGGCATCGCCCCCTTCCGCCGCACCGTCGCCGTGCTGCGCGTCGCGCCCGCCGCGCCGGCCAACCTGCCGCTGGTGATCGACGTGGGGGGGAGCTTCTACTTCAAGCCCGACGCCGGGCGCCTGTGGCTCTCCCCGCACGACGAGATTCCGTCCGACCCCTGCGATGCCGCGCCCGAGGAACTCGATGTCGCCATCGCCATCGATCGCTTCCAGTCCGTCACCGACTGGCGGATCGAGGCGGTCGAGCACAGCTGGGCGGGCCTCAGGAGCTTCGCGCCCGACCGCTTGCCGGTCTACGGCTTCGATCCGCAAGTGCCGGGGTTCTTCTGGTTCGCGGGGCAGGGCGGCTTCGGCATCCAGACCGCGCCTGCTGCGGCACGGCTGGGGATGCAGCTGCTCACCGGGCAGGGGCGCGACGCGATGACTGCCGGGATCGCGGCGGAGACCTATGCGCCGGTGCGGTTCCTGTCCGCCCACGCCGTGCAGGGGGTCTAGGCAAGGCGCTGGCAATCTGCCATTTCCTCACCTGTGTTAACCACAAGAGAGGGGGCCGACATGGCGCACAAGTTCGAGATCTACAAGGACAAGGCCGGTGAATACCGGGTGCGGTTCAAGTACAACTCCGAGACGATGTTCTCGACCGAAGGCTACGCCAGCAAGGCGAGCGCGCAGAACGCCATCGATTCGATCAAGAAGAACGGCCCCGACGCCGAGGTCGAAGACAATTCCTGATTTCGTGTCGCGCTGACGCGCGACGCAGATCCCCCGCCCCACCTCCCCGCCCGGCCACCAATAGTGCCACTATCCTGTGGTGGCCGGGCGGGGAGGTGGGGCGGCCAAAGGGCTTGGACGTCTGCGCCACCGAAGGTGGCTCACAAGATCAATGCCCGAAGGCCGACTTCGGATCGGCCTGCCGCTGCGCCTCCTCGCTCGCCAGCGCGTCGGCGCGTTCGTTTTCGGGGTGGCCCGAGTGGCCCTTCACCCATTCCCACGCGATCTTGTGCGGGCGCGCGGCGGCGATCAGCTCGCGCCACAGGTCCTCGTTGGCGACCGGCTTCTTCGCCGCATTGACCCAGCCGCGCTTCTGCCAGCCGAAGATCCACTGCGTCATCCCGTCGATGACATAGCGGCTGTCGGTGTGGACCGTGACGGCGCAGGGCTCCTTGAGCGCGGTGAGGCCGCGCAGCACGGCGGTCATCTCCATGCGGTTGTTGGTCGTCGCGGGCTCGCCGCCGACGAGCTCCTTCTCATGGCCGCCGCTGCGCAGGATCGCCGCCCAGCCGCCCGGGCCGGGATTGCCCTTGCAGGCGCCGTCGGTGAAGATGTCGACCTCTTTCATCCCGGCCGCTTTGGCGGGCGCAGGCTCAGCCTGCAAGCAGGGCCGCGCCGTGGTCGTGGTAAAACTGCCAGCGGCGGGCGAATTGCATCGGGTCCTTGCGGGTGACGAGCGCATCGTCGGGGGTGTCGAGCCAGTCCTCGGCGCGGGAGGCGACGAAGCGCAGGCACGCGCCCTTGGCGATGGCGGGGAACAGCGCGCGCTCGGCGGGCGTAAGGCGCCGAACCGATTGGTAGCCTTCGATCAGCGCCGCGCCGCAATCGGCGCGGTAGGCATTGTCCGCATCGAAGCACCATGCGGCGTGGGTCACGGCAAGATCGAGCGCCATCGGCCCGGTGCAGGCGAAGTAGAAATCTATGAGCCCCGTCACCCGGTCGCCCAGCATCAGCACGTTGTCGGGGAAGAGGTCGGTGTGGGTCTGCGACACCGGCAGCGCCGACAGATCGAGCGCAGCGGCGGTCTCGGCATGGGCGAGCATCGCGGGTAGGCCTGCGTCGATCGTCGCCAGCCGCTCCGCGCCGCACTTGCCGAGGATCGCGGCGCTCGCGGCGAAGTCCATCGCATTGGCGCGCGCCATCGGGAAGTCCTCGGCGGCCAGATGCAGGTTCGCCAGCACCGCCCCGATGCTGCGGGCCTGCTGCGGGGTCGGGCGCGTCGGCGAGACGCCGGGCAGGAACTCGATCAGCGCCGCCGCCTTGCCCTCGACCATCCGCCACGACTTGCCGTCGCGGTCGTGCATGGTGCGCGGCACCGGACAGCCCTTGCCGGCGAGATGATCGAGCAGCGCGAGGAAATAGGGCAGATCGGCATAGTCGATCCGCCGTTCGTAAAGCGTCAGGATGAAGCGCGTGCCCCCGAACCCCTGGGGTTCTCCGGAGCCGGTCGTTTCCACCAGCCAGTTGGAATTGGAGACGCCCTCGGCGATCCCCTTGGCCGAGACCAGCTCGCCCACGTCGTATTCGCCGATCAGCCGGGCGAGATCCTCCGCGCCCAGATGGGTGTAGACCGCCACCGCAACCCCCCGCCCGTAACGCTATTCGGTCAGCTGGCGGGGCAGCTTGAAGACCATCTTCTCGACCGTGGCGGTGATTTCCTTCTCGTGGATCGTCCGCCGCTCGGCGAGCGCGGCGACCACCTCGCGCACGAGAATCTCGGGCGCCGAGGCCCCGGCGGTGAGGCCAAGACTCTGCACTCCCTCGAGCCAGGCGAAGTCGATTTCGGACGCGCGCTGGATCAGCTTGGCGGGGGTGCCGAGCCGCTCCGACACCTCGACCAGCCGCAGCGAGTTCGAGGAATTGGGCGCCCCGATCACCAGCACCAGATCGCAGTCGTGGGCCAGTTCCTTGACCGCCGCCTGCCGGTTCGAGGTGGCGTAGCAGATGTCCTCGGCCTTGGGCCCGGAGATGTTGGGATAACGCCACTCCAGCGCCTCGATCACCTCGCGCGTGTCGTCGACCGACAGGGTGGTCTGGGTGAGATAGGCGAGCTCCTCGTCGGAATCGAAGGGCAGCTTGTCGACATCCTCGATCGTCTCGACGAGGGTCATCTGGCCCGGCTCGACCTGGCCCATCGTGCCGATCACCTCGGGGTGACCCTCGTGGCCGATGAAGATGATGTGCCGGCCCTTCTCGATCTGGCGTTCGGCCTGGCGGTGGATCTTGCTCACCAGCGGGCAGGTGGCATCGACATAGAGCAGCTTGCGGCGCTTGGCCTCGGCCGGCACCGCCTTGGGCACGCCGTGGGCGCTGAACACCACCGGCGCATCGTCGGGCACCTCGTCCAGCTCCTTGACGAAGATCGCGCCCTTGGCCTTCAGCCCCTCGACCACGTATTTGTTGTGGACGATCTCGTGGCGCACATAGACCGGCGAACCGTAGCGTTCGAGCGCCTTCTCGACGATCTCGATCGCCCGGTCCACCCCGGCGCAGAAGCCGCGCGGGGCGGCGATCAGGAGGTTGAGGGGCGGCAGATCGGCTGCCGGCGCGTCGGATGCTTGAAAGGGCGCGTTCATGTCACCCCCCCTAGCGTTTTCCGGCGGCTCTCGCTAGGGCGCACCGGATCGGAAATTCGAGGACGGCTTGAGATGATGCTTCGCGCGCGCGCCTTTGCGGCACTGGGTCTGGTGGCCGTGCTGTCCGCCTGCTCGCAAAAGGGCGAGCTGGTGATCGACCAGGGCGTGGGCGTCGCCAGCGTGCTGAGCCTGTGCCCGGCGGTCGGCATCCCCGACTACACCGGCGATGTCACCACCTTCCGCAGCCCCGGCGACACCACCATCGGCAATCTCGATGTGAGCGCGGCGATGACCAATCTGCGCGCCACCTGCAACGACACCGCCGACCGCATCTATTCCGAGGCGACCTTCACCGTGAACGCCCGCCGCACCGACACGCGCGGTGCGCGCAGCGTGCAGCTGCCCTATTTCGTCACCGTGTTGCGCGGCGGGAGCGCGGTCGTCTCCAAGCGGATCGGCACCGTCACCCTGACCTTCGCCGACGGGCAGGAGCGCGCCAGCGCGACCGCCACGGCGGGCGGCTACGTCAACCGCGTCGACGCCGCACTGCCCGACGACATCCGCGAGAAGATCACCAAGCGACGACGCGCGGGCGATGCCGAGGCGGCGCTCGACCCGCTCGCCGACCCCGAGGTGAAGGCGGCGATCGCCCGCACCCGCTTCGAGATGCTGGTCGGCTTCCAGCTGACCGAGGACCAGCTGAAGTATAATGTGACGAGGTAAGTTTGCGGGGGCGCCTCCGCACCCCCGTCCTCGGTGCTGTTCCTCCGCTTTGCTCCGGGCACCTGCGGCTCGGCCGCGTGGCCTCGCGACGCCCTTGGCGTCGATCAGGTGCCATGTGCCCGGTGGTGTAAGCGTCCCCTTATCGCTTCCCCGGGCTTGACCCGGGGCCCGGCTTCCTTCTTTGCACGCGCGACACACCGCGCCTCACGCACGAGACAACCATGACCAAGACCCTTTACGCCGCCCATGCGGCCCTGATCGAAACCGTGCTGACCGACCTCGTGGCAGAGGGCACCCTGCCTGCGGGCACCTCCTTCGCCAACGTCACGCTCGAGCCGCCGCGCGATGCCTCGCATGGCGATCTTGCCACCAACGCGGCGATGGTGCTCGCCAAGGGCGCGGGCATGAACCCGCGCGCGCTGGCCGAGGCGATCACCGCCAAGCTGGCCGCGCAGCCGGGCATCACCAGCGCCGAGATCGCTGGGCCGGGCTTCATCAACCTGCGCCTCGCGCCAGAAGCGTGGCTCGCGGAGCTGCGCGCCATCGCGCAGCTGGGCGGCGATTACGGCCGCTCGCAGATGGGCGGCGGCACCACGGTCAACGTGGAATATGTCTCGGCCAACCCCACCGGTCCGATGCACATGGGCCATTGCCGCGGCGCGGTGGTGGGCGATGCGCTGTCCTCGCTGCTCGAATTCGCGGGCCACAGGGTGATCCGCGAATATTACGTCAATGATGCCGGCGCGCAGGTCGACGTGCTCGCGCGGTCGGTGCACATGCGGTACCGCGAGGCGCTGGGCGAGACCATCGCCATCCCCGAGGGCCTATATCCGGGCGAATACCTCGTGCCGGTCGGGCAGGCTCTCGCCGCCGAGTTCGGCGATGCCTACGCCGCCGCGCCGGAAAGCGACTGGCTGATCCTGTTCCGCACCCGCGCGGTCGCGGCGATGATGGACATGATCCGCGCCGATCTCGCCACGCTCGGCATCAATCACGACCTGTTCTCCTCCGAGGCCGAGCTTCAGGCCTCGGGCAAGGTCGATGCCGCCGAGGCATGGCTGCGGGAGCACGATCTCGTCTATGACGGCGTGCTCGAAGCGCCCAAGGGCAAGGCCCCGCCCGAGGATTGGGAACCGGTCTCGCTGCCGCTGTTCCGCTCGACGAAGTTCGGCGACGATCAGGACCGGCCGATCAAGAAGTCCTCCGGCGCGTGGACTTACTTTGGCGCGGATCTCGCCTACCACTTCCAGAAGGCGCAGACCGCCGATGCCCTCGTGGACATCTGGGGCGCGGACCATGCCGGGACGGTGAAGCGGATCAAGGCCGCGGTCGCCGCGCTGACCAGCGCGGACGGCGCGGCGCCCAAGCCCTTCGAGGTCAAGCTCGTCCAGATGGTGCAGCTGATGAAGGGCGGCCAGCCGTTCAAGATGTCGAAGCGGGCGGGCAATTTCGTCACGCTTGCCGATGTCGTCGAGATGGTCGGCAAGGACGTGGTGCGCTTCACCATGCTGACCCGCAAGCCCGACGCGCAGATGGATTTCGACTTCGACAAGGTTGTCGAGGCCTCGAAGGACAATCCGGTCTTCTATGTGCAATATGCCCATGCCCGGATCCGCTCGACGCTGCGGAAGGCGGCGGACATGGGGATCACGCCCTCGGATGCCGCGCTGGACAGGCTCGGCGTCGAGGAGCTGGCGCTGGTCGCCCGCGCCGCGCAGTTCCCGCGCGAGATCGAACTTGCCGCACGGGCGCGCGAGCCGCACCGGATCGCCTTCTACCTCTACGATCTCGCCGCCGATCTCCACGCCTACTGGAATCTCGGTAACGACAGGCCGGAAAAGCGGTTCATCGTGGAACAGGACCCCGCTCTCACCGCGGCGAGGCTTTTCCTTGCTGCCGCGATCGGGCAAGTGATCCGCGGTGGTCTCGGCGTGCTTGGCGTCGAGGCGGTCGAGAGCATGTAGCACAGCCGGGGGCGCGGGATTCCGTCATGATCGATGCCGAATACGAGGAACTGGACGACGGCGCCGATGGGCTTGGGGGCGAGCTCGATCTCGCCGACACCGATAGCCTGCCCTGGCTCGAGGCGGACGAGGAGGACGAGACCGCCGGCGGGATCGACACCGGCCAGATCGTGATGTTCGCGCTCGGCCTGCTGGCGCTGCTCGGTGCTGTGGTCGGCGGGGTATGGTGGGTCTCCAACCGCGCCGCGGGCGGCGAGGCGGTGGCCGACGGCAGCGTGATCCCTGCGCCCGAAGGTCCGATCAAGGAAAGGCCCGAGGATCCGGGCGGCAAGACCTTCGCGGGCACGGGCAATGTCGCGCCGGTGGTGGGCGAGGGCGGATCGCGGCCTGCGGTGGTCGCCGATGCGCCCGTGACCGCGCCGAGCGCCGCGCCCGCGCCTGCGCCTTCCGGGACCAAGCCTGTCCCGGTGGCCTCTCCCGCGCCCGGACAGGCCCCGGCGACCGGCGGGGTCGGCGTCCAGCTCGCCGCCTACGGCACCCGCGCCCGCGCCGAGCAGGGCTGGACCGACATCGGCCGCCGCACCGATGCGCTCGCCGGGGTCAAGTACCGCGTGGTCGAGGGCAAGGTCGATATCGGCACGGTCTACCGCCTCCAGGCGGTCGCCGCGAACCGCGCCGAGGCCGAGCGCCTGTGCGCTGAACTCAAGGCCGACGGGGTCGATTGCCAGATCAAGTAGTCCGCGAGGGCGTCCCGCAGTCGTTGCGTGGTCGTCGCAATGTGGTTGCGGGGTCGTTGCGGGGGCTTTTCCCCGCTCTTGAGGCCCTCCGGCCCTTGCAGGCGCACCGCCACGGTGCGAACCTGACGGTCTTATGATTCCGGCGATTTTCGGCATTTCCGGCCCCGTCCTGACCGCGGACGAACGCGCCTTCTTCCGCGAATGCGACCCGGCGGGCTACATCCTGTTCGGGCGCAACTGCGTCGACCCGGAGCAGCTGCGCGCTCTGACCGACGACCTCCGGAGCATCCACGGGCGCGACCGGTTGCTGGTCTCGATCGACCAGGAAGGCGGCCGTGTTGCGCGTCTGCGACCCCCGCTGTGGGCCGGGTATCCGTCGGGCCAAGCCTTTGATGCGCTTTACCAAATCGCCCCCGCGAGCGCGATCGAGGCGGCCCGCGCCAATGCCACCGCGATGGCGCTGGAGCTGTCGTATATGGGGATCACGGTCGACTACCACCCCCCGCTCGACCTGCGCGTGCCGGGCGCCCACGACGTGATCGGCGACCGCGCCTTCGGGGCCGATCCGATGCAGGTCGCAGCCCTGGGCCGCGCCGTTCTCGAAGGCCTTGCCGCAGGCGGGGTGACGGGCTGCATCAAGCACATGCCCGGCCACGGCCGCACCGATGTCGACACCCACAAGGCGCTCCCCACGGTCACCGCGCCGGCGGCAGAGCTGGAAGCCGACCTCGCCCCGTTTCGCACGCTCAATCAGGCACTTGTCGGCATGACCGGGCACCTCGTCTTCACCGCATGGGACCCGGAAAATCCCGCCACCCTGTCGCAGACCGTGATCCGCGACATCATCCGCGGGTCGATCGGCTTCGACGGCCTGCTGCTGACCGACGACATCGACATGGAGGCGCTCGGCGGCGCGATCCCCGAACGCGCCGCCCGCGCGCAGGCGGCGGGGTGCGACATCGTGTTGAATTGCTGGGCGAAGATGGACGACATGGCGGGCATCTGCGACGTTCTCTCTCCCATGTCCGACGCCACCGCCGCGCGGCTCGACCGGGCGCTCGCCGGCACCCGCATCGCGCCCGCCCTCGCCCCCGAGGCTGCCGAGTTCCTCGCCAAGCGCGACGCCCTGCTGGCGCTCGCCGGAACCCCGGCATGAACGCCCCCGACGCGCCCTTCATGTTCCCGCCCGAGGCCGCCAAGGCCGACGAGAACGCGCTCTATCTCGAGCTCGGCGCGTGGGAAGGCCCGCTCGACCTGCTGCTCGACCTCGCGCGGCGGCAGAAGGTCGATCTTCGGCAGATTTCGATCCTCGCCCTGGTCGACCAGTACCTCAACTACATCGAGCGCGCGGGCGCGCTGAAGTTGGAACTGGCCGCCGATTACCTCGTGATGGCGGCCTGGCTCGCCTACCTCAAGTCGGCGATGCTGCTCCCCAAGGCGGAGCAGGAGGACCCTTCGCCCGAGGAATTGGCGCTGCGCTTGCAACTGCGCCTGCAACGCCTCGGCGCGATGCGCGAGGCGGCGGCGCGGCTGATGGGGCGCGACCGGATCGGGCGCGACGTGTTCCTGCGGGGCGCGCCCGAAGGGCTGCGCACAGACCGCAAGACCGTGTGGCGGTCGGACCTCTTCACGCTGATCCAGGCCTATGGGCAGGTCAAGGCGCGCACCGCACCGCGCATCTACCACGTCGCCAATCGCCCGGTGATGACGCTCGATTCAGCGCTCGAGCGGGTCTCGGCGATGCTCGGCGTGACGCTCGAATGGATGGAGATCAGGGATTTCCTCCCGCCCCACGCCTCGCCGGAACTGCGGCGCTCGGCGCTCGCCTCGAGCTTCGTGGCCGCGCTGGAACTTGCCAAACGCGGGCGGGCGGAGCTTGATCAGGAGGGCGCCTTCGCCCCCTTGCGCATCCGCCGCCTCAAGGATGCCGCGGCTTCATGAGCGAGGAACCCGGCACCCTCGAACGCGCGGTCGAGGCGACCCTGTTCGCCGCCGAGGCGCCCCTCACCATCGAGGCGCTCGCGGCGCATCTCGGCGGTCTTGCGACCGGCGAGGTGCGCGAGGCGCTGGCGCTGCTGGAGACCCGCTACCGCGCGCGCGGCATCCATCTCGTCGAGCGGGGCGGGCGCTGGCACTTCGAAACCGCGCCCGATCTTGCCCACCTGCTGCGCCGCGAGAAGGAGCAGGTGCGCCGGCTGAGTCGCGCGGCCACCGAGGTGCTGGCGATCATCGCCTATCACGAGCCTGTCAGCCGCGCGGAGATCGAATCGATCCGCGGCGTGCAGACCAGCGCGGGTACTTTGGACGTGCTGATGGAGGCGGGCTGGATCCGGCCCGCAGGCCGCCGCGAGGTACCGGGGCGACCGGTGATCTACGCGACAACGCCCGAATTTCTCGACCATTTCGGCCTCGCCAGCCGCCGCGACCTGCCCGGGATCGACGAGCTGCGCGCCGCGGGCCTGCTCGATCCGGTCGACGAGGCGATGGAAGCCGCGATGCGCTTCGAGCCCGACGAGGCGGACGAAAGCGCCGCCGGCGACGACGAGAATCTGGCGGACTGACTCGCAATTCGCGCAAGGCTGACCTAAATGGGCATCCATTGACCGCCGGGCGTGCGCCCCGGCTTTGCGGCACCCCCCCACGCCCCGCCGCGGTTCAGGAGTTGAGACAATGGGTATTGGTTCGCTGTGGCACTGGCTGATCGTTCTCGCGATCGTGCTGATCCTGTTCGGACGCGGCCGCATTTCCGAGATGATGGGCGATTTCGGCAAGGGCATCTCGAGCTTCAAGAAGGGGCTCAACGAGACCGAGGAAACCGCCGCCAAGGCCGCCCGGATCGAACCGCCCGCCGCGCCTGTCGAAACCGCCGCTCCGGCCCCGGCCGAGAAGACCGACAGCACCGGCGCGTGATCGCCCGCCCCTGATCGCGGCGACCGGGACGCACCATCCATGTTCGACATCGGCGCCGGAGAGCTGCTGGTCATCCTGATCGTCGCGGTGGTGGTGATCGGGCCCAAGGACCTGCCCTTGGCGATGCGCACCGCGGGCCGCTGGATCGGCAAGGTGCGGCGTGTCTCGGCCCATTTCCGCTCCGGGATCGACGCGATGGTGCGCGAGGCCGAACTCGAGGAAATGGAAAAGAAGTGGAAGGCGCAGAACGAGGAGATCATGCGCCGCTCCGCCGCCCTGACCGAAGCCGAGGCCGGTGCGCCGGTGATGACGGGACCGCCGCCTGCCGAACCCGCGCCGCCGCCGGCGCAGCCCGAACCCGTTGTCGCGCCGGAAGCCGTGACCGATCCGGCTCCCGCTCCGGCACAGGCCCCGGCCAAGGGCGCTGCCGATGTTTGAGATCAAGGACCTCGACGAGACCCGCGCGCCGCTGCTCGACCACCTGATTGAGCTGCGCACCCGCATCATCCGCGCCCTGCTGGCGCTGGGGGTGGGCTTTGCGGTGTGCCTCTATTTCGCCGACGAGATTCTCGGCATTCTGGTCCAGCCACTCAAGGATGCCTTTCCCGACGGGCAGGGCCAGCTGATCTTCACCAAGCTGCCGGAAGTGTTCTTCGTCGAGCTCAAGGTTGCGCTGTTCGCGGGCTTCATGGTGAGCTTCCCGGTGATCGCCAACCAGCTCTGGGCCTTCGTCGCGCCGGGGCTCTATGCCCGCGAGAAGAAGGCTTTCCTGCCGTTCCTCTTCGCCACGCCCGTGCTGTTCGGCGCGGGGGCGGCGCTGGCCTATTTCGTGGTCATGCCGGTGGCCTTCACCTTCTTCCTCAATTTCGGCGGCATCACCGGCGGAATGCGGGTCGAGGCGCTGCCGAGCGCGGGGGACTATCTCAACCTCGTGATGCAGTTCATCCTCGCCTTCGGGCTCACCTTCCTGCTGCCGGTGCTGCTGCTGCTGCTCCACCGGGCGGGGATCGTCACACGCGGGCAGATGGTGGCGGCGCGGCGCTACGTGATCGTGGGCATCTTCGTGATCGCCGCGGTGGTGACCCCGCCCGATCCGGGCTCGCAGCTGGTGCTGGCGATCCCGCTGTGGCTGCTGTTCGAAGCCTCGCTGGTGCTGATGCGCCTCCAGGAGAAGGCGGTCGCCGCCGACAAGGCCGCGCGCGAGGCGGAGGCGGCGGAAGCGGCGGAGGCTGCCGCGGCGGAGTAGCCGGCGGGGCGGTTATTCGCCCCGCACCTTCACCCCGCCGATCCACACCTGGAGGATCTTCGTTTCGCGCAGCGCCTCGGGCGAGGCGAACAGCGGGTCGCGATCGACGAGGATGAAGTCCGCGCGCTCGCCCGGTAGCAGCCGCCCGAAGCGTCCCTCGGCAAAGCCCGCATAGGCGGCATCGGCGGTGAAACCCGCGAGCGCCTGTTCGCGGCTCACGGCCTCCTGCGGGAACCAGCCGCCGAAGGGCTCGCCCTTTGCGTCGGTGCGGCTGATCGCGGCGGCCATGCCGGCCCAGGGGTCGGCGGGCTCCACCGGCGCGTCCGACCCGAAGGCGAGCCTCCCGCCGACCTTGATCACGCTGCGCCACGGATAGGCCCCGGCCAGCCGGTCCGGCCCCAGCCGCGCCTCGGCCATCAGCCGGTCGGAGGTCTGGTGGAGCGGCTGCATCGAGGCGATCACCCCGTGCTGCCCGAGCCGCGCGATGTCCACCGGATCGACGATCTGCGCATGCTCGATCCGCCAACGCCGGTCGCCCTTGTAGCTTTCCGAAAGCTCCTCGATCGCGGCGAGCACCTCGGCATTGGCGGCATCGCCGATGGCGTGGACGGCGGTCTGGAAGTTGTCCATCGCCGCGCGGCTCATCAGGTTCCGGAGCTGCGAGGGCGAGAGCAACGGCAGCCCGCGGGTGCCGTGATCGTCGGCATAGGGCGCCTTGAGGCTCGCCCCGCGCGACCCCAGTGCGCCATCGAGAAACAGCTTGATCCCGCCCATCCGCAGACGGTCGTCATAGAGCCAGCCGGTCGGTTCGGGCCCCGCCATCAGTTCCAGCGTCTCGACGGAGTCGGCATAGGACATGATGCGTACCTGCAAGCGCCCCTGGTCCCCTGCGCGACGGAAAGCGGTCCAGTCGGCGGGCTTGGTGCCCATGTCGGCGACGGCGGTCACGCCCTTGGCCAGCAGCACGTCCTGCGCCTTGGCGAGCGCGAGGTCGCGGTCTTCCGGGCGCGGCGCCGGGACGACCTTGGCGACCAGTTGGATCGCGTTGTCGACGAACACGCCCGCGGGGTTGCCCTTCGCGTCGCGGATAATCTTGCCGCCGGCCGGATCGGGGGTCTTGGCAGTGATTCCGGCGGTCTGGATCGCCAGCGTGTTTCCCCACTGCGCGTGGTTGTCGGCGCGCTCGAGCCACACCGGGCGGTCGGAGACCACCGCATCGAGCTCGGCGGCGGTGGGGAAGCGGCCGAGCCCCCACTTCTCCTGGTTCCAGCCGCGCCCGATGATCCAGGGGCGACCGGGGTTCTCCTCGGCGAAGGTCTTGATCTTCGCCAGCGCATCCTCGAGCGAGGTGGTGCCGGACAGGTCCAGCGTCAGCGCGGCAAAGCCCATGTCCATGACGTGGACGTGCGCGTCGATCATGCCGGGCAGCATCACGCGGCCCTCGCCATCGAGGCGGTAATCGACCTGCGGGCGCTTGTCGCCGCGTCCGAGGACGGCGGTGACCTTGCCCTCGTCGTCGAACACCAGCCCGTTGAAGCGCCTGACCTTGCCCTCGGCGTCGATCGTCACCCCGTCGACATTGTCGATCAGCGTGTCCGACAGCGCGGGCGCGGCGAGGGCGAGGGCGGAGACGGCGGCAAGCGAGCGGGCAAGCGTCAGCAGCATGGCATTCCTTGGGTATCGGCCGGAAGGGCAGGCGGCGTGTGCTATCGCCTTCGTGCCCGCTTGCCAACTTTCACCCGCACAGGAATTCCTTTTGCGCCCCGGGCGTGTCGCCGATTGCCCTTGCGGCTCCAAGCCTCTAATCGCCTCGGCACCATGTCGACACAGCTTGCCGCATCGAACCCCAAGGGCGCCGCCGCCACTCCGGCCGACCTGACCCTCGACGACGTCCGCGCCGCCGCAGCCCGCATCGCGGGCGCGGTCGTGGAAACGCCGATGATGCACTCGATCACCCTCTCGGAGATCACCGGGGCGGATATCTGGCTGAAGTTCGAGAACCTCCAGTTCACCGCCGCCTACAAGGAGCGCGGCGCCCTGAACGCGCTGCTGCTGCTCACCGAGGAACAGCGCGCGCGCGGCGTGATCGCAGCCTCGGCGGGGAACCATTCGCAGGGCCTTTCCTATCACGGCACCCGGCTGGGCGTGCCCGTCACTATCGTCATGCCGCGCACCACGCCGACGGTGAAGGTGATGCAGACCGAGAGCGTCGGCGGCAAGGTGGTGCTGGAGGGCGAGACCTTCGACGAGGCCTATGCCCATGCAAGGAAGCTCGAAGGCGAGCTGGGGCTGACCTTCGTCCATCCGTTCGACGATCCCCACGTTGCGGCCGGCGCGGGCACGGTGGCGCTCGAGATGCTGGCCGTGAAGCCCGATCTGGATTGCATCGTCACGCCGATCGGCGGCGGCGGGCTGATCTCGGGCATGGCGACCGTCGCCAAGGCGCTGAACCCCAAGATCGAGGTGGTGGGCGTGCAGGCGGGCCTGTTCCCGTCCATGTTCGATCGCATCAAGGGCGCGAACCTGCCCTGCGGCGGCGACACGCTGGCCGAGGGCATTGCCGTCAAGCAGCCGGGCGACTTCACTTCGAAGGTGATCGCCGAGCGGGTGGACGACATCCTGCTGGTCGACGAACCGGCGCTGGAAAAGGCGGTCGCGCTGCTGCTCCAGATCGAGAAGACCGTGGTCGAGGGCGCGGGCGCGGCAGGGCTGGCGGCGGTGCTGCGCAATCCGGCGCGCTTTGCCGGCAAGTCCATCGGCCTCGCCCTGTGCGGCGGGAACATCGACACGCGCCTGCTGGCAAACGTCCTGCTGCGCGATCTTGCCCGCCAGGGCCGCCTCGCGCGCCTCAGGATCACCCTGCAGGACCGCCCCGGCGCGCTGTTCCGGGTGATGCGGCTGTTCGACGAGCACAACGTCAACATCATCGAGATCTATCACCAGCGCATCTTCACCACGCTGCCGGCCAAAGGCCTTATCACCGACATCGAATGCGAGGCGCGCGATGCCGAGCAGGTCGACCGGCTGGTCGAGGGCCTGCGCGCCAACGGCTACACGGTGCAGCTGGTCGAACTCGGCTGACGCCCTCGGGAAATCACTGATCGCAGGTCGGGCCCTGTCCCGAATTGCACCGCTCCGGCTGCGTTTTGCGGCCGGGCGCCCGACGTTCTGCGCGAAATTCGCGAAAATTCGTGGTTAAGGGACTTTTACCGGGGCGAGGGTGCGGGCATAAGATTTCCTTAACGAATTCGATCCGCGATTCATCCGATCTTTCCGGCGCACAAAGGACGCAGCCCCACCCGTGACGGCACCGATCCGCTTCCCCCGGTTCTTCGTGACCAGCCCCGCGCCGTGCCCCTATCTGCCGGGCCGCAGCGAGCGTAAGGTGTTCACCGAATTAAAGGGCCCGCACGCGGACCAGCTCAACGAGGCGCTCGGGCGCATCGGCTTTCGCCGCAGCCAGACGGTGGCTTACCGCCCGTCCTGCCTCGATTGCCAAGCCTGCGTCTCGGTGCGGGTGGTGGCGGGCAAGTTCCGCCCCTCGGCCACGCAGAAGCGCGATCTCAAGCGCAACGCCGACCTGATCGTCACCGAATGCCGCCCCTGGGCGACCGACGAACAGTTCGCCCTGCTCGCGCGCTATCTCGGCCAGCGTCACCCCGATGGCGGAATGTCGGCGATGGACGAGATGGACTACGCCGACATGATCGAGCACACGCCGGTCAATACTGTCGTCACCGAGTACCGCGAGCCCGGTCCGAACGGCAAGCCAGGCCGCCTGATCGGCGCCTGCCTGACCGACCGGCAGGGTGACGGCTTGTCGATGATCTACTCCTTTTACGAGCCGGATCACCCGACCCGCGCGGGGCTGGGCAACTTTATTATCCTCGATCATATCCGCCGCGCCGCAGCCGAGGCATTGCCTTACGTCTATCTGGGATACTGGGTCGAAGGCAGTCCGCGCATGCAGTACAAGGTCCGTTATCGTCCGCTGGAGCGGCTGACGCGCGAGGGCTGGCAGCTGATGGACCCGCGCGACCAGCACCGGCTGATCGCGGCGGCGACCGCCCCCCGGCAGCCGCAGGACGAAGGCTCGGGCGTGCGGGGCAAGGATGGCCAGCCTGTCAAGTTTCCGGCCACCTGAGACTCAGCGCCGTCTCAAGCTCGGTCTCGCCATCGCCGCAGGATTGGGTCAGACCACGCTGGCGCTGAACGGTGCTCCAGCCGTGGCCGCTGTGTTGCAGCCGGCACCGGTGCAGGAACAGGACGAGGCTGATCGCGACGGGGATGCAGCGGATGCGGTTCAGCCCGCGCCTGCACCCCCAACGGCCCCGCCGACGCCGGAGCCCGTGCCGCAGTCGCTCGACGACCTGATCCCCGAGGCCGCCGTTACCAATCCCGAAAGCTGGGCCGCGGGCGGCGTCGCCGATCAGGCACCGGTGGTCGTGCCGGTCGATCCTCTGGCCGAGGTCACGCTGCCCGGCTTCGATGCCGAATTCGCCGATCTCGATGCGCCCGCCGGTCCTGATGCACCCGTCACCGCCGAAGCGCTGCTCGCGGACCTCGCCATCGAGGACCCGCAGCCGCTCCCGCCCGATCCCGCGCTCGAAGAACTGGCCGCGATCGCCGCGCCGACCATCGCCGCGCTGCCCGAACTCTCCGAAACCCGGATCAGCAGCACGCTGGTGCTGGCGCTGCCATCCGCGCCCGAGGCCTTCCCCGAACGCGCCGAATTCGTCGGGCGGTTCGAGGACCTTTCGACCTTGCGCGCCCTCGACGACGGGGAGGAGAATGCCCCCCAGGTCTCGGCCCGGGCACGCGCCGACGAGGAACTGCTCGGCGACATCCTGCGCACCTACGGTTATTACGCCGGCGACGTCGTGCGCCAGCTTTCGGGAGGGCGGCGCGCAGGGTCGAATGGCGCGGAGGCGGACGAGGCCGCCGAGGCCGCCGCGCGCGAGCCGAGCGTGCGCTTCGACATCCTGCCGGGGCCGCGCTACCGCTTCGGGCGGATCGATCTCGGCGGGCTGCCCGCCCTGCCGGAGCCCGACGCCAGCCGCCTGATTGCGGCCTTCGGCATCCAGTCGGGCGATCCGCTCTACGCCGACCGCATCGTCGAGCGCGAGCTGGAACTGCGCGTCGCGCTGGGCGAAAGCGGCTATCCCTTTGCCGAGGTCGCCGAGCCCGAACTGCTGATCGACCATGCGCGCGAGGAAGGCGACCTGACGCTCGACGTCGCACCCAAGGGCAAATACGTCTTCGGCGAGGTGGTCAGCAACGACCCCCGCTTCCTTTCGGGCCGCCATCTCGGGCGCATCGCGCGGTTCGATCCGGGCGACGTGTTCCAGCAAAGCCTCGAGACCGATCTCAGGCGCGCGATCATCGCCACCGGCCTCGTCTCCAGCGTCACCGTCACCCCGCGCGAGACCCGCGCGCCGCAGGACGGGCAGCCCGGCGAGGTTGCGCTCGATGTGGAAATGGAACGCGCGCCGCTACGCACCATCGCCGGCGCGATCGGTTACGGGACCGAGGACGGGCTGAAGGTCGAGGGCCGGTGGGAGCACCGCAACCTCTTCCCGCCCGAAGGGGCGCTGCGGCTGCGCGGCATCCTCGGCACACGCGAGGCGCTGGCGAGCATCGGGGTGAGGCGCAACAACTTCCTCGATCGCGATCAGGTGCTGACGGTCGATCTCTTCGCCAGCGACATCAATACCCTGGCGGTGGATTCGCGCGGTTTCGGGATGCGCGCAACCTTCGAGAAGGTGTCGAACATCCTGTTCCAGAAGGAGTTCAGCTGGCAGGTGGGGGGCGAACTGCTCTACACCGACGAGCGCAACATCGATCGCCGCCGCAATCAGACCAACATCTTTCTTCCGCGTCAGACATTCCTGATCGGCGGACTGTTCGGCAGCGTCACGCTCGACGAGAGCGACGATCTGCTCGATCCGACCGAGGGCTACCGCGCCACGCTGTTCCTCGCGCCCGAGGTTTCGCGCTCGCAAGGGACGGAAAGCTACTACCTGCGCGCCCAGGGCGACGCGAGCTATTACCAGTCCTTCGGCGATCTGGTCCTTGCAGGACGCGTGCGCGCGGCGACCATCCAGGGCGCGGCAGCGATCGACATTGCTCCGTCGCGGCGGCTTTATGGCGGCGGGGGCGGATCGGTGCGCGGCTACGGCTTCCAGGGGATCGGACCGCGGGACCGTTTCGGCAACCCCGAGGGCGGCGCCTCACTGATCGAGTTCGCTCTCGAGGCGCGCATTGCCACGCCGCTGTTCGGCGGCAACGTTCAGATCGTTCCCTTCATCGATGCGGGTTCGGTCAGCCGCGGGTCTTCGCCCGATCTCAACGAGATCCGCTTCGGCGCAGGCATCGGGCTGCGCTACAAGACCACCTTCGGCCCGATCCGCATTGACGTTGCGACGCCGCTCAACCCGAACGAGTTCGACAGTCCGGTGGTGGTCTATGTCAGCCTCGGGCAGGCGTTCTGATGGCGGAAGGGGGCGAGATCGTGGAAACCGCGCCACAGCCGCCACAGGGTAGCGCGCTCCGCCGGCGCTGGGGCAAGCGCATCGGCTGGGCGCTGGCGCTGCTGCTCGCACCCTTCCTGCTCGTCGCTGCCTTCCTCGCGACGCCCATCGGCAAGCGTTTCATCGCCGACCAGATCGCGGCGGCCGCCCCCGCCTCGGGCCTGCGCTTCACGGTCGGGCGGATCGAGGGTGACATCTACCGCACCGCGGTGCTGCGCCGTGTCACCGTGAGCGATCCCAAGGGGGCCTTCCTCACCATCCCCGAGGTGCGGCTCGACTGGCGTCCCCTGCACTGGCTGTGGAGCGGGCTCGACATCCGCGAGGTAACCGCCCGGCGCGGGCGGCTGACCCGCCTGCCCGAACTCCTTCCCGGCGATCCCGACGCCCCGCTGCTTCCCGATTTCGATATCCGCGTCGACAAGCTGGTGGTCGAGAACCTCGTCATCGCCAGGGGTGTCGCCACGCCGCGCGACGAGCGCGCCAACCTCACCGCGCGGATCGATATCCGCGAGGGCCGCGCGCTGGTCGATGCCAAGGCGCGGCTCGGGGCAGAGGACCGCATCGCCCTCCTGCTCGATGCCGAACCCGATGGCGACCGTTTCGAGCTGGCCGGCGACTATCGCGCGCCCGCGGGCGGCGTGCTGGCGGGGCTGGCGGGTTTCGAACAGGGCTACACCGCGCGCATCGCCGGGGATGGCACCTGGGCGAAGTGGCGCGGCGCCGCGGTTGCGCGGCGGATCGGAGCCGGGGCCGCGAGCGGGGAGCGCCCGGTCGCGGCCTTCCGCATCACCAACGATGCCGGGCGCTATGGCGTGCTCGGCCGCCTGCGCGCCGGGCTTGCGGACGACACCCTCACCGGACGGGCACTGGGCGAGGCGACCGCGCTCGCCGCCTCCTTCACGCTCGAGGACAGCGTCGTCGAGGGGCGCGCCGCCGTGGTCTCCTCCGCGCTCGACCTGCGGGCGGGCGGGGTGGTGGATCTCGCCGACAATGCGGTCGACGGCGCACGGGTGCGGCTCGCGATGCGCGATCCCGACCTGTTCGGCGAGGCACTCAGGATCGAGGGCGGAACGATGGTCGCCGACCTCACCGGCCCCTTCGACGATCTCGGCATCAAGCACGAGATCGCGGTCCGCCGTCTTGAAGCGCCCGGGGTAGTGGCCGCCACCGGCCTTGCCCAGGCGGGCACTGCGCGGTTCGAGCGATCAGTCCTCAGCCTGCCGCTGGCGCTCACCGCCGAGCGGGTGACGACCGGCATCGCCCAGGCCGACCCGCGCCTCGTGAACGGCCGCGCGAGCGGGCTGCTCACCTATGATTTCAGCGCTGGCAAGCTCGCCGCCGACCGGGCGCGGATCACCTTCCCGGGTCTCGAGGCGACGCTCGCGTTGCGCGGCGACACCCGCTCCGGAGCCTATGCTGTTGCGGGACCGATCAGGGCCAGCCGCCTCAAGGTCGAGGGCGCCGGCGAGGTGAGCGCCAATGCGAAGATCCTCGCCAGCTTCGGCTCCGCCGCGCCGTGGAGCCTCAGCGCCAATCTCGACGGTGTCCTCAGCCGGATCGGCAATGCCACGATCGTCAATCTGGCAGGCGAACAGGTGCGCTTCAGGGGTCAGCTTGGCATGGGCGCAGGCCAGCCGATCACCTTCCGTAACACCACCATCACCGCCCCGCGCCTCACCGCCCGGCTCGACAGCCGGGTGATCACTGCAGGCGGCGTCACCCGCACCGTGCTCGCCGGCAGCGGGCGGCAGGCGCAATACGGCCCCTTCCGCTTCGACGCGGAGATCGCCGCCGACGGTCCGCGCGCGGTGCTGGTGCTCGCCGACCCGCTGCCCGCCGCAGGGCTCAAGGACGTGCGCATCGCGCTTGCCCCGCGCGGGGAAGGCTTCGGCGTCGATGTCGCGGGCGGATCGCTGCTCGGACCCTTCGAGGGCGCGCTCGGGATCGTCATGCCTGCGAACGCCCCGACCCGCATCGAGATCGACCGTCTCGAGGTCTATCGCACCACGATCAGCGGCAGCGTCGTGCTGGCGGACGCAGGGCCTTCGGGCGACCTCAGGTTCGCGGGCGGCGGCGTCAACGGCACGGCTTCGTTCCGCCCGCAGCCCGGCGATGCCATCGGCTTCGCGGTGGATCTTGCCGCGCGCGACGCGAGCTTCGGCGGCACGACCCCGATCAGCATCGCCCGCGCCGACATCGCCGCCACCGGCCGCTATGCCGAGGGCAGCACCAGCGTCGATGCCGACATCACCGCGAGCGGCTTTGAATATGGCGGCCTGCGCCTCGCCAACCTTTCCGCCAAGGCCGCCGTCACCAACGGACGCGGCAAGGTGACCGGCACCGTATCGGGTCGCCGCGCCGACCGCTTCGCGCTCAACTTCGATGCCAATGTCGCCCCTGAACAGGTCGCGGTGGTGGCGCGCGGGCAATACGGCAACGCGCCGATCACCATGCCGCGCCGTGCCGTGCTGACCGCCGACGAGGACGGCGGCGGCTGGCGGCTCGCACCCACGCAGGTCGGCTTCGGCGGCGGCTTCGTCATCGCCGAGGGCGAATTCGGCGGGGGCGAGACGGCGGTCGAACTCAAGCTGTCGCGCATGCCGCTGCGCCTGCTCGATCTCGCCGGTGCCGATCTCGGCCTCGGCGGGCGGCTGACGGGGATCATCGATTACCGGCAGGTAGGGCGGGAGGCGCCCACCGCGCGGGCGCGCGGGCGGATCGATCGTTTCAGCCGCGCCGGCCTCGTGCTCTCGTCCAAGCCGATCAACGTGCTCGGCGTGGTCGATCTCGGGGCTGACCGCCTGACCGCCGCCGCGCGCCTGTTCGAAGGCACCGACCGGCGTGGTGACCTGTCGTTGCGGATCGCCGAGCTCGGTACGGAGGGCACGCTGACCGACCGGCTGATGCGCGGGCGGCTCGACGGGCGGCTCGCCTTCGACGGGGCCGCCGAGACGCTGTGGCGCCTCGCCGCGGTAGAGGCCTTCGACTTCGCCGGGCCGGTGCGGATCGTCGCCCGCGCGACCGGCACGCTGGCTCAGCCGCGCATCGCCGGCACCCTCGCGACCGACGACCTTACGGTGCAGAGCGCGCTCACCGGCACCCGGGTCACGGGTGTGAGCGCGCGCGGGCGCTTTGCCGGATCGCGGCTCGAATTGGTGCGCTTTGCAGGATCGACTGCGGGCGGGGGCACGGTGAGCGGCAGCGGAACCGTCGACCTAGCGCGCATGAGCGCAAACCGTGGGCCGACGCTCGATCTGCGCGCCGCGGTCAAGAACGCGCGGCTGCTCGATGCCAACGGTCTTGCGGCGACCATCACGGGCCCCCTGCGGATCGTCTCCAACGGCCTCGGCGGCACGATCGCGGGGCGGGTGACGGTCGACCGCGCGCGCTGGGCGCTGGGCAATGCCGCCGAGGATGTCGCCCTGCCGCGCATCGCCACGCGCGAGATTAATGGCGAGAACGGGCGTGCCCGCACGCAGGTATCGTCCCGCGATGCGGCGTGGCGCTATCTGGTCAATGCCACGGCCCCCGGGCGGGTCGAGGTCGAGGGGCTCGGGCTGGAGAGCGAATGGGGGATCGATGTGGCGCTGCGCGGCACGGTCGACGATCCGCGCATCGGCGGCTCGGCGCGGCTGGTGCGCGGGGACTACACCTTCGCAGGCACCCGCTTCGAGCTGACCCGCGGGCGCATCCAGTTCGATCTGAACGAAGCGATCAATCCGCGTCTCGACGTGCTCGCCGAGACCTCCAAGAATGGCACCAATGTCGACATCGCGATCACCGGCAACGCGCAGTCGCCGTCGATCGCCTTCTCCAGCGACCCCGCGCTGCCCGAGGAGGAGATCCTTTCGCGGCTGCTGTTCGGCGGATCGGTGACCTCGCTGTCGGCGACCGACGCTGTGCAGCTCGCCGCGGCGGTGGCAGCGTTGCAGGGCGGGGGCGGGGGGCTCGATCCGATCGGCCAACTGCGGCGCTCGATCGGGCTCGACCAGCTGCGTATCGTCAGCGCCGACCCGCTGATCGGGCGCGGGACGGGCATCGCCATCGGCAAGAACATCACCCGCGAGATATATGTCGAGCTGATCACCGACGGGCGTGGCTACAGCGCGACGCAGGTGGAATACCGGATCACCAGCTGGCTGGCGCTGCTCGGGACGGTGTCGACCATCGGGCGCGATTCGGTGCTGGTGCAGGTTAGCCGCGACTATTGAAGCGGGCCGTCCGGGCCGGCTCTCACATCCCGCTCAGATAGAGTTCCGCCTCGGCCGCGCGGCGGCGCACCAGCCCCTTGAGCACCCGCCCGCCGGCACGGTTCCAGCGGGCGAATTCGCGCGCGGCGCCGGCATGGTCGCCGGCGATGTGGCGCTGGGTCAGGGTGGCGCGGGCGATCGCGCCGGTATTGTAGTGGAAGCTGACGAGGGCATCGAACTGGGCCTGGGTGGTGGGCGCCTCGCCAATCGCGGCGGCGACTTCGGCGGCATGGGCGGCGAGATCCTCGGCAAGGCGCGCGTCGCACTGGGCCTGGGTCCAGCGCGTGTCCGGGCCGATGCGCCCGCCGGTGAAGCGGTCGCGCCCGGTCGCGCCCCAGCCGATGGTCCAGGGCGCGCCGCCGGTGCCCGGATCGGGATAGGCCTCGACGAGACCGTCGCCCCTGAGCCGCGCGCAGCCCTCGAAGCGCTTGACGAGCGCGACGCCGGCCGGGCCGATGCGGCGCGGGGTGGCGGGGGCATTCGCGGCAGGCAGGGCGGCGAGGCGGCGCATCAGCTTCAGGATCGGGGTGGCGGGTTTGAAGGTCATGGGCTTGCCTCCTGTCGGGGTGAGGCCCGGCAATTACGCACGGCTTGCGCGAGTAGGAAAACGGTTTTCGGCAGGGTGACAAGAGTTCTTGACTGACAAGAGTTCTTGTCTGTAAAGAGCTCTTGTCAGGCCTAGTTGATTCGGACGTGCGGATCGGCGGAGCCTGGATGCACTTGATCAACTTGTCGGCAGGAACCCAGGTGGAAAACCGTCTGAAGCACTACCGTGAGGCCGAAGGGTGGAGCCAGGGCGAACTCGCCCGCCGCCTCGGCGTGTCGCGCCAGACGATCAACGCGGTCGAGACCGACAAGTATGATCCTTCGCTGCCCCTCGCGCTGCGCATGGCGCGCCTGTTCGGCGTGGCGGTGCCCGAGCTTTTCATCGATCACTGGGAGCCCGAGTCATGATGCTGGAAGACAAGACCCCCCGCACCGCCATGCCCGTCTGGGTCCGCAAGCTGCTGATCCCTGCCGCGCTGGGCGGCGTGATCGGTTTCGCCGCCGCTTCGGCGACGATGCGTTTCGTCGACAGCGAGACCGTCGACGCTCTCGGTGCGTCGGCGCTTTTCGCCGTGATGGTGGCGCTGTTCTACACCTTGATGGGGCTGGCGGTCGGCTTCGGTGCCGCCAGCCCGCGCCTCGGTGCGCGCTTTCTCAATGTCGAGGACGCCGATGAACTGCGCGAGCAGAAGCGGGTGCTGATCTATTCCGGCGCTGCGATGGCGCTCTGGGGGATCGGCCTCCTCAGCCTCGCGCTCGCCGCGCCCGTGGGACCAGTGCCTCAAGGGATCGCGCTCGCGCTCGGGGCAGGGGGGCTGCTGGTCGGGGGTGTGCTTTCGGTGGTGGCCTATCGCGCCTGCGACGAGCTGATGCGGATGGCTCATCTCGAGGCCGCGGCCATTACCTATGGGCTCGTCGTGCTGGTGGTGGGCCTGTGGTCGATGTTCGCCCATGTCGGCCAGGTCGCCGCGCCCGCGCCGCTCGATCTGGTGACTCTGTTCTACGTGCTGGTGTTGGCAGCGAGCTTCATCGTGGTTGGCCGGCGCGGGATGTTGGTGATCCGCTAGAAAGGCGCAGGGCCCAAGCAAAAGGGGCGCCCGCCGTGTGGCGGACGCCCCTTTCCTTTGCCGTGAGCGGCGATCAGAAGCGCCAGGTCGCGCTGCCGCGCACCACCTGAGCCTCGGCATTGTCGCGGCCGATGGTGGTGTCCACCGAGATCGCCGTCTGAAGCGGTCCGGTGCCGAAGGTCGCCGCGATGCCGACCTCGCCCCAGGTGTGGTCGGCCGTGTCGAGCACGAAGTTCGCGTTCGGGCCGGTGCCGGTCGCGAAGTTCGCGCCGAGCAGCTGCGGACCGTCCTCGAACTCCCACACGAACTGCGCGTTGGCGTTGATCGCAATCTGCTTGCCCTGCTTCTCGTAGGCGAAGCCGAAGCGGGCCTGCTTGCTCTCGAAGCTCTCGCGGGCAAAGTTCAGGCCGAGCGTGCCGCCGGTCTCGCGCGTGGTGGCGAGATCGACGCTGGCGTAGCGCGCCTCGATACCCGGCGAGATCGTGCCGATGCTGCTTTCGAGGTCATAAGAGATGCCGAGGGCACCCGAGACCAGCAGGTCGTCCGAGGTCGATTCGAGCGTCTGCGGGGCGGTGAGGAACTGCACCTGACGCCGAGTGTCGAAGCCCATGCTGCCCATGCTGAACTGGCCGTCGATCACGGGGCCGTTCGCGAAGGCGTGACGCAGGTAGACCGACGCGGCATAGGTGTCGTTCTGGACCCGCTGGTCGAGCGGCGTGTTGGCGTCGATCGAGCTGTAGAAGCCCGAGATCCCGACCATGGTGCTCTCGCCCGGGTAGAACTCGATCCCGCCCGCCAGGTAAAACCCGTCGAACTCGGTGGGCTGCGAGATCAGCCGGCCCGCGATCGTGTTGCCCACCCCGTAGCCGGGGAGCGAATCCGCGTCGCCGAACACCAGACCGCCCGCCGCGAAGATCGCGACATTGTCGGGCAGGTTCGTCTCGGTCATCGTGGTCTCGCCGTCCTGCACGCCCATCTGGATCCCGCCGAGCGGCTGGAGCGCGGGGGCCATGCCCATCTGCGCCAGCTCGAGCGGACGCCCGATCACCGCGACCTTGCCGCCCGCCCGCGACTTGTCCGCCTCGCGCAGGCGCGCGGCGTTGAAGTTCTGGAGCATGTTGACCGACTGCGCCGACAGCGAACGCACCGCCTGCTCGTTGACAGGTGCGAGGCTCGCGAAGGTGTTGCGGATCGTGTCGACCGACGCGAAGTCGAGCGCATAGAGGCTCGCCAGCGCCTCGTTGGGGCGGTTCTGGTCGAACAGCTGGGCGTAGGCGGTCTGGACCGTGCTGTTGCGGTCGATCACCGAGTTGTAGCTCGCCGCGCGGATCTGCATCAGCACCGCGTTCGTCTGGTAGGTGAACTGCTGGCTGAGGATCGGCGAGAGGCTCTGGGCAGAGAAAGTGCCGGTCACCCCGCCGGTGGCGGTGAGGATGGTGAACTGGCGGCCGAGGCCGTTGACCTGCCCGGTCACGCCCGCGCCGACCACCACCTGGCCGCCGACATTGGCCGCGCCCGTCACGGCGATCCGGTCGGATGCGGTGCCCGAGATGTCGACGAGGTACTGGTTGCCCGAGGCGAGCACGAGGTTGCCGCCGATCGACAGCGTCCCGGTGGTGCCGATCGTGCCCGGCGCGATCTGGCCGGCCACGCTGTTCACGAAGGGCGCAGTGATCGTGCCCGAACCCTGCAGCAGGCCGCCCATCACGGTGTAGTCGCCCACCGAGGTCAGCGTGCCGTTCACGGTCATGATCCCGCCGGCCTGGGTGATGTCGATCAGCGAGTTGAGGCGGGCGCCCGAGTTGATCGTCAGCCCGGCCGGACCGCGCAGGGTCAGCCGGTCGATGGTCACCGTGCTGCTCAGCGTGGTGGTGCCGGTGTTGGCCAGCGTCACGTCGAAGTAGCGCGGCAGCACGCCCGCAAGGCGGTTGCCCGGGGTGTTGTTGGGCACGAAGTTGGTCGCGCCCGGCAGGCCGTTGGCGATGGTCGCCGGGGGCAGGACCGCCGTGTTCTGCGGCTCATCGGAGGCGGTGAGGCCACCGTTCGCGGCAAAGGCGCCGTCGGGGTTGATGACGTCGGAGCCAAAGTTGTTCGACAGCGCGCTGCCGATCCCCGCCCCTTCGCCGAGTGTGTCGTTGCCCGAGGTGCCGATGCCACCCGGGGTCGGACGGATCTGGCCGGTCGCGAGGTTGAGGCACGCATCGCCGCCGCCCGCCGCCGGGCCCTGCACGCAGAGGTCACCGAACTGGCCCGAGGTGCCAAGGTTCTGCTCGCCGGGGCGGGTCGGAACGCCGTTCACCAGCTGGCCGTTGGCGCCGATGATGAAGTAGTTGGGGTCCTGCAGCGAGACCCAGCGGGTCGGGTCTTCCCAGTTGCCGCTGCCGGCGACCGCGCCGACGTAGCGGTAGGGGTTGTTCGCCGCGATCCAGTCCCAGTAGAGGTAGATCGGCTGGTAGAACGAGGCCGTGCCGTAGCTCGAACCCGGCTGCGCGCCGAAGAAGCGCGACCCGCCCGAAAGGACGCCGATCACGACCTGCTGGGCGAAGGTCCGGTCGAGGATCAGCGGGCCGCCCGAGTTGCCGCCCGAGGTGGTGCCTTCGTTGGGCAGGGCGTTGTCGCGGAACACGTTGAAGTCGAACGGGGACGCCTGCGGGGTGCCGCGGCGCGGATCGTCGAAGTCGATCCAGTAGAGGTTCTGCGGCCGGCTGACCGAGAAGCCACCGAACAGGAAGGTGTCGCGCACGTTGAGCGAGGTCAGCGCACCGAGCCAGTTCTCGGCCACGCGCCGGCGATAGTCGATCGCGCCGGTCGCGCCGGTGGTGCCGATGCCGTTGGCGCCGTAGCCGCTGATGGTGACGTGGTAGCCCGTGCCGTTGGCCGCGGTGATCTGCGAGGGCGGGGTCAGCGCCGACAGCAGGATCGCCCAGGTCGGGATGTTGCGCGCGGGCGTGTCGAGCGAGGCGATCGCCACGTCGCCATAGAGGAAGCCCGCAGCCGCCGGTTCGAGCGAGAGCGGGTTATAGACCAGCCCGTTGACGGTGTAGAAGAACTCGCTGGTGCTGGTGGTGTTGGGCGCGCGGCCCTGCGCCGCCGAACCGAACAGCCAGTTGAGCAGCGGGGAGGTGCCGGCCGGCTGACCCGGCTGGGTGGTGTTGTTGGAATTGTTGAAGCCGAAGCCGATCGCGACCCCGCCCGAGGCCGAACCGTAGGCGGTCGCGGGGCGGTTGTTCACGCAGTGCGCGGCGAACAGAACGGTGCGCGGGTTGATCAGGGTGCCGGTGCACAGCCCGAGGCTCACGCCGCCGCCGGCACCCGGGGTGCTGACGATCATCTGGCCGATGCCGTTGATGTTGACCGGATCGCGTGCCGTGGTCGGGGTGCCCGGCAGCGAAATCACGATCTGGGATTCATCCTGGATGTCGACCTGGCCGACATAGGTCTCGATCTCGGTGCCGAGCGCGGGAGCGCGCACGTGGCGTTCGTCGAGGAGCTGGGTCGGATCGAGGATCGTGCCGCCGTGGCGCTCGTTCAGCACCTCGCGCGGATCGAGCATGACGTCGCGATGCCGCGCATCCTCGAGCTCGGCGGCGTCGAGCCGCGGGCCGTTCACGCCCAGAACGGATTGCGCATTGGCGGCTCCGGCACCGAGCACCAGGCCGGCCAGCGCCACACCCGTCATCAGCGCCGGGCGCACCCGACGATCACCTTTGATCATAGACACCTCTACCTTGTTGCGTCCCTAGGGGGGTATTGAAGTTCGCAAGCTGTTGCGAAGGATCGGCAAACTAGCTGCTCGCCGAAGCAGGGCAAGAGTGAAACAACATTTCCTGCCGGCGTTGCTTTCCGGCATCAGGTCGTGCGCGCGGGGCGACTCACCGAGTGGCGAGCAGCGCGGTGTAGCCGGCATAAAGCGCCACCAGCACCGCCCCCTCGAGCCGCGACAGCCGCCATCCGCTGCGCAGCTGGACGATCAGGAGCGCCGTCACGCCGAGCATCACCCAGATATCGAAACCTGCGATTTCGGCCGGCACTTCAATGGGCTGGATCAGTGCGGTGGTGCCGAGGATGCCGCACAGGTTGTAGATGTTCGATCCCACCACATTGCCGAGCGCCACGTCCTCGTGCTTGCGCAGCACCGCAACGACGCAGGCGATCAGTTCGGGCAGGCTTGTGCCCACGGCGACCACGGTGAGGCCGATTACGCTTTCCGACACGCCCGCCGCACCCGCCAGCACGACCGCGCCATCGACCAGCCATCCGGCACCGAAGATCGCGGCGGCGAGCCCGGCCAGGATCATCCCGCCGAGCACCACCGGGCCGGCATCGGGCGGCACCGGCACGTCCTCGGCTTCGTGCTCGTGGCGGGTCGCCTCGGGGCAGGGCGCGGCGCTCTCCGACTTGTAGGCCCACCAGATGTAGCCCACGAGGCAGCCGATGAGGACGATCCCCGCCAGAGGCCCGATCACGCCGAGCAGCACCGCACCGGTGGACAGCAGCGCCGAGCCGCCGAGCGCGATCGAATCCCGCGCAAAGGAAGCGGGGTTGACCGAAAGCGGCAGGATCACCGCCGAAAGGCCAAGGATGAACAGGATATTGGCGATGTTCGATCCGACCACGTTGCCGATCGCGATCCCGGGGGATCCCGCCAGCGCGGCCTGGACGCTGGTCGCCAGTTCCGGGGTGGAGGTGCCGAAGCCGACGATCGTCAGCCCCGCCAGCAGCGGCGAGATGCCGAGCCGCGCCGCCATCCCCACAGCCCCGCGCACCAGCAGTTCCCCGCCCAGCGCAAGCAGCACCAGGCCTCCGGCGACGAGCAGCAGCGATTCGGTCATGAATGTCCTGAACAGTTGGCGGGTTACCCGGAGGTCCTAGCGAGTTCGTGCGCGGAGGTGAAGTAACTCCGCCTTGGGTTGCGAGCCATGAAACCAGGTGTTACTTTCCAAAGAAAAGACCGGGCGCGCATTCAAGGGGGTTTGAATGAGCGTAACGAATTGGGACCGGCGTTCGGTGCTGCATGGCGGCGCCGGAATTATGGGGGCTCTGGCAGCAGGAGGGCTTGCCGCGCCTCCGGCCCGCGCGGCGGAGGGCATGGTGCCTCTCTCCGGCATGAGCCTGAAGAACTACCATCAGGTAATGGCCAAGATCCTTGCGCGAACGACGCGGATCGCGGTGCCGTCGTACCGGTTCGGACTGGTCATGCGCAACGGCATGGGGGCCAGCAGCGGGCAGGGGTCGAACAAGGTCGATCTCACCGCCGATCTCGTCGGGGTCGATGCGGCGCTGATGCGCCAGATCGCCCATCTGGCCTTCACCGACTTCATCGAGCGGCTGCGCGCCACGGGGCGCACCGTGCTCGGCTGGAACGAGATCTCGGCGAGCGAGGGCTTCAAGAAGCTCGATCCGACGCCCGATCCCTTTCTCAAGAAACCCTTCGCGGATTCGCGCACCGTTGCCGTGGTGAGCCCGGAATACCTTCCGCTGCTGACCATCGGCCCCGAAGCGCCGCTGTCCGACCGCTCGCCCTTCAATCTCGGCAATGCCCGCGCGCTCAACGCGATGTCGGCGGCGCTCAAGTGCGTGGTGGTGATCCCGAGCCTCGTCATGGACTTCGCCGCGCTGACCGGCAGCGGCCATTCGACCTACGGCGGCGGGGCCAATGTCGGCATCCAGCCCGGCCTGTTCCTGGTGCCGCTGTTCACGCACTGCAATTTCTTCCACGCCAAGATCGCGCTGGCGGGCGAGATGGCGCGGGTGATCCTCGAGGACCGCGTTGCCGTCGGCCAGGCGGGGCAACTGGTGCAGACCAGCAATTTCAACAACAATGCCGAGATCGAGGAATGGAACGCCTATGTGCGCTCCAACGCCTGGTGGACCGAGCCGAACATGGCCGCGCCCTCGCGCCCGACCTTGGGCTACAACTATTCGACCTACCAGTACCGGGTCGATCCCGCCCTGTTGCAGACCGCCGCGCTCGACGCCGCGCGCGCCACGCACGGGCTTTACATGGGGGTGATCAATGCCAATCCCGCTGCGGCCTAGCCTCGCCCTCGCGCTGCTGGCGCTCGCCGCGCCCGCCGGGGCCCAGACCAACCCGCTTGAAGGCGACACCCGGCCCCCCCAGGCGGCGGTCGCGGTCGATGCTTCGGGCGGGCTGGTGATCCCCACCGAGGCGCGGGGGCAGTTGCTGCCCGATCCCGACAATGCCGCCACCGGCGGAGTCGCCTTTGCCGACGAGGAGGGGTGGTACCGCTTCACCATGCCCAACGGTGGACGGATCGACATGGCCGGACCGATGCGCAGCTTCATCTTCGATGCCGGGACGATCGAGACGAAATGCGCCGCCCAGCGGCTTCCCGACGGCAGCTTTGCCGCCTTCACCATGGCGGCGATCCAGGCCGAGATCGATACGCTCTACGAGCCATTCGACGCGCTGATCGCCCAGCTCGGCTTCACCATCGAGAACCGCGCGACGATGGTGCTCGACACGCCCGGCCAGCGTTCGGCCATTCCGCTCAAGCTGCTCGGCTGGGACACGCGCAGCAGCGAGGATGTGCGGGCGACCTGGGCGATCATGCCCGCGCCTGCGGGGCTGCTGCTGTTCGCCTGTTCGGGCGCGGACCCGGGCCATCACCGCGAGGTGATGCGGCGCTACCTCAGGATCGGGAGCGGCATGACGACCAGGCCCTGAGGCCCTGCCGCGGCCCAAGCAAAAGGCCCGGGGAGCGATCCCCGGGCCTTTTGTGCAATGCTCCGGCCCCCGGAGGGGCGCGGGATCACATCGAGTAATACATGTCGAACTCGACCGGGCAGGGGGTGGTCTCCGTGCGGATCACCTCTTCCCACTTCAGTTCCATGTAGGCCTCGATCTGGTCCTTGGTGAACACGTCGCCCTTGAGCAGGAACTCGTGATCGGCAGCCAGGCTGTCGAGCGCCTCGCGGAGCGAACCGCACACGGTCGGCACCTCGGCGAGTTCGGCCGGCGGCAGATCGTAGAGGTTCTTGTCCATCGCCTCGCCGGGGTGGATCTTGTTCTCGATCCCGTCGAGACCCGCCATCAGCAGCGCCGCGTAGGCGAGGTAGGGGTTCGCCATCGCATCGGGGAAGCGGAACTCGACGCGCTTGGCCTTGTCGCCCGCACCATAGGGGATGCGGCACGAGGCCGAGCGGTTGCGGGCCGAATAGGCCAGCAGCACCGGCGCCTCGAAGCCGGGCACCAGACGCTTGTAGCTGTTGGTGGTCGGGTTGGTGAAAGCGTTGAGCGCCTTGGCGTGCTTGATGACGCCGCCGATGTAGTAGAGGCACATTTCCGAAAGGCCTGCGTACTCATTGCCCGCGAACATCGGCTTGCCGTCCTTCCAGATCGACATGTGGGTGTGCATCCCCGAGCCGTTATCGGCCTTGATCGGCTTGGGCATGAAGGTCGCGGTCTTGCCGTAGGCATGGGCGACCTGGTGCACGACATACTTGTAGATCTGCATGCGGTCGGCAGTCTGCACCAGCGTGCCGAAGGTCAGGCCCAGTTCGTGCTGCGCGGCGGCGACTTCGTGGTGGTGCTTGTCGCAGGGCAGGCCCATTTCGAGCATGGTCGAGACCATCTCGGCGCGGATGTCCACGGCGCTGTCGACCGGCGCGACCGGGAAGTAGCCGCCCTTGGCACGCGGTCGGTGGCCCATGTTGCCGTTGTCGTATTCCTTGGCGGTGTTGGTCGGCAGTTCGATGTCGTCGATCGAGAAGCCCGAGCCGGCATAGCCGTCCTCGAAGCGCACGTCGTCGAACATGAAGAATTCGGCTTCGGGGCCGACATAGACGGTGTCGCCGATCCCGGTCGACTTCAGGTAGGCCTCGGCGCGCTTGGCGGTGGTGCGCGGGTCGCGGGCGTACCAGTCACCGGTCGAAGGCTCGACGATGTCGCAGTTGATGATCAGCATCGGGGTGGCGCTGAAGGGATCGACCCAGGTCTCGCTCAGGTCGGGCTTCAGGATCATGTCGCTTTCGTTGATGACCTTCCAGCCGGCAATCGACGAGCCGTCGAACATGAGGCCGTCTTCAAGTTCATCTTCGCCCATGACGCTGGCCACCATGGTGAGGTGCTGCCACTTGCCCTTTGGGTCGGTGAAGCGCAGGTCCACCCACTCGATTTCCTCGTCCTTGATCTTCTTCAGGACGTCTTTTGCTTTCGACATTTCTTATTGCCTCCGGGTACTTGATGCGTTCGGCCTGCCCCCGCGGCAGGCTGGAGAGGGTGGAAAATCAGATCGCGTCGTCGTTGGTCTCGCCGGTGCGGATGCGCAGCGCGCTCTCGATGGCGGTGACGAAGATCTTGCCGTCGCCGATCCGTCCCGTCTGCGCGGCTGCGGCGATCGCCTCGACCACGCGCTCGGCCTGATCGTCTGCGACGACCACCTCGAGCTTCACCTTGGGGAGGAAATCCACGACATACTCGGCCCCGCGATAGAGTTCGGTGTGGCCCTTCTGGCGCCCGAAACCCTTGGCCTCGGTGACAGTGATGCCGGACACGCCGATTTCGTGCAGCGCCTCCTTCACCTCGTCGAGCTTGAAGGGTTTGATGATCGCTTCGATCTTTTTCACGTCGTCCCCGTCGGTTGGCCCCGTTCGCGCCTGGCTGGAATGCTGACCGATTCTTAACAAGAATCGTGCCAAGCCATGGATGATGGCTGCGAACAATCCTTGCCGCTTGAAGACTCAAGGGGAGGGATGTCTTTCGCCCGTGCTGGCCGGTTAGCAAGATTATGGTGCACTGCGCAATGGTGCACAGCATCAGATCACCGCATGCCTAAATTTTAAGCAAGGCGCTCCGCGATCAGAGGCGCAGGCCGGTGGTTTCGGGCAGTCCGCACATGATGTTGAGGTTCTGGATCGCGGCTCCGGACGCACCCTTGCCAAGGTTGTCGAGCACCGCGACGAGCCGCGCCTGCCTGCCGTCCGCCGAGGGACAGACATGGAGCGCAAGGCCGTCCCACGGGGTTGCCGAGCGCAGCAGCAGCATCTCACCCGGAACCGGCGCGAGCGGTGCGACCGACACGAGGCCGCTGCCAGCGAACTGCGCCTCGAGCGCCGCGTGCAGCGCATCCGCCCGCGGCTGGCCGCGCAGGGCGGCGAGCGGCAGGGGCACGTCGACCACCATGCCGCGGTGGGCGGGGATCACGCTCGGCGAGAACACCGGCGCATGGGCCAAGCCCGCATAGGCCTGCATCTCTGGCAGGTGCTTGTGCCCGAGCGCGAGGCCATAGGCGCGGAAGGCGATGTCGGGATCGGCCTCGAAGCGGTCGATCAGGGCATTGCCGCCCCCGGAATAGCCGCTCACGGCGTTGACGGTATAGGGCCAGTCGGCGGGCAGCAGCCCCGCGCGCACAAGCGGCGCGACCAGCGCCAGAAAGCCGGTGGGGTAGCACCCCGGATTGCTCACCAGACGGGCATTGGCGATCGCCTCATGCCCGACCATTTCGGGAAAGCCGTAGGTCCAGCCCTCGGCCACGCGGTGGGCGCTTGAGGCGTCGATGATGCGCGTTGCCGCCCCGTCGGCCAGTCGTACAGCATCCTTTGCTGCTTCATCGGGGAGGCAAAGGATCGCGATGTCAGCTTCGTGGAGCGCGTCGCGGCGCGCGCTCTCGTCCTTGCGCTGGGCATCGTCCAGCACCAGCAATTCGAACTCGCTGCGCCCTTGCAGCCGCTCGCGGATCTCGAGGCCGGTCGTGCCCGCAGCCCCGTCGATGAACAGGCGGATCGCCACCGCCTCAGCTCTCGGCGGACGCGAGGTCGCTCGCCCGGCACCAGCCCGTCGGGCCCTGCGGCCCGGGGCAGCCCCACACCCATTCGCCCGCCACGTCGAGCAGCTCGAACCGGCTGCCGGCGGGGAGGGTCGCGAAGATTTCACCATCCGCGCGCGGGGCGAGGCGCAGGCCCGCACCCTCCGTGCCGACAGTGCGGACATGGGGGATGACGTAATGCGCCGCGAGGTGGCTCCCGGCGAGCGCGATGTGCGCCAGATCGCCGCGCAGCGGCAGCGTGCCGGGCGCGGGCTTTTCCACCGGGCCCTTCAGACCCAGCACGCCCGCAGGCACTGCATATTCCGTCGTCTCGCGCTGCGCGCCGCTCATGGCTGTTCCGTTGGCCTTCTCAGGTGACGCCGGCGACCTCTCCCCAGGCCGTGCAGCGTGGCAGGCCCGTTAGCGGCAAGCGGCGCGCGGGGCAAGCTCAGCTGCCGTAGCGGGCGCGGATGGCGTGCCACGCGGCCCTCAGACCCAGCCCGCGCCCGCCCCGTGCGCGGCCGGGCTTGGGGGCGGGGGACCAGGCGAAGGTATCGAAATGCACCCAGTCGATACCCTCGCCCACGAAGCGGTCGAGGAACAGGCCGGCGACCGAGGCGCCTGCGAAGGGATTGGCGGCCGAGTTCGCCATGTCGGCGACGTCGGAGGCGAGGTATTCGCGGTATCCATCGTGCAGCGGCAGGCGCCAGGCGGCATCGTCGTTCGCCTTGCCTGCGGCGAGGAAGGCCTCCGCGGTCTCGTCCCGGCGGGCGAACAGCGCCGGCAGATCGGGGCCGAGCGCGACCCGCGCCGCGCCGGTCAGGGTGGCAAAGTCGACGATCAGGTCGGGGCTTTCCTCCGAGGCGCGGGTCAGCGCATCGCCGAGGATGAGGCGCCCTTCGGCGTCGGTGTTGTCGATCTCGACCGTCAGGCCCTTGCGGCTTTTCAGGATGTCGCCCGGCCGGAACGCCCCGCCCGAGATCGCATTTTCCACCGCCGGAACAAGCAGATGCATCCGCACCTTCAGCCGCGCGCCCATCGCCAGACCGGCGAGTGCCAGCGCGTGGGCCGCACCGCCCATGTCCTTCTTCATCAGCCGCATGCCGCTGCCGGGCTTGATGTTCAGGCCCCCGGAATCGAAGCAGACCCCCTTGCCGACCACCGCCAGCACTGGGTGGGCCGGATCGCCCCAGACGAGGTGCATCAGCCGGGGCGCATGCTGGCGTGCCGCCGCCCGGCCGACGGCATGGACCATCGGGTATTCCTGTTCCAGCGCGTCGCCCCGCACCACGGTCAGCTCGGCCTTGTGGGCCTTGGCGAGGCGTTCGCACTCGGCCTCGAGTTCTGCCGGGCCCATGTCTTCGGGCGGTGCGTTGACGAGATCGCGCAGGAAAATTTCCGCTTCCGCTTCAGCCACATAGCTGTCGATCTGCCCGACCTGCCCGGTCAGCAGCACGCGCGGGCCCTGGCTCTTGTCCTCGCTCTTGTAGCGGGTGAAGCGGTATTGCCCCGTGACCCAGCCGAACATCGCCGGGCCCGGATCCCCGCTGGCGAGGCGATACAGCCCCTCGGGCAGCTCCTCGGCGAGCTTGGCGAGGCACCAGCTCGAGAGGCTCTCGACGTTCGCCACCCCGCTCACCACGAACCAGGAATCGCCATCGGGAACAATGGCATACTGGTAGCCGCCGCCCTCAAACTTCTGCGCCGCAACGGCCGTGCGCTGGCCTGCGGTGAGGGTTTTGGCGAAGGCCTCGAAGGTGTCCTTGGAAACGAGGTGGATGGCCACCGCGCTTTCGCCGCGGTCGGGCCGGATCAGGGCTTTGGCTTCGGTCATTGCCGTTCCATAATCCCCCCCGCGCCGATGTCACCAGCGGATTCGGACAGGGAGGGGATCAGGATGGCTTGCAACAAGTTCCACGTGAAACAGCAACGACCGGGCGATGACTGCACAACGGCATCGCGACGCCCGCGCATCGCCGCCGTGCTGGGCGCGGCGATCCTCGCGGTCGGCAGCCTGCCCGCCGCGATCGCGGCGCAAACGCCCCCGGCACCCCCCGAGGCCGCCGCTCCCGCCCCGGACAAGACCGCCTTCTCCGAAACCGCCACCTACACCGTGAGGTCGGGCGAGGCGCTGCGCGAGTTTTCCTACACCTGGCCGGCCAAGGTCGCCGCCGTGCCCCAGCTCACCACCCGTTTCACTGCCGAGCGCGACAGGCTGCTCGCCGAACAGCGCGCCGACTGGGACGAGGCCCTGCGCGAATTCGCCGAGGGCGACTGCCTCGGCTGCGTCAACCGCTCCTTCGAGAAGAGCTGGGAGGTGGTCGCCGATCTGCAGCGCTTCCTCTCGCTTTCGGCGAGCTTCTACGCCTACACCGGCGGGGCCCACGGCAACGGCGCCTTCGACGCGCTGGTGTGGGACCGCGAGGCGCAGCAGGCGATCGACCCCAAGGTGATGTTCCGCTCGCCCGAGGCGCTCGAGGCGGCGCTCGGGCCGGCGTGGTGCAAGGCGCTCAAGGCCGAGAAGATCAAGCGCTTCGAGGGGGCCTACAGCGAGGACGGGATCTTCCCGTGCCCGGCGATCGCCGATCTCACCGTGCTGGTCGGCTCGGCCAGCCGCAGGAGCTTCGACCGCATCGGCCTGATCGCCGCGCCCTATGTCGCGGGCGCCTATGCCGAAGGGGTCTACGAGGTGACGCTGCCCGTCACTCCCGCGGTGCTGGCGGCGGTCAGGCCCGAATACGCGGCGGCTTTCGCGCCGGGCAAGTAGCAATTCGCGCCCGCAGTCGCTATGTGGGGGCCATGCACGACTATCAACTCGTCGACGGCGATACGACCGTCTACCGCGACGGCTCCATCAAGCTCCACACGCCCGAGGGCTTCGAGGGGATGCGCAAGGCCGGCCGCCTTGCCGCCGAGATCCTCGATGCCTGCGTCGAACTGGTGAAGCCCGGCGTCACCACGGGGAGCATCGACGATGCGATCCGGGGCATGATGCTCGATGCCGGCGCGATCCCCGCAACGCTCGGCTACCGCGGCTATGCGCACAGCTCCTGCATCTCGATCAACCACGTGATCTGCCACGGCATTCCGGGCGACAAGGTGCTGAAGGACGGCGACATCCTCAACATCGACGTCACGCCCTTGGTGGACGGCTGGCACGGCGACACGAGCCGGATGTTCTACGCCGGCGAGCCCTCGCTGAAGGCGAGAAAGCTGGTCGAGGTGACCTATGAGTGCCTGATGCTCGGCATCGCGGCGGCCAAGCCCGGCGCAAGGCTGGGCGATATCGGCGCGGCGATCGAAGCCCATGCGAGCAGCTTCCGCTACAGCGTGGTGCGCGAATTCTGCGGCCACGGTCTCGGCAAGCTGTTCCACGACGCCCCCGAAGTGATCCACGCCGCGCGCGCCGGGACGGGGCCGGAGCTGAGGCCGGGGATGTTCTTCACCATCGAGCCGATGATCAACCTCGGCAAGCCCTGGGCCAAGGTGCTCGGCGACGGCTGGACCGCGGTGACGCGCGACAAGTCGCTCTCGGCACAGTTCGAGCATTCGATTGCGATCACCGAGACCGGGAACGAGATCTTCACCAAGAGCCCGACGGGGCGGGATTTCCCGCCTTACGTGTAAGGCCACCTGCGTCCCGGGAGCAACCGAGGCCAGCTTCGGTTCTCTCGTCATTGTGAGCGTAACGAAGTAATCCAGAGCGGGGCGCGCGTTGCTCTGGATTGCCGCGCCGCTTCGCGGCTCGCAATGACGGGCGGTGCTCTAAAGAAACAGCACTGCCAGCACCGCGCTCATCACCGTCACCAGCCCCACCGAGAACCCCAGCATCGCGATCACCGGCCGCGTCACCCGCCCGTGCAGCACCCAATCATATCCCGCCGAGACGAGCACCGTGATCGGCACTTGCACCGCGATAGCGACCGGATCGGGCAGGCCGAGCACCTGCACCACGCGGGCATAGGCGGGGGTCATCAGCGCGAGGGTAGCGATCAGCATCGCCTGGCGGTGGGCGGCGATGTCCCTCCGGCGGGCGTAGTGGAGGGCGAGGAAATAGAGCGGCACGAAGGTCGCGAAGGCGGCAAGGTTCACCACCGTCACCTCGGGGCGGCCGAGTTCCTGTCCGATGCGCCACGAGATCACCCCGCCGCTCACCAGCATCGCCCCCACCAGCGCGATCGAGGCGCGCCCCGTCGCCCGGTGCGCGGCCAGCCTGAACCGGGCGGCGAGGAAGCTCTGGCTCGCCAGCAGGATCAGCCAGGCGATCATGCTCCCGGCGTGGAACACCACCAGCGGGGTGTAGCGCGCCTGCACCTGCGGATGGGCGATGGCCTTGAGCGCGAAGGCGAACAGCGTGAAGCCCAGCAGCCCCAGCGCGATGTTGCCCATCAGGATGTTGGCGCGGACGTGACTTTCGGGTGCTCTCACGAAATCTCTCTGGCGGCCCTGATCGCGGCGCCCGCGGCGAAAGGCGCGAGGGCGACGAGGCCGAGGCTTATCGCACCAACGAAGCCGAGGCTCACAGGATCCTGCCGCGCCAGCGCCCCCGCGCCGAAGATCAGGATCGGCAGCGCGAGCGGGATCAGCAGCAGCCCCGAAAGCGCGGCGCCTGCCCTGAGCGA
The DNA here is from genome assembly GCF_002215495.1 of Porphyrobacter sp. CACIAM 03H1. NCBI lineage: Bacteria > Pseudomonadati > Pseudomonadota > Alphaproteobacteria > Sphingomonadales > Erythrobacteraceae > Porphyrobacter > Porphyrobacter sp. CACIAM 03H1. The sequence goes on from NZ_CP021378.1 coordinate 1,378,776, forward strand.
GGCGGTGAGCGCGGCGATCATCAGGCCGATGGCGGCCAGGCCCGGCGTCCCCGCCAGCAGGCCGAGGAGGAGGATCTGGAAGCTCTCCCCCTCGATCTTCAGCAGCGCGGCGGCGGGGAAGGTCGCCAGCAGGAGCGGCGGGCCGAAGCTCAGCCAGTGGGCGAAGAGGCGCACCGCCATCATCGCCTCCTCGGTGATCCCGCGCAGGCGCAACTGGTCGAAGAACCCGAGGGCAATGTCGCGCGCCACCAGCTTTTCCAGCGGCAGGATCGCCGCCAGCAGCGCCGCGATCCACACCACCCCGCCGCCGGTTTTCGCGAGCACGTTGGCATCCGGCCCGACCGCGAATGGGAACAGCATCGCGACCGCGACGAAGAACACGACCGGCAACGCCGCGCCGCTCCCGGTGAAGGGGAAGAACTGCGCCAGATCGCGGCGGAGCAGGGCGGCGATCATGCCTCTTCCTCCTCCGGCGCGGGGGCGAAGTCCTCGATCGCGAAGCTGGTCATGCCCGGCACATCGAGCGGCTGGTGCGAGGCGATCAGCGCGATCCCGCCGCTCGCGCAATGCTCGCGCACCAGCGCGCTGACGAGGCCCTGCGAGGCGGTGTCGAGCCCGCTCAGCGGTTCATCCAGCAGCCACAAGGGCGCGGCCTGCCCCAGCACCCGGGCGAGCGCGGCGCGCTTCCTCTGGCCGGTCGAGAGGTAGCGCACCGGCACCTCGGCCAGCGCCCCGAGCCGCAGCCGCTCCATGATCGCCTGCCGGTCGGCGACGCGGTCGATCCCGGACCAGAAGGCCAGCGCCTTGCCCAGCGGCAGGTCGGGATCGAGGCCGGTGCGCTCGTCGAGCAGCGCCAGCGCACCCTCGCGCCGGACCTCGCCCGCAAACGACGTCGTCAACCCCGCCAGCGCGCGGATCAGCGTCGTCTTGCCCGCGCCGTTGGCCCCGGTCACATGGCACGCCGCGCCCGCTTCCAGCCGGAACGACAGCCGCCGGAACAGCAGCCGCTCGCCCCTGCGGCAGGCGAGGTTGTCGGCGATCAGGCTGGGCGAGGGCGCTTGCATCGGGCCGCAGCGTTAGGGAAAAGGGCGCCCGCAAACAAGCGACCCGATCCGAGGAACCAACCGATGTCCGTCCCCGAACTCACCCCCGACGAAACCGCCGCGCTGCTGGCCGCGCACCCCGAATGGAGCCTAGCGCGCGAGGGCAAGGCGATCGCGCGGACCTTTCGTTTCAGGGACTTCTCCGAGGCCTGGGGCTTCATGAACCGGGTCGCCCTGCTGGCCGAGGCGCAGGACCATCACCCGGAATGGTTCAACGTCTACAACCGCGTCGAGGTGACGCTGACCACCCACGACGCGGGCGGGCTGTCCGCGCGCGATGCGCGGATGGCGGCAGCCGTGGATGGGTTGCTTCGACCGTAACCCGTTCGGGCTGAGCTTGTCGAAGCCACGTCCTTTCTTGAGGCGCGCGCTGCGGCCCAAAGAGAAGTGCAGCCGTTGACGCTACGCGTCAGCTTCGCTTCCGACAGGCTCAGGGCGAACGGGGTCAGTCCTACTGCCCCAGCGGCCGCAGGCTCGCCCGCAGCTGCTTCCTGACCTTGCCCGGCATCCAGCGCTTGGCGAAGGCCATGCGCTTGGCGGTCGCGCCGACGAAATAGTCGAGCTTATCCCCGTGCACCGCGTCCCACACCGCCTCGGCGACGCGCTCGACGGGCGTAATCTCCAGCCCCGCCGCGCGCACCCGGTCGCGGATCTGCTCGTTCGACCTGCGGTTGCCCGTCCCGTCGAGCAACGGGGTCTCGATGAAGCCGGGGCACACCGAGGCGACCGTGATGCGGTCGCCCGCCCATTCGGCATCGAGGCTCTCCGAGACCGCGCGCACCCCGAACTTGGTCGCGCAATAGACGCTCATTCCCGCCGAGCCCGCGATCCCGGCGGCGCTCGCGATGTTGACGAGGGCCGATCCCGGGGCGGTCTTCTGCAGGTAGGGATAGACCGCCTGCGCGCCGTAGAGCACGCCCTTCAGGTTGATGTCGAGGCAGCGGTCGATCTCCTCGGGGTCGAGCTCGGAGAGCGATCCGCCGGTGCCGATCCCGGCATTGTTGACCAGCGCATCGATCCGTCCGCCCGCGGCCTCGGCGAAGGCGGCGAGCGCCTCGTCCCAGCCCTTGCGGTCGCGCACGTCGAGCGGGCCTGCCCACTTGGCGCTGCCCTGGATCAGGTTGAGCGTCTCGGCCATCCCGCCGGCATTGATGTCGGCCACCCCGACGAACCAGCCCCGCGCGGCGAAGTGCAGCGCCGTCGCGCGCCCGATGCCCGATCCGCCGCCGGTGATGAAGATGCTGCGCTGCGTGCTCATGATGATCCCCTCTCGATTGCGTTTTGCAACCGTCTAGAGCGGACTGACAGGCTTGTCAGCAGGCAGAGTGCGCCAACGCACAGCGGCGGGCGAAGTTTACAAAGTTGACACTGTAAACTTCGATTTCCTGCAGAATTTCCGCAATTCTTTCAGAGCGTTCTGCAGCAAAACCGAAGTTGACACTGTGTTTTGCGTTTTCTTCGCCAGATGGGGCGCAGGCGCAACCCTCTGCGGCGATCCCGCGCGGCAACGACAATTCGAAAGAGCCGCCCGAGGCTAACCGGAAGCCCGCCGGTAGGAAAGCGTGCCGAGCGTCCGCTTTTGGGAGCGCCGAGGATGTGCGCGAATGGCGGTAAGTGGGTGGGAAACGGACCAACCTAACTGGGGTGGCTGCCGCTCCTGGCACACTTCTGCAAGCCTCAGGCCGTGCGTACCTGCACGCGGCCTTGCAAGTCATCATCCATTTCTTGCACCAGCTCCACGAATTCTTGCGCGGCCGACTTGGGGGAAATCGTGCCAGAGAAGCATACTGTTATATTCGCTTCGGGCACATCGTAGAGAAATCCTTGGAAGTCGCTAAAGAATACATCCCAGCTATGTCTGGTATGGATGAGGCAGTGTATCTGCGAAATCATCGCATCGATGATGTCTTCTAGAGCTTCTTCGCTCCCGGTGAGCGTTAGGCGCATTTCCAAGACACGAAGTCTCCCACAAGCCAAGCTGCAGGCCGGGCGCCATCTCCTTGCATCAGATCATCGAACGTCCGCAATGGGGTCGATACCCGAACGGCTGCTTCCCGGCCGAAAATGCCGATACCGGACGAAGCCCTACAGCGCCGGGTTGGCGTAGTAGTGCCAGGTGAAGATCGCCATCGCCCCGCGCTGGGGCGCCCACGGTTCGGCGAGAGCGCGGGTCGCCTTCTCTGCCGGGCGCTCCTCCAGCCCGAGCAGCCGCTTCACCCCCTCCTGCACCGCAAGGTCGCCCGCGGGCCAGATGTCGGGGCGGCCCTCGGCGAAGAGCAGGTAGATCTCCGCCGACCAGCGGCCGATGCCCTTGATGCGGGTGAGGAGGGCGATGGCTTCCTCGTCGTCCTCGGGCAGAGCATGGAAATCGAGTTCGCCCGCCTCGACCAGCTCGCACAGCGAGCGCGCATAGCCCTGCTTCTGGCGCGAGAGGCCGCAGGCGCGCAGGGTGTCGAAATCGCGCTTCAACAGGCACGCCGGCGTGAAGCCCTCGCCCAGTTCCGTCTCGAGCTTTCTCCACATCGAGGCGGCGGCCGCGACCGAGACCTGCTGGCCGACGATGGTGCGCAGCATCGTCACGAAACCGCGGTCACGCAGGCGCGGCTCGGGATAGCCGACCGCCGCGATGGCGCGCGCCACCTTCGGCTCGCGCGCCGCCAGCGCATCCAGATCCCCGCGCAATTTTTCGGCGCTCAAGCCCACTCCCAATTTCCTTATCTTGCCTTGGCCCCGAGAGTATCTTAGCAGCCTCGGCGCATTCTCACAGCGCACAGTCTTGCGCTCAACAGCCCGGAAGGAACCGCACTCCATGCCCAGACTGGTCGTCACCAACCGCGAAGGCGCCACCAGCGAGATTACCGTCGATGACGGGCTTACCGTGATGGAGGCGATCCGCGACAACGGCTTCGACGAACTGCTGGCGTTGTGCGGCGGGTGCTGTTCCTGCGCGACCTGCCACGTGGTGGTCGATCCGGCCTTCGCCGACAAGCTCCCCAAGATGAGCGAGGACGAGGACGACCTGCTGGAATCCTCCGATCACCGCGCCCCGACCTCGCGCCTGTCGTGCCAGATCCCCTTCACCGCGGATCTCGACGGGCTGCACGTCACCATCGCCCCCGAAGACTGATCGGCAAGGGGCGGGCCGGTGGACGCCGAACTCGCCCGCTTCCTGCGCGACGAACTGGGCCACGCGCCCGAGGGCACCGCGGCGGGGCCGTGGATGGTGCGCGGGCCGGTGTGGCTGTGGCAGGGCGCGGACGGCGCGCCCGCCAAGGGCAGCTGGTATTTCCTCACCATCGACGGCGAGACCGCCGGCGCGATCAGGGCCGCTGCCACGAAGGCCGATGCATGGGGCTCGGTCCGGATCGAGGCGACCATCGGCGGCACCACCTGGCGCACCTCGCTCTTCCCCTCCAAGGCACATGGCGGCTGGCTGCTCCCCTTGAAGGCCGCGGTGCGCAAGGCGGAGAAGATTGCCGAGGGCGGCGAGGTCGAGGTGGTGCTGAGCCTCACCTAACTTCGTCATTGCGGGCCGCAGGCGCGTCGCTACGCTCCTCGCGATGACGAGAACGCTCCATCGCCTTGATCATTGCCCCGCGCGGCTCCAGCGCCTAACTCTGCGCCCATGAACATCACGCGCCCCTTCGGCGACACGCTCGCGCTCATCGGCAACACCCCGCTCGTCCGCCTCGCCGGCCCCTCGGCTGCGGCGGGCTGCGACATCTGGGGCAAGTGCGAATTCGCCAACCCCGGCTCCTCGGTCAAGGACCGCGCGGCCCTGTGGATGATCCGCGACGCGGAAAGTCGCGGCGAACTGAAGCCCGGCGGCACGGTGATCGAGGGGACGGCGGGCAACACCGGCATCGGCATCGCGCTGGTCGCCAATGCGCTGGGCTACAAGACGATCATCGTCATGCCCGACAACCAGTCCAAGGAGAAGATGGACACCCTGCGCGCGCTGGGGGCTCAGCTGGTGCTCGTCCCGCCGACCAAATATTCCGATCCCGGCCATTTCCAGCACGTCTCGCGCCGCATGGCAGAGGAGACGCCGGGCGCGGTCTGGGCCGGACAGTTCGACAACGTCGCCAACCGCAAGGCCCATATCGAGGGCACCTCGCAGGAAATCTGGGAGCAGACCGGTGGGCGGATCGACGGCTTCACCTGCGCGGCGGGCACCGGCGGGACCATCGCCGGGGTGGGCATGGGGCTGAAGGAGAAGAACCCCGACATCCGCATCGCGCTGACCGATCCGCACGGCGCGGCGCTCTACAACTACTTCGCTCATGGCGAGCTGCGGGCGGAAGGCTCCTCGGTCGCCGAGGGCATCGGGCAGGGGCGCATCACCGCCAATCTCGAAGGCGCGCCGATCGACACGCAATACCGCATCAGCGACGAGGAAGGCCTCGTCTGGGTCGAGCGGCTGCTGCGCGAGGAGGGGCTGTGCCTCGGGCTTTCCTCGGGCATCAACGTGGCGGGCGCGGTGATGCTGGGGCGCGAACTGGTCGCCGAGGGGCGGGCCAATCCGCAGGTGGCGACGATCCTGTGCGACACCGGCTTCCGCTACCTCTCGACGCTCTACAACCCCGAATGGCTGAGGGCCAAGGGCCTGCCCGTGTTCAGCTGGCTGGAACAGGGAGCGGCGGCATGAGCGGGCTGTCCTGGCGCGAGCGGCTGCGGCGGATGAACCAGCGCAGCCTGTTCCACCCCTCCGCCGTGCCCGGCGAGCCCTCCGGCGAACCCGACGACCTGCCGCCGCCCGCGACCGTGCGCGCCGAGGCGGTGCAGCGGCTCCAGGTCGGTCTGTTCGGGATCGGGGCGATGGTGCTTCTGGTCGGGCTTGCCAGCATCATCGGCGGTCAGGCCGATCGCAACGACCAGCTCGCCGCGCCCGAGGCCGCGCCCACCACCGAGCCGAGCGCACCGCCCGCACAGGCCAACCCGCTCGCCGATGCGGGCGTCGTGCCCGATATCGCCGCCCAGCCGAGCCCTTCGCCCGCGCCGCCGCCGCTCGACCTGCCCCCGCCGCCGCGCCCCGCAGCCCCGGGCAATGCCGCACCCCAGGAATAGGCCGCCTCGCGCGGCGCTCGCCGCGCTGCTGCTGGCGGCGCTCGCGGGGTGCGAGGCCGCGCCCGCGAAGCCTTCCGCGCCGCCGTCCGATGCCGCGCCCGCCGAACGCCTCGGGCTGATGACGAGCCTGCCACTCTACTGGCCGCTCGGCACCGGCATCGCGGCGCTGGCGGATGGCACCGCCGCCGTGCCGTGGCAGCGTGCGGCGCTCGAACGGGCCTATGCCATCGAGCCGCTCGACACGCTCTCGCCGATCCCCGGCCTCACCCCCGATGCGCCCGAGACCGATCCGCTCGCCGGGCTCGACCGGCTGGCGGTGGTGCAGCCGCGCGGGCTCTCGCCCGCGGACAATGTCGCGCTCGACAAGTGGGTGCGCGGCGGAGGGCGGCTGCTGCTGGCGCTCGATCCGGCGCTGACGGGCGAATACGACCTGCCGCTTGGCGATCCGCGCCGCCCGGTCGATGCCGCGCCGATCCCGCCGGTGGTGGCGCGCTGGGGCCTCGCGGTCGCCTTCGACGAGGGGCAGGCGGGCACGGTCAGGGCGGAAATGCTGGCGGGCGAGCCCCTGCCGCTGGCGCTTGCCGGCACGGTGCGCATCGCCGATCCGGCGGCGGCGGACTGCACCATCGCTGCGGGCGGCGCGGCGGCGCGCTGCGCGGTCGGCAAGGGGCGCGTGACACTGATCGCGGATGCTGGCATCTTCGAACATCCCGAGCTTGCCGGCGAGAACGGAGCCGGTCTTTCCGCACTGGTCGCGGCGGCGCTGCGGTGAGCGGATCGGGAAAATCGCGGGACGGCCGGAGTCGCAACCGGCGAGGTCCGGGGAAATTGCGGGAGGTGCACGGTTTGTTCCGCGAAAATCAGGTGTTTGCCGGGGCCGGGCGGGCACCGACAGGCGGGAGAGGAAACGAGGTATTTGTTTTGAAACAGTGACATACCAAGTTTTCCCGTAAAATCCCCGAAAAATCCCTTCCATCCCCACGCCTTCCCCGATATGACCGGGGTCCATCAGACATGCCTGTATGTCGCGCGCCGTGCCTCCACTGGCCGGCGCACCGTGCCGCACGCGTGCGGCCGGGACGGGGAAGGCGTGTCAGGGGGAATTGAGCGCGTTGCGGACCGCCATCGAAGGGCGCCGCAAGGGGACAGAGGGGATCGCAGACGGTGTCTGCCTTTGGAGGATATAACGGCCAAGCCTACTCGCCCGCGGGCGAGAAGGGCCGCTTTGTCCTTCCGCCCGAGTTCCGCAAGGCCGTGAAGGAAAGCTCCGGCGGCAACCGCACCCTGTGCCTCGGCGTCCACGACAAGTTCGATTGCCTGATGGGCTTCGGCCTGTCGCGCATCGACCTGCTCAACGCCCGGCTTGACCGCGAGGAGGCCCTCGCCATCGAGCGCAAGGACTACGGCTTCGACCGCGACGTGCGCGCGGCGCAGCTGTTCGGCTTTTCGCAGCTGCCCTTCGACGACAGCGGCCGCTTCGTCATGCCCGAGCACCTGCGCGATCTCGGCAAGGTGGGCGACGGGCTCTATTTCCACGGCGCGGGCGACTTCTTCTTCGTCTGGAACCCCGAGGAACTTGCGCGGCTCGGCCCCGAATGGCGCGGCGCGCAGGCCGCCTGCGCCAAGCTGATCGCAAGCGCGAGGAAGGCGGCATGAGCGCCCCGGCCCCTCACATTCCCGTGCTGCTGGACGAAGTCGTCGCCGCGCTCGCCCCGCGCGAGGGCCAGACCATCGTCGATGCGACCTTCGGCGCGGGCGGCTACACCACGGCGCTGCTCGAAGCGGGCGCGACCGTCCACGCCTTCGACCGCGATCCCGACGCCATTGCGGCGGGGCAGGCGCTGGTGGCGCGCTTCGACGGCCGCCTCGCCCTCCACGCCGCGCGCTTTTCGGCGATGCGCAGCGAACTCGCCGCCATCGGCATCGCCAGCGTCGATGCGGTGGTGATGGATATCGGCGTCTCCTCGATGCAGCTCGACCAGGGCGGGCGGGGATTTGCCTTCATGCACGACGGCCCGCTCGACATGCGCATGAGCCAGGCGGGCGAGAGCGCGGCGGATTTCCTCAACACCGCCGACGAGGAAGCCATCGCCGACGTGCTCTACCGCTACGGCGAGGAGCGCCAGTCGCGCCGCGTCGCCCGGGCGATCGTCGCCGCACGGCCGCTGGCGACCACCGGCGAACTCGCCCGCGTGGTGCGCCGCGCGCTGGGCCACAAGCCGCACGACAAGAAGGACCCGGCCACCCGCACCTTCCAGGCCGTGCGCATCCACGTGAACGACGAGCTGGGCGAGCTCGAAGCCGGGCTCGCCGCCGCCGAGGCGCTGCTGACCGAGGGCGGGGTGCTCGCCGTGGTCAGCTTCCACAGCCTCGAGGACCGGATCGTCAAGCAGTTCCTCAAGGGTGCCTCCGGCGCGGGCCGCGCGGTCTCGCGCCACCTTCCTGGGGAAATCCCGGGGCCACCCCCCACCTTCGCGCAGGTTTCCAAGGCTATACGTCCCACGGAGGCCGAAATCGCCCGCAACCCGCGCGCCCGTTCATCCACCTTGCGCCATGCCACCCGCACCGGCGCGCCGCCCAGGAGCCTAGCCGCATGATGAACAGCTCACAGGCCCGTTCGCTGGGTTGGGCCGCCGTGCTCGCCACCTGCCTTGCCGCGGTGGTGGTGCTCAGCTTCAAGGTGCACGCGGTCAAGAGCGAGGTGCTGCTCGCCGAACGCCAGTTGATCGCGCTCCAGCGCGAGACGATGCTGCTCGAAACCGAGTTCCAGACCCGCGCCAGCCAGCGCCAGCTGGCCGAGTGGAATGCGGTCGAGTTCGGCTACCAGGCCCCGCGCGCCGGCCAGTTCCTCGACGGCGAGCGCCAGCTCGCGAGCCTTGGCGAGATGCGCGGCCCCGATGCGCCCGCGCCGATCCGCCTTGCGCGGGCCGATGCCGCCGAGACCGCCGCAGGTGCCCCTGCCGCCGAGGCGCCGATGCGCTCGCCGGTTTCGGGTGCGACAGTGACGCTCGCCTCGGCAGAGGCCGAGAAGGATGCAGGCGCGGTCTTCACCCAGGCCTTCGGCGATTTCCTGATCGAGGCCTCCCCGATCCGCCCCGCCCGGGCCGAAACGCCGCGCGTCGGCAAGGCTGCGGCGAGCGCGCAGGGAAGCGGCGAATGACCGTGCTGGCAGCCCGCGCTGCCCACCTTTCTCCTGCCTCGCACACGGCCATGCCGGCCATCCCCGCAGGGCGCCTTCCCGGCACGGGCCTGCGCGCGCAGATGCTCTGGGCCGCGCGCTTCCGCGTGCTGTGGCTGCTCGCCGGATTCGTCGGCATCGCGCTGATCGCGCTGGTGCGGATCGTCTCGCTCGGGTTCGGCGGGCAGGCGCCCGAACGCACCAGCCTCGCCGAGGCGATGGTGCCCCCGCGCGGCGAGATCACCGATCGCAACGGCGCCTCGCTGGCGCGCGCCTTCCCGGCCTATGCCCTGTGGTTCGACCCCAAGGCGATGGGCGACAGCGGTTCGCCGCTGGTGCGCTCGCCGCAGGAAGTCGCGGGCGCCCTGAAGGCGATCTTCCCCGATATCGACGAGGCGCGCATGGCCCGCCGCCTCGCCTCGGGCAAGGCCGGCTACCTGCGCCGCCGCCTGCTGCCCGAGGAAGCCAACCGCGTCTTCGCGCTGGGCGAGATCGCGCTCGAGATTCCGCGCGAGACCGACCGCTACTACCCGCAGGGCACGCTCGCCGCGCACGTGCTGGGCTATGTGGTCGAGGAGAAGGGCGGTCAGATCGGCATGGAGCAGGTGCTCGAGCAGCGCCTCGCCCACCCCGACACGCGCACCCAGCCGGTCGCGCTGTCGGTCGACGTCAGGGTGCAGGGCGCGCTCGAGGACGAGCTGCGCAAGGGGATGCTCGCCACCAACGCGATCGGCGCGGCGGGGATCGTGCTCGATGTCGACACCGGCGAGGTGATGGCGCTCGCGAGCCTGCCCGAGTTCGACCCCAACACCGCGGGCGCCGCCGGGGCGATCAACGTCTTCAACCGCGCCACCAACGGGGTCTACGAGCTGGGCTCGACCTTCAAGCCGCTGAGCATCGCCGCCGCGATCGATGCGGGCGTTGTGCGCGATCTCGGCAAGGCGTGGGATGCGACCCCCGTCTCGGTCGGGCGGCGCACGATCAAGGACCTTAAGCCCAAGGGCGCCACGCTCAACGTGCCGCAGGCGCTGGTCTATTCCTCCAACACCGTCACCGCCCGCGTCGCCGATGCGCTGGGGCCGGAACGTCTGCGGCGCACCATGATTGATCTGGGCATGGACCGCCGCCCCTTCATCGAACTGCCCGCGCGCGGCAAGCCGCTGTGGCCGCAGGGCGACTGGAGCCGCGTCACCAACATGACGGTGAGCTACGGCCACGGCCTCGCGGTGACCCCGCTGCACCTCGCCTCGGCCTATGCGGCGATGGTCAACGGCGGGATCTGGCGCCCGGCGACGCTGATGAAGCTCGCGCCTGCCGACGTGCCCCGCGGGCGGCGGGTGTTCAAGGAATCGACCTCGTCGCGGATGCGCCAGATGCTGCGCATGATCTCGCTCTACGGCACCGGCAAGCAGGCCGACGCGCCGGGCTACCGCGTCGGCGGCAAGACCGGTTCGGCCGAGAAGGCGGGCGTGGGCGGCTACAACAAGACCGCGCTGGTCTCCTCCTTCGCCGCCGCCTTCCCGCTCGATGCGCCGCGCTATGTCGTGGTGATCGTGCTCGACGAGCCCAAGGGCACCGTCGCCAGCTCCTTCCAGCGCACCGCCGGCTACACCGCCGCGCCGGTCGTGGGCAAGCTGGTGCCGCGGATCGGCCCGATGCTCGGCGTCCAGCCCGACGATGCGCGCGATGTCGACATCTCGGACCTGCGCTACCTGGTGGACAAGCACTGATGCGGCTGGCCGAGCTTCTGGCACAGGCGGGGCTGCCGCAGGAGGACGCGGGCGAGGCGGTCGTGACCGGCTTCGCCATCGACCACCGCAAGGTCGCCCCCGGAACCATATTCGGCGCCTTCCAGGGCGCCACCGTCAATGGCGAGGACTTCATCCGCCCCGCCATCGCAGCGGGCGCGATTGCCGTCGTGGCCCGTCCTGAAGCCCGCGTCGAAGGTGCGCTGCACATCATCGACGTCACCCCCCGACGCGCCTTTGCGCGCCTCGCCGCGGGCTTTTTTTCTCCCTACCCCGCCACCATCGCCGCGGTGACGGGGACCAACGGCAAGACCTCCACCGTCGAGATGACGCGCCAGATCTGGCGCATGGCGGGCGAACGCGCGGCGAGCATCGGGACGCTTGGCGTCACTACCCCCGACGGAAGCGTCTCCACGGGCCTCACCACCCCCGACATCGTCACTTTCCTCGCCAACATGGCCGGGCTGGCGCGCGAGGGCGTGACCCATGTCGCCTACGAGGCATCGAGCCACGGGCTCGACCAGTATCGCGGCGAGGGGCCGACCGTCTCGGCATCCGCATTCACCAATTTCAGCCGCGACCATCTCGACTATCACGGCACGATGGAGGCCTATTTCGCGGCCAAGATGCGGCTCTTCACCGAAGTCGTCGCGCCCGGCAGCCCGGCGGTGATCCATGATGCGGGCGATGGCTCGGAGTGGACCGCGAAGGCGATCGCACAGGGCCAGGCGCGGGGCCTCCGTGTGATGACCGTGGGCGAGGGCGGACACTTCCTCAAGCTGATCGCCCGCGAACCCGGGCAGTTGGGGCAGCTTCTTCACATCGAGCATGAAGGCGCGACCCGCAAGGTCAACCTTCCGCTGATCGGGGCCTACCAGGCCGCCAACGCGCTGGTCGCGGCGGGGCTGGCTCTGGCGACGGGCGTTTCCGCCTCTGCCACGTTCGACGCGCTCACCCGGCTCCAGCCGGTGCGCGGGCGGCTGGAGCGCGCGGCGCTCAATGCCGCCGGCGCGCCCGCCTATGTCGACTATGCCCACACCCCCGACGCGCTCGAGGCTGCCATCGCCGCGCTGCGCCCGCACGTGGCAGAGGGTGGCAAGCTGATCGTGGTGTTCGGCGCAGGCGGTGATCGCGACGCCGGCAAGCGCCCCGAGATGGGCGCCGTCGCCGCGCGCGCGGCGGACCTTGCCATCGTCACCGACGACAACCCCCGCTCCGAGGACCCCGCCGCCATCCGCGCCGCGATCCTTGCCGGGGCGGGCGGCAATACCCGCGAAATCGGGGACCGGCGCGAGGCCATCGCTGCCGCAATCGGGGAAGCCGGGGCGCGGGACATTGTGCTGATCGCGGGGAAAGGCCACGAGCAGGGCCAGATTTTCGGAGCAGGAGACCAGATGCGGATCGAAGCTTTCGACGATGTCGAAGTGGCGCGCGAATGCGCCGGGGGGCGGTGCTAGATGAACGCGCCGATGGCCCACCCGATGCTCCACGCATGGCCCGTCACGTCGGCCGACGCGCTCCCGCTGGCGCTCTGGACCGCCGCCGAAATCGAGGCGGCGACCGGCGGCATCGCCAGCCACGATTTCCAGGCAAGCGGGGTCGAGATGGACTCGCGCGACGTGAAATCGGGCGATGTTTTCATCGCCTTGAAGGGCGAGGCGATGGACGGCCACAGGTTCATCCCCCAAGCTTTTGAAAAGGGGGCAGTCGCCGCGATCGTCGATCGTCCCGTCGATTTCCCGCACGTTCTGGTCAAGGACACGACAGAGGCGCTCCACGCGCTCGCCCATGCGGCCCGCGACCGTGCCATTGAGGCGGTGCGGATCGGGATCACTGGATCGGTCGGCAAGACGGGGATGAAGGAAGCGATCTTCGCCTGCCTCGACCGCGCCAGCAGGGGCGCGGCGCACCGGTCCGTGCGCAGCTACAACAACCATGTCGGCGTGCCGCTTTCGCTGGCGCGGATGCCCGCCCGCGCGAAGTTCGGCGTGTTCGAGATGGGCATGAACCACGCGGGCGAGATCGCGCCGCTTTCGGCCCACGCCCGTCCGCACGTGGCGCTCATCACCACCATCGCACCGGCGCATATCGAGAACCTCGGCAGCCTCGAGGCGATTGCCGACGAAAAGTCGCAGATTTTCACCGGCCTCGTTCCGGGCGGGGTGGCGATCATCCCGGCGGACAGCGAATGGGCCGGGCGGATGATCGGCCATGCCCGCGCCTGCGGGGCGCAGGTCGTGACCTTCGGGCGCGCCGCCAATGCCGACGTGCGGCTGCTCGACGCGATTCCGGCGGCGGGGGGCGGTTCGCTCGTCACCGCCGACCTCGGCGACCGGCGCATCTGCTACACCATCGCCGAACCGGGCGAGCACTGGATCGTCAATTCGCTGGGCGTCATGGCTGCCGTTCGTGCCGCCGGGGGCGATCTTGCCAGCGCGGGCCTCGCGCTGGCCGAGATGGGCGGCCTCAAGGGCCGCGGCGCGCGTCACACCATTCCGGCCGCGGGCGGCACCGCCTTGCTGATCGACGAGAGCTACAACGCCAACCCCGCCTCGATGCGCGCGACCCTGAAGGCGCTCGCCCAGACGCCCGCCGTCCGCCGCCTCGCGGTGCTGGGCAGCATGAAGGAACTGGGCGACTTCGCCGATGCCTTCCACCGCCAGCTTGCCGAACCGATAGCCGAGGCCGGGCTCGCCCACGCGATCCTCGTCGGGCCGGAGATGGCCGCGCTCGCCGAGGAACTGGGGAAAGGTGCGGGCGGCTCGCTTGGCAAGGCTCTCACCTTCGCCCATTGCGAAGGGCCTGCCGAGGCGATTGCGGCGCTCGCGGCATTCGGCCTCGCAAACGGGGATGCGGTGCTGGTCAAGGGGTCCAACTCGGTCGGGCTCGGCAGGCTGGTGTCACACCTTACCGACAACGCCCGCGCCTGAGGCGGGCACCGAAGCTCAGGCCCCAAGGTCAGGGCCGCAGAGGACGATTGAATGCTCTACCTGCTTGCCGAGTGGCTTGGCTTCGAAGGCATCCTCAATCTGGTGCGCTACCAGAGCTTCCGTGCGGGCGCGACGCTGATGACCGCGCTGGTGATCGGCCTCCTGATCGGCGAACGCTTCATCAACTTCCTGCGCGTGCGGCAGGGCAAAGGCCAGCCGATCCGCTTGGACGGCCCGCAGTCGCACCTCGCCAAGCGCGGCACGCCGACGATGGGCGGGCTGATGATCCTCGTCGCCCTGTCGCTCTCGCTGCTCCTGTGGATGGACCTCACCAGCCCCTTCGTCTGGGCGTGCTTTGCGGTGACTATCGGCTTCGGGGTGATCGGTTTCCTCGACGATTACGACAAGGTCGCCAAGAACAGCCATGCGGGCGTTCCGGCGCGGGTGCGGCTGCTCGCCGAGTTCGTGGTGGCGGGCGTGGCATCGTGGCTGATCGTCAGCCAGATCAACACCAACCTCTACCTGCCCTTCCTCACCGGCGTGAGCATCCCGCTGGGGCCGGCCTATTACGTCTTCGCCGCCTTCGTGATCGTGGGCGCGGGGAATGCGGTGAACCTGACCGACGGGCTCGACGGTCTTGCGATCATGCCGGTGATCATTGCCGCAGGCACCTTCGCGATCATCGCCTATCTGGTGGGTCGGGTCGATTTCAGCACCTATCTCGGCATCCCGCACGTGCCGGGCGCGGGGGAGCTGGCGATCTTCTGCGCGGCGATCATGGGGGCGGGGCTCGCCTTCCTGTGGTTCAACGCGCCCCCTGCGGCGGTGTTCATGGGCGACACCGGCTCGCTGGCTCTGGGCGGCGCCCTCGGCGCGATCGCGGTCGCCTCGCACCACGAGGTCGTGCTCGGCATCGTCGGCGGGCTGTTCGTGCTCGAAGCCGTCAGCGTGATCGTGCAGGTGTTCTGGTTCAAGCGCACCGGCAAGCGCGTCTTCAGGATGGCGCCGATCCACCACCATTTCGAGCAGCTCGGCTGGAGCGAGAGCAAGGTCGTGATCCGGTTCTGGATCATCGCCATCGTGCTCGCGCTGATCGGGCTGTCGACGCTGAAACTCAGGTAGGGGAGGGGCGGCCGGCGTGATCACCTCTCCCGCCTTCAAGGGAAAGCGTTTCGCGGTGCTCGGCCTCGCCCGTTCGGGCGCGGCGGCGGCCGAGGCGCTGCTCGCGAGCGGCGCAGAGGTGATCGCCTGGGACCGCCAGCCCCATGCGCGCGAGCCCTTCGAGGGGCGCTGCCGGCTGATCGACCCGCTGGAGCTCGACCTCACCGGCTTTGCGGGCGTGGTGGTCTCGCCCGGCGTGCCGCTCAACTCGCACCCGATCGGCCCGCACACCTGGCAATACGGCCTGCCCGTCATCGGCGACATCGAGCTCTTCGCGATGGCCCGCGCCAGCCTGCCGCCGCACCGCGTGGTCGGGATCACCGGCACCAACGGCAAGTCGACCACCACCGCGCTGGTCCACCATATCCTGCGCGAAGCGGGCGTGCCGACCGTGATGGGCGGCAACATCGGCGATCCGGTCCTCGGGCAGGATCCGCTCCCCGAGGGCGGGGTCTATGTGCTGGAACTCTCCAGCTTCCAGATCGACCTCACCTTCACCCTCGATTGCGACGTCGCTGCGCTCACCAACATCACCCCCGACCATCTCGACCGCTATGCGAGCTTCGAGGCCTATGCCGCGGCCAAGGAACGGCTGTTCCAGATGCAGCAGACGGGCACGGCGATCATCTGCGACGAGGACGAACCCACCACCGCCATCGCCGAGGGGCTGGAGACCGCGGGCAAGCCGCTGGTGCGGGTGAAGACCGCCGATCTCGAAACGGCGGGGCTGGCGGAAGGGCGCTCGCCCTCGCTGGCGGGCCCGCACAATGCCCAGAACGCCGCGGTCGCCGCCGCGATCTGCCGCCAGCTTGGACTGACGGACGCGCAGATCGCCGCCGGGCTCGCCTCCTATCGCGGCCTGCCGCACCGCATGGAGCGGGTCTGCGAGGTCGAGGGCGTCACCTACATCAACGACAGCAAGGCGACCAACGCCGCCTCCGCCGCCCCCGCGCTCGCCGCCTTCCCGCCCGATCCGGCGATCAACGGAGGCAGCCCCCGCATCCACTGGATCGTCGGCGGGTTGCCCAAGGAAGACGGGCTCGGGGCCTGCGCCGACCATCTCGCCAACATCGCCGCCGCCTACACCGTGGGCGAGGCCGGGCCGATGTTCGCCGATCTGCTCGAAGGGCAGGTCAGGGTCGAACGCTGCGAGCTCATCAGCGAGGCGGTGCGCCGCGCCGTCGAGGCCGCGCGCCCGGGCGAGATCGTGCTGCTCTCGCCAGCCTGCGCCTCATACGACCAGTTCCGCGACTACGAGAAGCGCGGGCACCACTTCCGCCAGATGGTCGGCGCGATCACCGGCTGCGACACCTGCCTCGATGATGCGTCGGCGCGGAGCATCCTGCCGTGACCGCCCCGGTCTACACCCCCGTCGCCCGCGGCCCCGGGAACTTCCTCCCGCCCGTGCCGGTGCAGCGCCGCTGGCGCGACGCCCTGCGCATCTGGTGGCGCGAGATCGACAAGGTGCTGCTGCTGCTGATCGGGCTGCTGATGGCGATCGGTATCGTCGCGGTTGCCGCCGCCTCGCCCGCGAGCGCGGACATGCTCTCGACCGCCACCAAGCGGGTGCCCGACTTCATGTTCTTCAACCGCCACATCGTCTTCCAGCTGATGGGCCTCGCGCTGATGATCGGTCTCAGCTTCCTCAGCCGCGACCAGGCGCGCCGGCTCGGCATCCTCGTGGGTGCGGTGATGCTGGCGCTGCTGTTCGTGGTGCCGGTGATCGGCGAGGAGAAGAACGGCGCGCGGCGCTGGATCAATGTCGGCATGAGCCTGCAACCCTCGGAATTCCTCAAGCCCGGCTTCGCGATCATCTGCGCCTGGGTGCTGAGCTGGCGGCTGCGCGATCCGGGGCTACCGGTGATCTGGTACGTGAGCGGTCTGATGGGCCTGATCGCGGCGCTGCTGATGCTCCAGCCCAATCTCGGCGATGCGATCCTGTTCGGCGGGATATGGCTGGTGATGGTGCTGCTGGCGGGGATGCCGTGGCAGCGCCTCGCCGCGCTGGGCGGCATCGGCGCGGGCGGGCTGATCCTCGCCTACCTGTTCTACGACAACGCCCGCCACCGCATCGACGGGTTCCTCGGCGGGGGCACGGCCTTCGACCAGGTCGACCTTGCCCAGCGCACCATCACCGCGGGCGGGTGGACGGGGACCGGCCTGTGGCTCGGCACCCGCAAGATGAACCTGCCCGAGGCCCACACCGACTACATCTTCTCGGTGATCGGCGAGGAGTTCGGGCTGGTGATGTGCGCGGGCGTGGTGCTCGTCTATTGCGCGCTGGTGCTGCGCGCGCTGGTGCGGCTGACGGGCGAGGACAACCTCTTCGCCCTGCTGGCGGGCGCAGGGCTGATCACCCAGTTCGGCGGACAGGCCTTCATCAACATCCTCGTCAACCTCAAGCTGTTCCCCTCCAAGGGCATGACCTTGCCGCTGATCTCCTACGGCGGTTCATCGACACTGGCGGTGTGCTTCACGCTTGGGCTATTGCTGGCGATCACCCGGCGCAATCCGTTCCTCGCCCGCGAGGGCGGCGGCTTGCGCGAGCTGATCGAACGCAAGGAAACGCCCGCATGACGAGCCCGACCCCGACCGGCGCTTCCCGCCATTACGTGCTGGCCGCAGGCGGCACAGGCGGGCACCTGATCCCCGCCTTCGCCCTCGCCGCCGAACTGCACCAGCGCGGCCACCATGTCGCTCTCATCACCGACGAGCGCGGGGCGGCGATTCCGGGCAAGCCCGACTTCCTGCCCGCCCATGTCCTGCCCGCCGGGCGCTTCGGCAAGAACCCGCTCGGCTGGCCTGCGGGCGTGAGCGCGGTGCTCGAGGGCCGGGCGATGGCGCTGCGGCTGTTCGAGAGCTTCCAGCCCTCCGCCGTCGTCGGCTTCGGCGGCTATCCCGCGCTCCCCGCGCTGCTCGCCGCCACGGCCGCCAAGCTGCCGAGCATCGTCCACGAACAGAACGCGGTGCTGGGCCGCGTCAACCGCCTGCTGGCGGGCCGGGTCGATGCCATCGCCACCTCCTACGAGAGCGTCGACCGGCTCAAGCCCAAGCACGCGGGCAAGGTCCACCTCGTCGGCAACCCGGTGCGCGCCGAGGTGCTGGCCCTGCGCGAACAGGATTTCCCCGCCTTCACCGACGAAAGCCTGCTGCGCATCCTCGTCACCGGCGGATCGCAGGGGGCGCGGGTGCTTTCGGAAGTGGTGCCCGATGGCCTCGCCATGCTCCCCCCTGCGCTGCGCCAGCGCCTCCAGATCACCCAGCAATGCCGGGCCGAAGACCTCGAGGCGGTGCGCAAACGCTATGCCGAGCACGACATTCCCGCCGAACTCGGCACCTATTTCGAGGACATGCACGAACGGCTGGCGGACGCGCACCTGTTCATCGGCCGCGCGGGCGCGTCGACCATCGCGGAACTGACGGCGGTGGGCCGCCCGGCGATCCTGATCCCGCTCCCCATCGCGACCGACGATCACCAGGCCGCCAACACCCGCGAGATGGTGAAGGCGGGCGGGGCGCGGATGATCCGGCAGGAATCCTTCCAGCCCAAGGAGCTCGCCAAGCAGATCCAGGTCATGGCGATGAACCCGCAGAGCCTCGCCAACGCCGCGCACTGCGCCTTCAACTGCGGGCGGCCCGATGCGGCGAAGGACCTCGCCGACCTCGTGGAAAGCATGAGCGGGATCGACCTGATGGACGTGATCCGCGTCGGCGAGGCGGCGCCCCGCGCCGCCCAAGCCGCTGTCCGGCCCCAGCCCTCGACCAGCAAGGCCGCAAAGGAGCGCGCGGACACATGAAGGGTGTGGGCACCGATATCGGCATCATCCATTTCGTCGGCATCGGCGGGATCGGCATGTCGGGCATCGCCGAGGTGATGCACAACCTCGGTTACCGGGTGCAGGGCAGCGACATCGCCGAAGGGGCGAGCGTCGAGCGGCTGCGCGCGCGCGGCATCACCGTGCATGTCGGGCACCGGGCAGAGAACGTCGAAGGCGTGGCGGTGGTCGTCACCTCCACTGCCGTGCGCCGCACCAACCCCGAGGTCGCCGCCGCTCTGGAAGCCCGCATCCCCGTGGTGCGCCGCGCGGAGATGCTCGCCGAACTGATGCGCCTCAAGTCCACCGTCGCGGTGGCGGGCACCCACGGCAAGACCACCACGACGAGCATGATCGCGACCCTGCTCGATGCGGGCGGGATCGACCCGACCGTGATCAACGGCGGCATCATCGAGCAATATGGCTCCAACGCCCGCCTCGGCGATTCCGACTGGATGGTGGTCGAGGCCGACGAGAGCGACGGGAGCTTCCTGCGACTGGACGGCACCATCGCGGTCGTCACCAACATCGATCCCGAACACCTCGACCACTACGGCGACTTCGACGGGGTGAAGCGCGCCTTCGTCGAGTTCATCCACAACGTGCCCTTCTATGGGGCAGCGGTGCTGTGCGTCGATCATCCGGTGGTGCAGGCGGTGATCGGCGAGGTGCGCGACCGCAAGGTGGTGACCTACGGCTTCTCGCTGCAGGCCGATATCTGCGGGGTCAATGTCCGCAGCATCGACGGGGGCAACAGCTTCGACGTGATCGTGCGCCAGCGGGGTCTCGAGGACCGCCGGATCGAGGGCGTGCACCTGCCCATGCCGGGCCGCCACAACGTCCAGAACGCGCTCGCCGCCATCGCGGTCGCGATCGAGATGGGCTGTTCGGACGAGGTGATCCGCACCGGCTTTGCCCGTTTCGGCGGGGTGCGGCGGCGGTTCACCAGGGTCGGGTCCGTCGAGCTGGCGGGCGGCAATGTCACCGTGATCGACGACTATGCCCACCACCCGGTCGAAATCCGCGCCGTGCTCGCCGCCGCGCGCGAGGCGGTGGGCGAGGGTGGCCGCGTGATCGCGGTCGCCCAGCCGCACCGCTATTCGCGCCTCGGCGACCTGATGGACGATTTCCAGTCCTGCTTCGATCTGGCCGACATCGCCTATGTCGCCCCGGTCTATCCCGCGGGCGAGGAGCCGATCCCGGGGGTCGACCATACGGCGCTGGTCGCCGGGATGAAGGCCCGCGGCCACCGCGCCGCGCGCGAGATCGCGGGGGCCGAGGCGCTGGCCGAGGTGCTCGCGGGCGAAGTGGCGGCGGGCGACCTCGTCGTGTGCCTCGGCGCGGGCGACATCACCAAGTGGGCCGCAGGGCTGGCTCCGGCGATCACGGCAAAGCGGGGTGTTGCTGCGTGAACCAGCCCGGCGACACCTATATCTACGGCACCGGCATGGCCCCGACCTGCGCGGTCGAGGGCGCGGTCGGCACGCTCATTCCGCTCGAGGGCATCCGCGGCAAGCTCACGAACAAGGCCCCGCTCGCGCCCTATACCTGGTTCAAGACCGGCGGGCCGGCCGACTGGCTGTTCGAGCCTGCCGACATGGAAGACCTCAAGACCTTCCTCGAGAGGCTCGACGGCGAGATCCCCGTTATGGCGCTCGGCCTCGGCTCGAACATGATCGTGCGCGACGGCGGGGTGCCGGGCGTGGTGGTGCGGCTCGGCAAGGCCTTTGCGGGCGTGCAGCACACGGGCGCGATGGAACTGACCTGCGGCGGCGGGGCGAGCGGTATTCTGGTTGCCTCGACCGCGCGCGACCTCGGCATTGCGGGGCTCGAATTCCTGCGCGGCATCCCCGGCACGGTCGGCGGCTTCGTGCGCATGAACGGCGGGGCCTATGGACGCGAGGTGGCCGACGTGCTGATCGATTGCGCGGTGATCCTGCACGACGGCAGCTTCATCACCCTGAACGCCGAGGAACTCGACTATTCCTACCGCCACTCGGCCCTGCCCGAGGGGGCGATCGTGGTCTCCGCGCGCTTCCGCGGGCATCCGGGCGATCCCGCCGCCATCGGCGCCGAGATGGACCGCATCGCCGCCGCGCGCGAGGCTTCGCAGCCGCTGCGCACCAAGACGGGCGGTTCGACCTTCAAGAACCCCGAGGGCCACAAGGCTTGGGAACTGGTCGACCGCGCCGGCTGCCGCGGCATGACGCTGGGCGGCGCACAGGTCAGCGAGAAGCATACCAACTTCCTCATCAACACCGGCACCGCCACCAGCGCCGACATCGAGGGCCTCGGCGAGATGGTGCGCGACAAGGTCTACGCCGCGACCGGCGTGAGCCTCGAATGGGAAATCCAGCGGGTGGGGCGGCCGTGATGCATAAAGCACCACACCCGTTCGCCTCGAGCGCAGTCGAGAGGCAGGAGTGCGGTATCTCGACTGCGCTCGACACGAACGGAACTGAAGAATGACTCTCCCCAAACCCCTCCACGTCGCTGTCCTGATGGGCGGCTGGGCGAACGAGCGGCAGGTCTCGCTGACCAGCGGCGCGGGCGTGGCCGACGCGCTGGAATTGCGCGGGCACAGCGTTACTCGCATCGACATGGGGCGCGATGTTGCCCTGAAACTCCACGAAGCGAAGCCCGATGTCGTGTTCAATGCGCTCCACGGCGTTCCCGGCGAGGACGGGACGGTGCAGGGGATGCTCGACCTGATGGGGC
The DNA here is from genome assembly GCF_002215495.1 of Porphyrobacter sp. CACIAM 03H1. Lineage (NCBI taxonomy): Bacteria > Pseudomonadati > Pseudomonadota > Alphaproteobacteria > Sphingomonadales > Erythrobacteraceae > Porphyrobacter > Porphyrobacter sp. CACIAM 03H1. Next base: position 1,400,496 of record NZ_CP021378.1, read on the forward strand.
TGCCCTATACCCACTCGGGCCTCGCCACCTCGGTGATTGCGATCGACAAGCAGCTGACCAAGCAGGCGCTGGTGCCGCACGGCATCCCCATGCCGGGCGGGCGGATCGTGACGCGCGAGGAACTCTACGAACGCGACCCGCTGCCGCGGCCCTATGTGCTGAAGCCGGTGAACGAGGGTTCCTCGGTGGGCGTCGCCATCGTCACCGCGGACAGCAATGTCGGCAATCCGATCAGTCCTGAGGCCAAGGGCCCATGGCAGGAGTTTGCCGAACTTCTCGCCGAACCCTTCATCAAGGGCCGCGAACTCACCGCGGCGGTGCTCGACGGCCCCGACGGCCCGCGCGCGCTGGGCGTCACCGAGCTGATCGTCGCCAACGGCTTCTACGATTACGAGAACAAGTACACCGCCGGGCGCACCGAGCACATCTTCCCGGCGAAACTCCCGCCCGAAATCACCGCGCTTTGCGAGCAATACGCGGTCAAGGCGCATCAGGTGCTCGGCTGCCACGGCACCAGCCGCACCGATTTCCGCTGGGACGAGGAAGCGGGCGAGGACGGGCTCTTCGTGCTCGAGACCAACACGCAGCCGGGCATGACGCCGCTCAGCCTCGTGCCCGAACAGGCGGCGGGCTGCGGCATCTCCTATGCGGACCTCGTCGAGATGCTCTGCGTCGAGGGCCTGCGGGTCCATGCATTGAAACAGGGAGGCAGGCATGGCGCAGCAGATCAGGCGTAGCGGCTCCACCGGCGTGCGCCGAGCCGCCAAGGCGCAGAGCCGCGCGGTCGCCGCGCGCAAGGCGGGGCGCTCGGCAAGCGGCGTCGTCGACCGGATCATGGGCGTCCTGCCCTTCACCGAGGAACAGTGGAGCCGCATCTGGCTGGCGATGATCATCGGCGGCAGCGTGGGGATCGCCTTCGTGATCGCAAGCCTTGCCGGCGTGCCCGCGCTAGCGCAGGCGCAGGTCGCCGCCATCGCTGCCGATGCCGGGTTCGAGGTGCGCCACGTGCGCGTCACGGGCACTTCGCGGATGGACGAGCAGCAGGTCTATGCCCGCGCGCTCGCCACCCGCAACCAGGCCATGCCCGATGTCGACATCGCCAAGCTGCGCGAGGATCTGCGCGCGCTGCCGTGGGTCAAGGACGCGCGGGTCTCGATCCAGCTGCCTCACACCCTTGCCATCGACATCGTCGAGCGGACCCCGCACGCGGTCCTCGAGAAGCCCGACCGGCTGGTGCTGATCGATGCGACTGGCGTGGAGCTTGAACCCGTCGCCGCCGACAAGGCCAAGGGGATGCTGCGCCTCGCCGGGCCGGGGGCGGCGAAGCAGGCGCGCGCGCTCGAGACGCTGCTCGCCGCCGCGCCCGCGCTGGCGCCCAAGGTCGAGGCCGCCGAGTGGGTCGGGAACCGCCGCTGGAACCTCACCTTCACCACCGGCCAGCTGCTCGCCCTGCCCGAGGGCGAGCTCGAGAGCGCAACCGCGCTGGTCAAGTTCGCGCGGCTCGACGGCAAGAACCGGCTGCTCGGCGGCAAGGTGCTGGCCTTCGACATGCGCACGCCCCCGCGGCTCTACATGCGCCTGCCCGAAGAGGCGGCCAAGCCCAAGGTGGTCGCCGCGAACGATAAGGGGGAGACGACCTGATGGCCTCGCGCGCTTCCACCCCCTCGCGCCGCCTTGCGCGCACCCATGCCGCGGTCAACATCGGCTCGTTCCGCATCTCGGCCATGATCATGGGCGAGACCGAGAACGGCGACTTGCAGGTACTCGGCTCCGGCCACCGCGCCAGCGCGGGGGTGAAGCGGGGCTATGTCACGGACATGGCCGCCGCCAGCCACGCGATCCGCGATGCGGTCGAGCGGGCCGAGAAGGCCTCAGGCACCCCCGTGCGCAGCGTTTGGATCGCCTGCGCCGGTGCGGGCCTTGCCAGCCATGTCGTCTCGGTCGACATCGAGATCGGCGGGCGGCGGATCGAGGACGAGGATGTCGAGGCGCTGCTGGTCGAGGCGCAAGCGATGATCCAGCCCGACGGGCGCAAGGTGCTCCACGCCCAGCCCGCGCACTACACGCTCGACGGCGCCCACGGCGTCGCCAATCCGCGCGGGCTGCATGCCGAGCGACTGGGGGTCGACATCCACGTGATGCTCGCCGACGGGGCGCCGGTCAGGAACCTCACCGAAGCGGTGCAGAACGCCCATCTCGAAGTCGAGGGCGTGGTCGCCGCGCCGCTTGCTGCAGGGCATGCCTGCCTCACCCCGGAGGAGCGCGAGCTGGGCGTCGCGCTGGTCGAGATCGGGGCCGACATCACCAATGTTGCGGTCTTCGCGGGCGGGATGCTGCTCGGTCTCCAGGCCGTGCCGATGGGATCGGGATCGATCACCGACGCGATTGCCTCGAGCTTCGGCATCCGCCGCTCGCAGGCCGAGCGCCTGAAATGCGTCGCCGGCTCGGCGATCGCCAGCCCGTCCGATCACCGCGAGCTGATCCCCGTCAGCGGGCCCGGAGAAATCGGGACCGAGGGCGGCGAGGGCGGCGTCCCCTCCGGTCCGCTGGCGCGCGGGGCCGACGACAAGAACCGCATCGTGCGCGCCGAGCTGATCGCGGTGGTGACCCAGCAATTGTCGGTGCTGACCGGCGAGATCGGCAAGGCACTGAAGACCATGGGTTTCGCCGGGAGCCGCGCGGGGCAGGTGGTGCTGACCGGCGGCGGGGCGGAGCTCGCCGGGATGGCCGATTTCATGCAGGGCGCGCTGGGCCAGCCGGTGCGGCTCGGGCGCCCGCCGCAGCTCGCTGGGATGCCCGAGGCGCACCACGCGCCGGGCTTCGCGACGCTCGCGGGCCTGTGCCTCTACGCGGCCGACGATCCGGTCGATATTCGCGCGGTAGGCGCGGGGCGCGGCGGGGTGTACAAGGCCTTCACCCGCGAGAGCGGCTTCCTGGCGCTGCTGATGCGCCTGTTCCGCGCGTTGAGGGAATATTTCTGAGCGCGCAAAGCATGCGGCGATGCTGTGGATAAGGGTTTTGCCGCTATAAAATGTGCATGGCGATTATGTCAGAGAGGAAAAACGCGGGGGAATAAGGTGAAAATTTCCATCCCCGGCGTCTGGAGGACCAGCAGATGAGCATCAATATCGGACCCGCGGCGAGCGACGATCTGCGCCCGCGCATCACCGTCATCGGGATCGGCGGGGCCGGCGGCAACGCGATCGCCAACATGATCGCCGCCGAGATCGAGGGCGTCGAGTTCATTGTCGCCAACACCGATGCCCAGGCGCTGGCGACCTCGCCGGCGGAAAAGCGCATCCAGCTCGGCCCCGACATCACCGGCGGGCTCGGCGCGGGCGCGCGTCCCGAGGTCGGCAAGGCCGCCGCGGAAGAGACCGTGGCCGAGATCGAGAAGGCGCTCGAGGGCGTCAACATGTGCTTCATCGCCGCAGGGATGGGCGGGGGCACCGGCACCGGCGCCGCGCCCGTCATCGCCGAGGCCGCGCGCCGCATGGGCGTGCTGACCGTCGGCGTCGTGACCAAGCCCTTCCTGTTCGAAGGCACCCGGCGGATGCGTGCCGCCGAGGCCGGGATCGACGAACTCCAGCAGCACGTCGACACGCTGATCGTGATCCCCAACCAGAACCTGTTCCTCGTCGCCAAGGCGGAGACCACCTTCAAGGAGGCCTTCCAGCTCGCCGACGAGGTGCTCCAGCAGGGCGTGCGCTCGATCACCGACCTGATGGTGATGCCGGGCCTCATCAACCTCGACTTCGCCGACGTGCGTTCGGTGATGAGCGAGATGGGCAAGGCGATGATGGGCACCGGCGAAGGCGAGGGCGAGAACCGCGCGCTCGACGCGGCGGAGCAGGCGATCGCCAACCCGCTGCTTGACGGCGTCAGCATGGCCGGCGCCAAGGGCGTCATCATTTCGATCATCGGCGGCGAGGACATGCGCCTGCTCGAGGTCGACGAGGCCGCCAACCACATCCGCGAACTGGTGGATGAAGACGCCAACATCATCTGGGGCAGCGCCTTCAACCCCGACCTCAAGGGCAAGATCCGAGTCTCGGTGGTCGCCACCGGCATCGAGCAGAGCGCGATCGGCCAGTCCGAACGGCCGCAGCCGGTCTCGCTCGGCGGGGCGCGGGCGCCGAAGCGTCCGGTGCTCGAACTGTCCGAGGACGAGGGCCTCGGCGAACTTCCCACCGCCAGCCCGGCCCCCGCGCCGACCTCCGATTTCGGCTTCGCGGCACCTGCAGCAGCCGCAGGGGCGGCTGCAACCGGCTATGACGACGAAACGCTCGACCTCGGCGAAGACGACGAGGACGAAGGCGATTACGGTACCGCCGCGCCCTTCGAGCTGACCGGGATGCAGGCCGGGGACGGTTACGGCGAGGAATACGAGGACGACGTCGACGACATCGTCGATCCGCTCGCGGGCCTGCGCGGCGCCGACGATGCGCCGGGCTTCGGCTACGGCGCGGGCACGCCGGCCGGGGCCTCGGCGGCCGACGACGAGGAGGACGACGCGCTCGAACTCGACGATGGCTACGCGCCCTATTCCGACGCGCCCGAGGGCCCGGTGCAGGACGATCTGCTCGCCAGCGCCGACCGGCTCGCAGCGGAGGATCGCCCGGTCGAGGCGCGGCTCGGCGGCCGGCGTCGCCCGCTCGTGGGCGGCGGCGAGGGCGGCGGCGGTGCCGGCGCTGGCAGCACGCTGTTCGAACGGATGGCTAATCTCTCGCGCAGCACCGCGCGCGACGAGGACGACGATGACGGCGACGATGATGGTCCGGCGCTCAGCATCCCGCGCTTCCTCGGTCGCCAGAACAACCAGTAGCCGCGCGCCAGACGCGCCGTGTCGCAGCGTCGCTGGCGTGCGGGGCTGCGCTTGCTAGGGCCCGCTTGATGGTGTCGCGCCTTTCTATCCTTGCCACGCTCGCGCTCGGCGGCGCGGTTCTGCCTGCGGACGGCGCGCGGGCGCAGGACGTGGTGGCGCAGCCGGTGGTGCAGGCCCTGCCTTCGCCCGAGGTACAGCGCCTCAACCGCGCGCTCATTGCCCTCGCCAAGATGCCGCGCGATCGCGACACGCTGATCGAGGCGGGGCAGGCGGCGCTGGGGGTCGACGATCTCGAGGCGGCGATCGGCTTCTTCGGCCGTGCGGCGGAGGTCGATCCGGGATATCCGGCGGTCGCGCAGGGGCTGGGCTCGGTCTATCTGCGCGCGGGCCGGGCCGGCGAGGCGCTGGTCCAGTTCGACCGCGCGCTGGCGGGCGGCGCGCCCGAGAGAGAGGTGCTGACCGACCGTGCGCTGACGCTCGACCTCGTCGGCGAGCAACCGGCCGCGCAGGCCGCCTATGCCCGGGCGCTCCAGATCGATCCGGCGAACGACGAGGCGCGCCGCCGCCTCGCGATCAGCCACGCGATCACCGGCAACCGCGCGCGCTTCGAGGAGACGCTTCGCCCCTTGCTCGACCGGCGCGACATGGCCGCCCAGCGCGCCCGCGCCTTCGGCCTTGCCATCATGGGCGAGAGCGACCGCGCGACGGCAATCGTCGAGCAGGTCATGCCGCGCGATCTCGCGACCCGGCTGGTGCCCTATCTCGGCTACATGCCGCGCCTGACGAAACCGCAGCAGGCGGCGGCGGCGAACCTCGGCATCTTCCCGCGTGCGGCGGACATCGGCCGCGACGACCCGCGCCTTGCGCGCTTCGCCGCCGATGAGCGCGCGGAGAGCCGCCTTGCGCCCTCCGGCCCGCCGCTCAATGCCCGTTCACCGAGCGTGCCAACCCCGCCGCCGGCGACGGTGGTCTATGCCCAGCCGGTCTCGGCCGCCGCCATCGGTTCGGCGCCAACGCCTGCGCCTTCGCCGACTCCTGCGGCTGTGTCCACGCCCGCACCTGCGCCTGCAGCTGAGCGGGTGGCGACCGTCACGCCCGTGTCGGTCTCGACCGCGCCCGCCGCCGCGCCCGTTCAGACCTCCACTCCGGCGCCCGCGCCCGCACCTGCGCCTTTCACGGCACCTCCATCCCCGCCGCTGCGGGTGGCCGATGCCTTTGCCGATCTCGGTGCGCCGCTGCCCGATGCCAAGGTCGGCGGCGATGCGGTCGACCTGTCGCGAATCGCGGTCCGGCGCGAGGCCCCGCCGCCGCCGCCGGTCGCCAAGCCGACCGAGAAGCCCAAGCCCAAGGAGCCGCCCAAACCGGTCCATCCCAGCCGCGTCTGGGTGCAGGTCGCGACGGGGAAGAAGATCGACGCGCTCGGTTTCGACTGGCGCCGGATCAGCCGCGAGGGCGGGGCGGCGCTGGCGAAGCTCAAGCCCCACACCGCGCGCTGGGGCGAGACCAACCGCCTCGTCGTCGGTCCGCTCGATAACCGCGACAAGGCCCAGGCCCTGGTGCGCGAACTCAAGGGCAAGGGGCTCGACAGCTTCCTGTGGCTGAGCGACGAAGGCGAGGCGGTTCAACCGCTTAAGTAGCAGGAGCGGGTATCTGTGCACAGGCTTTGCACAAGCTTGTCCGGTTCTCCCCAGCCGCCCCAACCTGAGCGATTGCCAATCGCCCCCTCAAGCGTCCATCCATCGCCGCGATGGTGAACGAACCTCTTCCCCGCCCCGCGAAAGCCAGGCCATGAGAGCAGCTGACATGGACTATTCCGCCGAGGACGATGCCGCCCCCGTCGAGATGCTCGCCAGCCTCTTCGCCGCGCGCGGGTGGCCCTGCGAGATGGTCTCGGAGGACGAGATGACCGGCGAGGTGCAGGGCAGCTGGGCCAATTACCAGCTGCGCGCGATCTGGCGGGCGGAGGACAGCGTGCTCCAGTTCCTCTGCCTGCCCGACATTCGCGTCACCGACGACAAGCGCGCCGCCGCCTACGAGCTGCTGTGCCTCGTCAACGAGCAGATGTGGCTGGGGCATTTCGACATCTGGTCGAACGGCGACGTGCTGCTCTACCGCCACGGCGCGCTGCTGGGCGATGCCGGGCGGCTCAGCCTCGACATGGCGCAGGCGCTGGTCGAGAGCGCGATCGACGAATGCGACCGCTTCTATCCCGCCTTCCAGTTCGTGCTGTGGGGCGGCAAGTCCCCCCGTGCCGCGCTCGAGGCGGCGATGGTGGATGCGGCGGGCGAGGCCTAGGGCCTTAGACCCGATCCCCGTTCGGGCTGAGCCTGTCGAAGCCCTGCACTTCTTTGTTGCGCTTCGATCGAAGAAGAAGGACTGCCCTTCGACAAGCTCAGGGCGAACGGATGTTGCGTATGAACCACCTCCTCATCATCGGCTGCGGCAACATGGGCGGGGCGATGCTTGCCGGGTGGCTAGCGGCGGGCGAGGCGCCTGCGCGTTTCTCGGTGCTCGATCCGGCCTTGCCGGAGGCGCCGGAGGGGGTGGCGCTCTATCGCGAGGCGGCCGAAGTGCCGGGATCGCATGACGCCGTGCTGCTCGGGTTCAAGCCGCAGCAACTCGCTGCGCTCGGGCCGGGGCTTCAGGAGGTGACGCCAGGCCGCACGGTCTGCTCGCTGCTCGCCGGGATCACGCTCGCCCAGCTTGCCGCCGCTTTCCCGCATGGCAACGCGCATGTCCGGGTGATGCCCAACCTCGCCGCGCGGATCAACAAGTCGCCCGTCATCCTCGCCGAGGCTGGCCTTGGCGCCGCAGGGCGCGATGCCGTCTTCGCCCTGTTCGATACCTTGGGCAGCGCCGTTTGGCTCGAGGACGAGGCGCAGTTCGATCTTGTCACCGCGCTCGCCGGATCGGGGCCGGGTTTCGTCTATCGCTTCATCGACGCGCTCGCGGGGGCGGCCATCGATCTCGGCTGCGACGAGGCGACCGCCGCCAAGCTCGCGCTCGCCACGGTCGAAGGCGCGGCGGCGCTGGCAGCGGCCTCCGACGCCTCCCCCGCCACCCTTGCCGACCGCGTCGCCAGCCCGGGAGGCATGACCCGCGAGGGGCTGAACGTGCTCGACGCCGATAACGCGCTGCGCCGCCTGCTGGCCGACACGCTGCGCGCCACCCGCGACAAGGGTGCGGCGCTCTCGCAAGGCAGTTAAGATTAACCTCTGTTAATCTGAACGAATTGCGCCCTTTGCAATCCGGTTTCGCTTGAAATGCGCAGGCGAAACCCCGATATTCGCCTGCATGGAGAGCGCGGGCTTTTCCCGCGCTCCGCAAACCAAGGATCAAGGGTTTCGCAATGGCTGACTGGAATGACACCTCGCGCAATGCGCAGCGGCTTGGCTCCGTGCCCCGCGCCGGAGGCGATGTCGCCGGCCGCGTGAGCTATGACGAGGGCCTGCGCTCGCACATGCTCTCGATCTACAACTACATGACCTCGGGCATCCTGCTGACCGGGATCGTCGCGCTGCTGGCCTTCACCAGCGGCACTGCGGCTGCGATCTTCACCGGCGGCATCCTGCGCTGGATCGTCGCGCTCTCGCCGCTCGCCGTGGTGTTCGCCATGAGCTTCGGCGCGAACCGCTTCAGCACCGGCACGCTGCAGGCGCTGTTCTGGGGCTTCAGCATCCTGATGGGCCTGTCGCTCTCGTCGGTGTTCCTGATCTACACCGGCGGCTCGATCGCCACGACCTTCTTCGCCACCGCGGCGGCCTTCGCCGGCCTGTCGTTGTGGGGCTACACCACCAAGAAGAACCTGTCGGGCTTCGGCAGCTTCCTGATCATGGGCGTGATCGGCCTGATCGTCGCCTCGCTGCTCAACCTGTGGCTGCAGTCGCCGGCGTTCCACTACGCGATCAGCTTCATCGGCGTGCTGATCTTCGCGGGCCTCACCGCCTATGACACGCAGCGCCTGAAGAACGAGTACCAGTACCTGCGCGGCACCGAATTCGCGGGCAAGGCCGTGATCCTCGGCGCGCTGAGCCTCTACCTGGACTTCATCAACATGTTCCAGTTCCTGCTCAGCTTCCTCGGCAACCGCGAGTAATCCGGTCGCCGTCCGGGCCTCGGCCTGGCGCACAGGTGTTGAAATGTCGGATGCCCGGGGCCTTCATGAGGTCTCGGGCATTTGCATTGCTGTCCGGCGCGGCTATCGCGGGCGCTTCAGGCTGGAGCAAGCCGGGGGCGCGCATTGTCGCCCCGGAGCGGCTGGCACAACCCGCAGCAGGAGAGAGATACCCCCGATGAGCGCGGCCTCGCATACCCCGACCCGTCCCGATGCCCGTGGCACCACCACGCGCACCCCCTTCGGCCTCGCGATCACCACGCTGGCAGCCGGCGGCGCGCTACTGGCCGCCTGCGCCACCCCGGCACCGCCGCCGCCGCCGCCCCCGCCGCCCCCGCCGCCGCCGGTGGTCGAGGCCGTGCCCTATCGCCCGCTGCCGCCCGGAGGGGCGCATTACGTGATGGACCTCCCCGCCAAGGGCCCCGACGGGCGGCGCATCACGGTCAATTCGAACCTCACGAACGACCAGCTGGTCTGGAACCTGCGCTCTGCCTGGAACGTCGCTGCGCTCAACTGCCTCGCCCCCGAATACGAGCCGATCCTGCAAGGCTACCGCGCGTTCCTGACGAAGAACGTCCGATCGCTGAAGGCGGTCAACGACCGGCTCGAGAAGACCTATGCCAGCCGTCACCGCACCCGCCGCGATGCGATCGTGGCGCGCGACGGCTACACCACGCAGGTCTACAATTTCTTCGCCGAGCCGGCCGCGCGCGCCGGGTTCTGCCGCGCCGCGCTCGACATGGCGAACCGCGCGCTGGCCGCCCCGCCGACCGATCCCCTCGCCTTTGCGCAGGGCAATTTCGACGGTCTGCTGCTGCCCTTCGAGCAGTTCTTCGATGAATACGAGGGCTACCAGCGCGCCTCTGCGGAATGGGACGCGAAGTGGGGCGCGCAGTACGGCCCCTCCCAGCCCGGCTGGGTTGCGGTGCAGCAGCACCGCGCCGGGGCCGTGGCCGCCGGGCAAGGGCCTGCGGCGCAAACCGTGATCGATCCGGTCACGGGCCTCCCCGTGCCGGTCATCCCGGTCAACGAGGGCGTCACCTCGCAGCCGGTGGTCCAGCCGATCGCGCCTGCCACCGCCAACCCGCCGCGCAAGCCCTAATGCGGGCACCCGCGCGGCGCAAAATCGCCGTTGCACGCGGCGATTCTTCCCGCTAATGCGCGCGCTCGCCCGCTCCCCCACGGGGTGTGCGGCGGGCGCGAAAACTGGAACGGGGCCGTAGCTCAGCTGGGAGAGCGCGTCGTTCGCAATGACGAGGTCAGGGGTTCGATCCCCCTCGGCTCCACCAGTTTTCTAGCTTCGCCAGAAAACTGGATTGTTTGTTTTCGCCCTCAAGCGCCGGGCGGCGGACATCCGTCCGCCTTGGCTTTCTCGCAAAGGCTCGGGCGCGCGTTCGCGCTTGCGGCCTTACGGGCCGACACAGTGCCTTCGTCGAACACTGTTCTTTACATCACTTGCCGTCAGCCGAACCTGACGTTATCCACGCTCCCGCGCCAAGGTAACGGGAATGCGGTGCAAATCCGCAGCTGTCCCTGCAACTGTAAGCGGTGAGTGTGGGGTGCGCTCCCTTTTCGAAGGGCAGCCACTGGGGGTCTTCGGGCCATCCGGGAAGGCGAGCATCCCATGCGGCGATCCGTGAGCCAGGAGACCGACCGGGGCGTGTCGCTCTTTGCTTGGTTCAGGGGTTGGCCAGGCGCGGAAACAGACTTTCGTTGTGAGCGACATCGCCGGGCTGTGGGGGCTTCCCCGCAGCCACCATGTTGCTTGTGACGGGAGGAATCCGTGAAGAATTCTGCATTGCTGGGAAGCGTCGCTGCGGCGGCGCTGGTTTGGGCTGCGCCTGCTTTGGCGCAGGACGAGGACGCGGTGTGCGTCGATGGCTGCCGGGACGGGAACCCGGCACTCGAGGAGCCCATCCTCGTGACGGCCAGCCGCGGTGAGGGGGTGAGCGTCAGGGCCTACAACGGCGCCTACACGATCATCACCGCCGAAGCGCTCGAACAGCGCCAGACCCGCGACATCGCCGACGTGCTGCGCGATGTTCCCGGCGTGGCGGTCGCGGGCGTGGCAGGGCAGACCCAGATCCGCCTGCGCGGCAGCGAGGCCAACCATGTCCTCGTGCTGGTCGACGGGATCGAGGTCTCCGATCCCTTCGCGGGGGAGTTCGATATCGGCACGCTTCAGGCCGATATCGGCGCGCGGCTCGAGGTGCTGCGCGGGCCGCAGTCCGCGCTCTACGGCCCCGACGCGATCGGCGGCGTCGTCGCCTATGAAAGCGCCGGCGGGCGCGACGTGCCGGGCCTCGCCGCAAGGGTCGAGGGCGGGACGCAGGGCACGGTGAACGGCGCGGTCCGATATGGCGCGGCGGGCGATGCTTGGGAGGCGGCGCTCTCCGCCGTGGTCGTCAGCACCGACGGCCAACCCAACGCGCGCGGCGGCACCCGCGATATCGGGCGCGACAGCTACACCCTTGCGGGCAAGGGCAGTGTGGACGTGGCGGACGGCCTGCAGCTGCGCGCCGCCGCCCGCTTCATCCGCACCGAGGGTCTGTTCAACGATCAGGACTTCAACCCGGCAAGCCCGACCTTCGGCCTCGTGATCGACTCACCCCGGACGCGCTTCACCAACGAGGCGGTCTACGCCCTCGTCGGTGCGCGGGCCGAGGCGCTGGACGGGCGCTGGACCCATGATCTCTCGGCCCAGATCGCTGACATCACCCGCGACACCTTCGGGCCGTTCGGGCGCTCCAATTCCTCCGAAGGCGACCGCGTCAAGGCGTCCTATGTCAGCGCGCTGAGGCTGGCGGATCGGCACAACCTCACCTTCGCCGCCGATTACGAGGTCGAGGGCTTCCGCAACGCCACGCCCGGCGGCTTCGTCTTCGACGAACGGCGCGAGATCGAGCAGGTCGGGCTGGTCGGCGAATATCGCTACAGCGGAGCGGCCTTCGATCTCTCCGCCGCGCTGCGCCACGACATCAACGACCTGTTCCAGGACGCCACCACCTTCCGCGTCGGCGCGGGCTGGCGCCTGACGGAAACCACCCGGCTGCGCGCGGCGGCGGGGAGCGGGGTCAAGAACCCCGGCTTCTTCGAGCTCTACGGCTTCGTCGACGGACGCTTCATCGGCAATGCCGCATTGCGTCCCGAGAAGTCGACGGGGTGGGAAGTGGGCCTCGACCAGCAGATCGGCGACAGTGCCAGCGTGGCGGTCACATATTTCGACAGCGAGCTGGAGGGCGAGATCTTCACCACCTTCCCGCCGCCGGCCTTCATCGCGACCCCCGCCAACCGCCTCACGGAAAGCCGGCAGCGGGGGGTGGAAGTGTCGCTCAGCGCGCGGCTGAGCCCTCAGTGGAGCCTCGATGCCGCCTACAGCTACCTCGATGCTCAGGAGAACGGACGGGAGGAGGTGCGCCGGCCGGACCACATTGCCAGCGCGGCGCTCACCTGGACCGCGCCGGGCGATGCCGCCTCGGCGACGCTGGTGGTGCGCCACAACGGCGCGGCGCTCGACGATGCCTTCACCGATCCGAGCTTCCGCCCGGTGCGGGTGCAGCTGGACGACTACACCCTCGTGAACCTCAACGCCCGGGTGAAGCTGACCGACCGCATCAGCGGCTTCGCGCGGGTCGATAACCTGCTGGGCGAGGAATACGAGCAGGTCTTCAGCTTCGTCTCGCCCGGCCGCTCGGCAGCCGTGGGCGTCGAGGCGCGGTTCTGACGGGAGGCGCGGACATGACCGGACTTCACAAGTCGCTCACGCCGCTGGCGCTCCCCGCAATCCTTGCCGCGACGACACTGAGCGGCACGGTGGTGCTCGCCTGCATGATGCCCTTCGCGGCCATCGCCACCATCGCCGCGCTCGCCATGCCGGGGCGGCGCGGGCTGGCGAGCGTGGCGGGGTGCTGGCTCGGCAACCAGGTGCTCGGCTTCGGACTCATGGGCTTCCCGTGGGACGGGCCGACCTTTGCCGCGGGTCTCTCGCTGCTCGCCTCGAGCCTCGTCGCCTACGCGGCAGCAAGGGCTGTCAGGGGAGGGCCGATCCTCGCCTTCCTCGCCGCCTTCGCGGCGTTCGAGCTGAGCCTTTTCGCCTATGCGCTGCCGTTCGGCGACCCGGCGCTGTTCGCGCCGGAGATCGCCGGGCTGATCGCACTGAATGACGCGCTGTGGTTCGCGGGGCTGTGGCTCGGCTGGCAGGTGCTCGCACGCATCCCCGGGCTGGAGGCCTCGCAGGCGCGATGAACCCGCCGATCAGGATCGTCTCGCTGCTTCCCAGCGCCACCGAGATCGCGGTGGCGCTGGGATTGCAGGAAAACCTCGTCGGCCGATCGCACGAATGCGACTTTCCCCCGGCGGTGAAGGCGCTGCCCGTCTGCACCTCGACCAAGCTGGAGAAGGGCCTGACCTCGCAAGCCATCGAGGACCGGGTCAAAGCGATCGTCGAGAAGGGCCTGTCGGTCTATGATGTCGATGCTGCCCTGCTGAAATCGCTGAAGCCCGACGTCATCCTCACGCAGGCCCAGTGCGCCGTCTGCGCGGTGACACCCGCCGATCTGGAAGAGGCGCTGGCGAGTTGGGTGGGGACGCCGCCCGTGCTGGTGTCGCTCGCACCCGACGATCTGGCGGACGTGTTCGGCGATCTCCAGCGCGTGGCCGAGGCGGCAGGCGTGCCCGAGCGCGCCGCCGAGGCGGCGGCGCGGATGCGGGAGGGGTTCGGCGCGCTCCCCGCTGCCCCGGCCGTTCGCCCGACCATGCTCGCGGTCGAGTGGATCCAGCCGCTGATGGTCGCCGGCAACTGGGTGCCCGAACTCGTCACCGCCGCCGGGGCCGAGCCGCTGCTCGCCGCGCCCGGGGTCCATTCGCACTGGATCGATACGCAAGCGGTCGTCGCTGCCGATCCCGACATTATCGTGCTCATGCCCTGCGGCTACCAGCTCGCCCAGACCCTGCCCGAAGCCCGCGCGCTTCTCGCCGGGGAGCCTTGGCGAAGCCTCAGGGCGGTGCGCGAGGGGCGGGTCTATGCGGTCGACGGCCACCACCTGTTCAACCGCCCCGGACCGCGGCTGGTGGAGAGCGCCGAGGTGCTCGCCTGCCTGATCCACACGCCGGACGCGGTGCCGGACCACCTCGCGCCTTTCATCGCGCGGCTCTGAACAACTTCCGCTCGTGTCGAGTGTAGTCGAGACACCTTGGCGATGGCCTCCCGACGTCGCGCGAGGCGAACGGAGTGTGAGCCGGGCGCCATTCCCCTCGCATTCGCAGCAGAATTTGCGTAGGGGGCCGCCATGCATTTCCTCGACCAGGCCAAGATTTACGTGAAGTCCGGCGGAGGCGGCCCCGGGGCCGTCTCCTTCCGGCGCGAGAAATATGTCGAATATGGCGGCCCCGACGGCGGTGACGGCGGGCGCGGCGGCGACATCGTGTTCGAGGCGGTCGCCGGGCTCAACACGCTGATCGACTTCCGCTATTCGCAGCACTTCAAGGCCCCGCGCGGCGGGCACGGCATGGGCAAGGACCGCACCGGCGCTTCTGCCAAGCCGCTCGTAATCAAGGTGCCGGTGGGCACGCAGGTCCTCTCGGAGGACAAGGAGGAGGTGCTCGCCGACTTCACCGAGGTCGGCCAGCGCGTCGTGTTCCTCGAAGGCGGAATGGGCGGGCGCGGCAACGCCTCCTACAAGACCTCGACCAACCGCGCCCCGCGCCAGCACCAGCCGGGGATGCCGGGCGAGGAAATGTGGGTGTGGCTGCGGCTCAAGCTGCTTGCCGACGTCGGCCTCGTCGGCCTGCCCAATGCCGGCAAATCCACCTTCATCAACGCGGTCAGCAACGCACAGGCCAAGGTGGGCGACTACGCCTTCACCACGCTGGTCCCCAAGCTGGGCGTCGTGCGCCACAAGGGGCGCGAATTCGTGCTCGCCGACATTCCGGGGCTGATCGAGGGCGCGGCCGAAGGCGTCGGGATTGGCGACCGCTTCCTCGGCCATATCGAGCGCTGCCGGGTGCTGATCCACCTGATCGACATCACCGGCACCGAGGATGCCGACCCGGTCGAGGCGATGCGCATCGTCGAGGAGGAGCTGGCGGCCTATGGCGACAAGGAGCACACGCGCCTCGATGAAAAGCCCCGGCTGGTGGTGCTCAACAAGCTCGACCTCGCCGATGCCGAACTGGTCGAGGGTTTCCGCCAGGAACTGCTGGCCGCCGGCGCGGAGCAGGTCTTCGCGGTGTCGGGCGCGACCGGCGCGGGCATTCCCGACCTGCTCGACGCGGTGCTCGGCTACCTGCCGGATCGCACCGCGACCGAGACGAAGGCCGTCGAGGTCGAGGATGACGGCGACACCCCCGAATGGTCGCCGCTCTGATCTGACGCGATGCTGACGCAGCACCCATGAAGAATTTGGCCGACATCACCACCGCGCGGCGGATCGTCGTCAAGATCGGTTCTGCGCTGCTGGTCGGCGGCGGAAGCCCGCGGGCGGAGTGGCTGGCGCAGATGGCGGCGGACCTTGCGGCGCTGCGCCGCAATGGCGCGCAGGTGATCGTGGTGAGCTCGGGCGCGATCGCGCTGGGCGCGGCGCGGCTGGGGCTGGCAAAGGGCGGGCGCGGGAGCCTCGCGGACGCGCAGGCCGCCGCTGCCGTGGGCCAGATCGCGCTCGCCGACCTGTGGAGCCGTGCGCTCGGGGGCCAGGGGATCACGGCGGCGCAGATGCTGTTGACCCTCGGCGATCTCGAAGACCGGCGGCGCTATCTCAATGCCGCCGCGACGCTCGACCGGCTGCTCGAGGCGGGGGTGATACCCGTCATCAACGAGAACGATTCGGTCGCCACCGAGGAAATCCGCTTCGGCGACAATGATCGCCTCGCCGCCCGCGTGGCGCAGGCGGCCAATGCCGATCTGGTGCTGCTGCTGTCGGACGTGGACGGCCTCTACGACCGCGACCCGCGCGAGGATGGTGCAACGCTGGTGCCCGTGGTCGAAGCCGTGACGCCGGAGGTGATGGCGATGGCGAGCGGGGCATCGTCCTCGGGCCTCGGCTCGGGGGGGATGGTCTCGAAGCTCCAGGCCGCGCAGATCGCGATCCGCGCCGGCATCGCGCTCGGCATCCTCAACGGGACGCACGAGGCCCCGATCGCCCATGCTCTCGCAGCGGGAACCGGGACGCTGTTCCTGCCGGTAAGCGCCGCCTCGGCCCGCAAGGCGTGGCTCGGCGGGCGGTTGGCGCCTGCGGGCGAATTGCGCGTCGACACGGGCTGCGCCGCGGCCTTGAAGGGTGGGGCGAGCCTGCTGGCTGCGGGTGTCGTGGGCGTATCCGGCACCTTCCGCCGCGGCGATCTGGTGAGCGTCCTGAGCCTCAAGGGCGAACGTCTCGCGCAGGGCCTTGCCGAATACGACGCCGCCGAGGTGCAGCTGATCGCCGGCAAGCGCGCCGAGGATCAGGCCGAGCGCCTCGGCTATGCGCCGCGCTCCTGCGTCATCCACCGCGACCACATGGTGCTGCTGTGAGCCTTCTGGCGATCACCGGCGCGACCGGTTTCGTCGGCTCTGCGGTGCTGGCCGAGGCGCTGGCGCAGGGGCACCAGGTGCGCGCGCTGGCCCGCCGCGAACAGCCGCCGCGCGCGGGCGTCGAATGGGTGCGCGGCGATCTCGGCGACGAGGACGCGCTCGCCGCGCTGGTGCAGGGTGCGGAGGCGGTGATCCATGTCGCGGGCCTCACCAACACGCACGATCCTGCCGAATTCGCCGTCGCCAACGTCACCGGCACTGCCAACGTGATTGCCGCCATGAAAGGGGCGGGTGTGAAGCGGCTGGTGTTCGTCTCCTCGCTCTCCGCGCGCCAGCCGGAGCTGTCGCTCTACGGCGCATCCAAGGCGAAGGCCGAGGCGCTGGTCGAGGCGAGCGGGCTCGACTGGACGACGGTGCGCCCGCCCGCCGTCTACGGCCCGCGCGATATCGACATGCTCGACCTGTTCCGTGCCGCCAAGTGGGGCGTGGTGCCGCTGCCGCCGGGCGGGGCGACCTCGATCATCCATGCCGACGATCTCGCCGCGCTGCTCGTGGCACTCGCCGCCGGCAACGCCGCGCCGACCCGCAGGAAGGTTTATGAACCCGACGACGGGCGCGAGGGCGGGTGGAGCCACAAGGAACTCGCCGCGGCGATCGGGCGGGCGATGGGCCGGGGCAGGGTCGCCGCCCCCCACCTGCCGCGCGGCGTGCTCGAAGCCGCCGCCCGCGCCGACCGGCGCCTGCGCGGCGACAGGGCGAAGCTCACCGCCGACCGCGTAGGCTACATGTGCCACCCCAACTGGGTCGCCCGCTTCGACCGCAAGCCCCCGCCGGGCCTGTGGCAGCCGCGCATTCCGGGCGAGGAGGGGCTGAAGGCCACCGCCGACTGGTACCGGCGCGAGGGGTGGGTCTGAGGCGCTATACCCTCGTCATTGCGAGGAGCGTAGCGACGCGGCAATCCATGGCCCGGCCGTTGCGACAGCGGCATCTTCAATCCATGGATTGCTTCGCTGCGCTCGCAATGACGAAGACTTACAGGAACGGCTCCTCGCCCGGCTTGTGGATGCCGCATTCGGTCTTGTCCCAGCCCTTCCAACGCCCCGAGCGCGGGTCTTCGCCAGGCAGCACCTGCGAGGTGCAGGGCGAGCAGCCGATCGAGGGATAGCCCTGCGCGATCAGCGGGTGGCGGGGGAGGTCGTGCTGGATGAAGTAGCCCTCGATCTGCCCTGCGTCCCAGTCGATCAGCGGGTTGATCTTGAGCCGCCCCTGCGCGTCGGAGGTATCGATCTCGAAGCGCGGCAGGTTGGCGCGCGTCGCGGCCTGGAAGGCCTTCCTGCCGGTGAAGCTCGCATCATAGCCTGCCAGCGCCTTCTCGAGCGGCCTGACCTTGCGGATCTCGCAGCAGCCGTCGGGATCGTAGGACCACCTGAGGCCGGTTTCGTCCTTCGCGGCGAGGTCCGCCGGATCGGGGGTCAGCACCACGAGGTTGAGGCCGAGGCGCTTCACCAGAAGATCGCGGTAGGCGAGCGTCTCGGCAAAGTGCTTGCCGGTGTCGAGGAACAGCACCGGCACCGTGGGGTCGACGCTGGCGACCAGATGCAGCAGCACCGCACTCTCCGCCCCGAAGCTCGAGACCACGGCAAGGTCGCCCGCCAGCCGATCGCGGATCACCGCCTCGAGCATCTCCGGCGTCGAGCTGCCGCGAAACATGCGGTTGAGCCGCAAGGCGTCATGCTCGGTGAAGCGCGGCGCGAGGTCGAGGCTGTCGCGGGTGCGCGGCTTGCCGGTGAGGCCGAGTTCAGGCTTCATGGCGCTTGTCCGCGATGGTGCGACGGGCATCGGCGGCGCGCTGGTAGACGTTCTCCCACGTCGCGAAGGCGCGCGCGGCATCTTCCTCGTCGAGGCGCTTGTCCGGGGCGAAGCTGTCGAAGCCGCAGCGCCGCATGTGCGAGAGCTGGTCGATCAGCACCTGCCCGACCGCGCGCAGCTCGCCCGTGTAGCCTGCCTCGCGCAGGATGCGGGCCGAGGAATAGCCGCGCCCGTCGCCGAAGGCGGGGAAGTTGACCTCGACCAGCGCCAGCCGGTCGAGGAAGGGCAGCAGCACCCGCGCATCGTCGCCCGGCTCGATCCGGACGGCGGTGGCGTTGGTCTGATCGCAGCAGGAATCGACGGTGACGGCGGCGTGATCGACCGGCTCGTCGTCGCGGAAGCGGAACTGCACCTCGTCCGGGCTGGTGCCGAGATTGGTGCTCATGCCGCTTCCTCCCGCAGACGGGCTACCGCCTTCAATTCGATGGAAAAGCCCGAAAGCCAGGTGACGCCCACCCCGGTAAGGGTTGGATAGGGAGGCTCGCCCCACCACTTCTCGCGCGCGGCGATGAAATGCGGCAGCATCACCTCGGGATCGACCACGTAAACGGTGAGGTCGACGATGTCGGCGAAGGTGCAACCGGCGGCAGCGAGGACCCCGTCAAGGTTCTCGAAAGCCAGCTCGGCTTGCCGGGCAAGGTCCGGTTCGGGCGATCCGTCTTCCCGGCTGCCGACCTGACCTGAGGCGAACAGGAACCCGCCGGAGCGGACCGCCGGCGAATAGCGGAATTGCTCGTAGAGATCCTGCCGACCGGCCGGAAACACGGCGTCACGCGTGGCCATAAAGCGCCTCCTTGAACGGCTCCATGCCGATGCGGCGGTAGGTATCGAGGAAACGCTCTCCGCCGCTGCGCCGGGCGAGGTAGACGTCGGTGACCTTCTCGACCGCGGCGATCACGCCGTCCTCGTCGAAGCCGGGGCCGGTGATCTTGGCGAGGCTGACGTCCTCGGCCTCGGAACCGCCGAGCGAGAGCTGGTAGTTCTCGACCCCCTTCTTGTCGACGCCGAGGATGCCGATGTGGCCAGCGTGGTGGTGCCCGCAGGCGTTGATGCAGCCGGATATCTTGAGCTTCAATTCGCCCACCACCTCGGTCCGGCCCGTCTCGGCGAACCGCTCGGAAATGCGCTGCGCGAGCGGGATCGAGCGGGCATTGGCGAGCGAGCAATAGTCGAGGCCCGGGCAGGCGATGATGTCCTCGATCGTGTCCATGTTGGCCGCGCCGAGGCCGGCCGCGTCGAGCGCCTGCCACACCGTCGGAAGGTCCGCGATCCGCACATGCGGCAGCAGCAGGTTCTGCGTGTGCATCACCCTGAGTTCGTCGAACGAGTATTCGCGGGCGAGGCGAGCCACGACGCGCATCTGTTCGGAGGTCGCATCGCCGGGGATGCCGCCTGCGGGCTTGAGGCTGATCACCGCCGAGACGTAGCCCGGTGCCTTGTGGGCGTGGGTGTTGCGGCGGACCCATTGCCCGAACGCGCTGCCCTGACCGCCGTTGGCTTCGAGCATCGTCGAGAGGCTATGTGTCTCGACCTCGCCCGACACGAACGGGGGAGGGGCGAAGTGTGCGGCGATCCGCGCCAACTCCTCGTGCGGCGGCTCGACGCCGACCGAGAGCAGGTGCGCGAATTCCTCCTCGACCTGGCGGACATACTCCGCAGCGCCGAGTTCGTGGACGAGGATCTTGATCCGCGCCTTGTACTTGTTGTCGCGCCGGCCGTAGCGGTTGTAGACCCGCAGGCAGGCCTCGGCATAGGTGATGAACTGGTCGATCGGCACGAAGTCGCGGATCAGCGGGGCGACCATCGGGGTGCGGCCCATGCCGCCGCCGGCGTAGAACTCGGCACCGATCTCCCCGTCACGCTTCACGATGCGCACGCCGATGTCGTGGAGCCGCATCGCCGCGCGATCCTTCTCGCTCGCGATCACCGCGATCTTGAACTTGCGGGGGAGGTAGGTGAACTCCGGGTGGAAGCTCGACCACTGGCGCATCAGCTCGGCATAGGGGCGGGGGTCCACCACCTCGTCGGCGGCAGCGCCCGCGAAGTGATCGCTACTGATGTTGCGGATGCAGTTGCCGCTGGTCTGGATGGCGTGCATCTCGACCGTTGCGAGGTCCGCGAGAGCGTCGGCGCAATCCTCCAGCTTGATCCAGTTGTACTGGATGTTCTGCCGCGTGGTGAAATGCCCGTAGCCGCGATCATACTTGTCGGCGATGTCGGCGAGCATCTCCATCTGCCGTGCATCGAGCGTGCCATAGGGGATCGCGACGCGCAGCATATAGGCGTGGAGCTGGAGATAGAGCCCGTTCATCAGCCGCAGCGGCTTGAACTGGTCCTCGGTCAGCTTGCCTTCGAGGCGGCGGCGGGCCTGATCGCGGAATTCGGCGACGCGGGCATCGACTATCGCCTGATCGTAGGAATCGTAACGGTACATCAGCGGGTTCCAGTCAGAACGGGGAGGCGCTCGGTGCCGAGGATGGTGCCGAGCTCGCGCAGGGTCTTGCCCTCGACCGGCACCACCTCGTGCGCGGCGCGGATCGCCTCGAAGGCGGTGCGGGTGGCGGGATCGTCGTAACCAGCCGGGGTGGGGTAGCCGACTTCGACCAGTAGGTCCCACTCGCCGTCCGGGGCGGGGTTGGCGATCAGGCGGTAGGAGGTGAACAGGCCCTGCTCGACCGCCTTGGCGTCCATCGCGAACCAGTTGAGATGGATAAAGGCGGTGAGGTTGGCGCGCTCGCCCGGCAGCGCCTTGAGGCGGGTCCACTCGACCACCATCGTGGTGCGTGCCTGTGCAGGTGCGGGCGCGGTTTCGGCGACGGCGGGCGCGGCGGCGAAGGCGAAGGCCGAGGCGATGGCGGCGGGGGTGATGCCGGAGCCGCGCATCAGATCACCCAGTCCCAGCCGGTCTTCTGTGCGGTCGGCACGGCGAGGTCGCGCCGGACGGTCGGGCCGAGCGCGCGCACCCGGTCCTTGATATGGGCCGGGCGGACGTGCCCGGCGGCGTCGATGGTGGCCTCGATGGCATAGGGCACGTTGACCCGGCGCGCGGCTTCCTCGCGGGCGAGGATTTCCTCGGCATCCTCGCCCACATCGACCGCATCGTCGACGAACAGCGACCAGCCGGTGCCGTTCCACCATGTCACCGCGCCGGTGCGCAGATCGTTGCCGGTGAGGATCTTCATTCAGCACTCTCCTGTGCGAGCGCGGCCACGGCAGCGTCCTCGCGTGCGGTGACCTCGCCGATGACGATGAGGGCGGGGCTCTTCACCGCCTCGCGCTCGACCAGATCGGGCAGCCCCGCGAGCAGCCCGCGCAGCACGCGCATTTCCGGGCGGGCGGCGTTCTCGATCACGGCGACGGGCATTTCGGGGGCGAGGCCGTCGGCCATCAGCTTCTCGGCGATTTGCGGCGCGGTCGAGACGCCCATGTAGATCACCAGCGTGCGGCCCTTGCCGGCGAGGCCCGACCAGTCCTGATCGGCGAGGCCCTTGCACTGGCCTGCGACGAAGCTGACGGTGCTCGAGGCTTCGCGGTGGGTGAGGGCGATCTGCGCCGCGGCCGCCGCGCCGTTGGCGGCGGAAATGCCGGGGACGACCTCGACCGGCACGCCCGCGGCGCGGGCAGCCTCGGCCTCCTCGCCGCCGCGCCCGAAGATGAAGGGATCGCCGCCCTTGAGGCGCACCACATCGTTGCCGGCAAGCGCCTCGCGCACCAGCAGGGCGTTGATCTCCTCCTGCGGCATGGTGTGGCGGGCGCGCTGTTTCGCCACGGAAACCAGGCGCGCGTCGGGGCGGGCGAGGCTCAGGATGTCGGGGCCGATCAGCCCGTCATGGACGATCACCCGCGCGCCCTCGATCAGGCGGGCGGCGCGCAGGGTGAGGAGGTCCACCGGACCCGGCCCCGCGCCGACGAGAAATATGGTGCCGGTTGTTCGCATGGTGCCGCAGATGGGCCACCGCGCGCGGGGGTGCCAGCGAGAATGGGTTGGCGGGCGCGTAGCTGAACTATTGCGGGGACGGGGCGGGGTGTTCTCCCAGCGCCGCGATCATCCGGTCGAGCGCCTCGCTCTGCCTGAGATTGAGATCGCGCTGCGGGAAGGGAATTTCGATCCCGTTGTCGCGGAACAGGCCCCACAGGTTCTTCAGAACCTCGCTGCGGACATTGCCGACGCCTTCCTCGGGATCGTCGATCCAGCAGTGGATCGTGAAATCGACCGAGCTGTCGCCGAACCCCGTCCACCACACCGTCGGCGGCGGGGTTTCGAGCACGCGCCGCGCCTTGGCCGCCGCCTCGAGCATCAGCTTTTCCGCGAGCGCCATGTCGGTGTCGTAGGCGACCCCGACCTTGATCTGGATGCGCACGTTCCTGGAGGAATAGGACCAGTTCTCGACCTGGTTGATCATCAGGTTCTCGTTGGGGATCAGGTATTCGCGCTCGTCCCGGGTCGTCACGGAGACCGCGCGGATGCCGATGCGGCGGATCTGGCCGAAGGTCTGCTGCCCGGACTGGTCGGCCACCGCGATCACGTCGCCCGGCTTGATCGACTTGTCCATCAACAGGATGATGCCGGAAATCAGGTTGCCGAAGGTCTTCTGCAACCCGAACCCGATGGCGAGGCCGAAGGCGCCCGAGAATATCGTCAGCGCGGTGAGGTCGATGCCGAGCAGGTCCACACCGACAAGGAAGGTCGTCACCCAGATGACGATGGTGGCGATCTTCTCGGCAAGCACGGCCTGCGTTCCGTCGAGCCCCTTGATCCGGCGCAGGGCCGCGCGGGTGAGGCGGGTGGCGAGCATCGCCAGGGCGAGCACCAGCAGCACCGCGCCGGCCACGAAGATCACGTCGAAGGCCGAGACGCGCCAGTCGCCGACTTCGAGCGCGAAGGCATCGAGCCGGTTGACGATGCCGCCGACGGTCTGGCTGCGTTCGGCGATGTCCTCGCGCAGCACGTCGGCGCCGCCCACCGCCTCGCTGCCGCCGCCGCGGGAGGGCGAGGGCGAGGGCGAGGGCGCGGGAACGATCACCCGGCCTGCTCCAGCGCCTGCGCCAGATCAGCGATCAGGTCATCCGGGTCCTCGAGCCCGATCGCCAGCCGCAGCGCCGGCGCGCCGCCGGTGCCGGGCATGAGGCTGCGGTAGTCCTCGGGCCGGATCGGCAGGGCGAGGCTCTCGAACCCGCCCCAGGAATAGCCGATGCCGAACAGCTCCAGCGCGTCCGCCACCCGCGCCGAAGCTGCCGGGTCGTCACTCGCCAGCACGAAGGCGAAGAGGCCGCAGCCGCCGGTGAAATCGCGCCGCCACAGGGCGTGGCCGGGATCGGAGGGGAGCAGCGGGCACGCCACGCGGGCGACCTCGGGCCGGCCCTCCAGCCACTCGGCCACCTTCAGCGCCGTGCGGGTCTGCGCCTCGAGCCTGACGCCCATCGTCCTCAGACCTCGGGCCGCCAGCGCGGCATCGTCGGGCGAGACCACCTGCCCCAGCTCCTGCGAGACGCGCCGCAGCGCCGCATACCAGCGCTTGCCCGCGCTCGCGCTGCCCATCATCAGGTCCGAATGGCCGCCGACGTGCTTGGAGAGGCTCATCATCACGATGTCGCAGCCATGATCCAGGGCGGCAAAGCCGAGCGGGCCCGCCCAGGTGTTGTCGATCATGGTCACCGCGCCTTGCGCCCGGGCGACGGCGGCGAGCGCGGGGACGTCGCACATCTCGAAGGTGAGGCTGCCCGGGGCCTCCAGCCACACCGCGCGCACCGGCCGGTCGAACAGCGCCTCGTAGGCGGCAAGGTCGCGCGGGTCGAAGAAGTCGGTCGTCACCCCCAGCCGCGCCAGCAGGCCCGTCGCCATGCTGCGGGTGGGATCATAGGCGTTGTCGGCCATCAGCAGCCGGTCGCCCGGCTTCAGCACGGCCAGCATGCACCCCGCGATCGCCGCCACGCCGCTCGGCCAGAGCACCGTGCCGTGCGCGCCGCGTTCGAGCTGGGTCAGCGCCTCGGCGAGCGCCCACTGGGTCGGCGCGCCGCGCCTGCCGTAGAAGAATTGCCCGTCGGCATTGTTGCCGCCCGCCGCGTGGCGATCGGCGTCGCAGTCGTAGAGATGGGTCGAGCCGCGCCACACCGGCGGGTTGACCACCGGCCCTGTCCACTCCTTGCGCCGCCCGCCGCGCACGAGGCGGGTCGCGGGCTTCAGGTGCTTCTCGTCTCCACCGCCGCTCATGCCTCGGGCCCCTGCGCCTTGGGGGTGTCGGGATCGGCGCCCCATTCGCTCCAGCTGCCATCGTAGAGCGCCGTCCTGTCGACGCCCGCCAGGTGCAGCGCGAAGAGCAGGACGCTTGCCGTCACCCCGCTGCCGCAGGTGGTGACGATCGGCTTGTCGAGATCGACGCCTGCCGCCGCGAAGGCGGCACGGATTTCCGCCGGCGTCCTGTAGGTGCCGTCGGCGTTCAGAACCTCGGTGAAGGGCACGTTGAGCGCCCCGGGGATGCGCCCCATCGGCAGGCCGTGGACCGGATCGGTGCCGGTGCCATAGACCCGGTCGGCGGAGCGCGCGTCGACCACCTGTTCCGCCCCGCTGGCGAGATTGGCGAGCATGTCGGCCTTGCTGCGCACCCGGCGCGGGGGCGGCAGGTTGGCGGGGGCGAGCGCCTCACCGTGCTCCGCCCCGCGCGCCATCGGGTGGCCGGCGGCCCGCCAAGCGGCAAGGCCGCCGTCGAGGATCGCGACATGGCGCCAGCCCATCGCGGTGAGCAGGAACCACGCCCGCGCGGCGGTGCGGATCGCGCTGTCGTCGTAGAGCACGATGGCGTCCTCCCCGCGCACGCCCAGCAGCGCGAGGCGCGCCGCAAGCTGGTCGGGGGTCGGCAAGGCATAGGGGACGGGCGAGCCCGCATCGAACAGGCTGGCAAGGCCGAGGAAGCGCGCCCCCGGGATATGCGCGGCGGCGAACTCGGCGGAGGCATCGCGCCCGGCGGCGGGCAGGTGGTGCGAGGCATCGAGCACCGCGAGGCCCGGCGCCTCGCAGTTCGCGGCGAGCCACTCGACCGAGACGAGGGCGGAAGGAAGCGTGGTCATGCCCGCGACCCTAGCGTCCCCCGGTCGCCGGTGCAAAGGGCGAGGGGGCTCAGGCAGCGGCGGAGGCAGGCGGAAGCGCGATGGCCTGTGCGACCAGCCCGGCGAGCGCCCCCGGCGGCACGTCGAGCGGGATCGGGTGGACGCGGCCGCTGGCCGAGGGCGTGCCGACCACGAAGCTGCGGGCGAGCGGGCGCTGGCCCTCGCCCTCCAGCGTGACATGGACGAGCGGCACGAACAGCGGGGTCGTGCCCTGCCGCAGCGGAGCGATGGCCGATAGCGGGAGCTGCACCGTGCCGGTGATGCTGCGCGCCTGATGCGGGCCGATACGCGCGATGCTCTGGAGCGCCTGCGCGCTGCCCGCCGAGGGGGCATTGCCCGCCCCGCTCGCCCGCGCGCAGGCGAGCTGGAGCGCGAGCGCAAGGTCGTTCACCGCGCGCTCGGAGCGGTTGGCGATCGCGAGCCGGTATTCGAGCGTGAACATCATCAGGCTGCGGGTCGCGGCGGTGATCTCCAGCGTGAGGTCGAGGCGCGGAAGGTCGGCGGCAGGGGGCGCGGCGGCGCTTTCCCGCTCGGCTGCGGCAGCGGGCGCGGCGAGGCGCAGCGGGCGCGCCTTGCGCCGCCGCCATGCGAGCGCGCCGCCGCCCAGCAGCGCCAGCGCGCCGAGCCCGCCTGCGGCAAAGGGCCACCA